>JAWRIJ010000133.1:0-21742 GCA_040307975.1 Oscillospiraceae bacterium | reverse complement strand
GTGGTACGCCGGCGCGGCGAGCTGGGCGGCGTCCGTGGGCGTCGTCACCGGCACGGACGAGGGCTTCGAGGGCGAGGCGAACGTTACCCGCGAGGCGGTTGCGACGATGCTCTACCGCTACGCGAAGGCGCAGGGCTGCGACGTCGCCGCGCGCGCCGATCTGAGCGCGTTTGCAGACGCGGCGAGCGTGTCCGACTGGGCGCTGGAAGCGATGCGCTGGGCGGTCGGCACGGGCCTCGTCAACGGCATGGACGGCTTTCTCGCCCCGCAAGCTCCCGCCACACGCGCGCAGCTTGCGGCGATCATCGAGCGGTTCGTCGAGAACGTGGCGAACTGAAGCCAGAGCAAAAATCTCCCAACTGCAGACAAAGAGAACCCGACGGAGCCGGTGCGCGTCACGCGCACCGGCTCCGCCGTTTCTCATATGCAGTTGAGCTGTCCGCGATACCGCTCGATGATCGCGGCCTTCTCCTCCTGCGTTGCCGCCGCGCGCCACAGCTCCTCCGTCTCGTCGCGCAGCACGGCGGCGATGGGCGTCCACGACGCAAGCTCCTCGCGGCTCATGCGCCCCTTCATGAACCGCGCATAGTATTTTTTGTACGCCCGCTTGTAGAGCTTCCACGGCTCGTTCTCCGCGACCTTGTCCTCGAACGCAGCAAGCGCGCCGACGTCCCTGCACGTCCTCGTCTCCTCACCACGCACGACGCGGGTACAGTACATATATTTCTCGCCGCTCTGGTGAAAAAACCAGCGTTTGCAAAGCCGACACTGGCGCGGCGTACTGCCGATTTTCTTCCTCGAACTCTGCTCGGGGCTGCGGAAGGGAGAGCTGGTCGCGCTCCAAAACGGCGTGGACATCCGCACGGTCAGCGGGATGCTCGGACACGCCGATCCGGGCTTCACGCTGCGCACCTACACGCACACGATGAACTCGATGCAGGAGCGCGCCGCCGAAACGATGGGCGAGGTCATGGCGCGGAACCTGTAAAGCGGCAAAAAAGAAGCGCCGTCCGGACAGAACATCCTACCCTGTCCAGACGGTGCTTTTTGCGGCTTTCGTGCTGTGGGTCAGCGTGTGAGTCGGACAAAACTGAAACGTTGATTCGGAATTTTTTGAACAGAAAAGCAGCGGATTTCCGAAGAAATCCGCTGCTTTTGGAGCTGCTGGGCAGATTCGAACTGCCGACCTCATCCTTACCAAGGATGCGCTCTACCTACTGAGCTACAGCAGCAAATGGCGACCAAGAAGGGGCTCGAACCCTCGACCTCCGGCGTGACAGGCCGGCGCTCTAACCAACTGAGCTACTTGGCCATTTTGCCGCAACCGCTTTTCACGACCGAGGCGTATCATACCACAAAGAGAACGGTCGTGTCAAGCTGTTTTTTTCTTCTTGGCGCATTTTTTCTGAAAAAGGTCAAATACTGTCGGGCGCTTCGGCCGGAGCGATACTCTCCGACGCGCCCGCAGGCGCCTGTGCGGACTCAGCGGGTTCCCCAGCGGACTGTGCGGCACTCTCCGCAGCGGGCGTTTCGCCGGAAGCGGTGACTGGAGCACCCTCCGCGGGCTGCGAGGGATCTTCGTCGGGCGCATCGGGCGTGTCGGGTGCATCGGGCGTGTCGGGCGCATCGGGCGTGTCGGCGGTGTCAAGCGGTTCGTTTTCCTCTACGGCAGGTACCTCTTCGTCCGGCTCGTCCTTTTCGTGTACGACGGGGTGCGGAGCGGGAGCGGAGACGGGAACGGGCGGCGCACCGGGATCAACGGGTTCGTCCGGCGTGTCGACCCCGGAGAGGCCGAAACGCATCAGATAGTCGCGCCACATGGTGTAGTACGGCGCCTTGACATGGACGCCATCGCCGGAATAGGTCGGCGTCAGGGCGCCGTTTTCGTCGTCGAAGACGGCGTTGCAGTCCACAAAAAACACGTGCTGCCCGTCCGCGAGAGCGGCGATCGCAGCGTTGCGCGCGTTGATGGTATCATTATTATAGATGCTGGAGTCGGATTTTTTCTGCGAGGTGTGGAAGATCGCCTGAATGAAGATGTACGCGTCGGGCTGAAGTTCGCGCAGCCGATCGACGACCTCTGCGTACTGCGCGGCATAGCTCTCGGTCGTGCCGCAACCGATCTCGTTGATGCCGAGCATGATGTAGATTTTGCCGAATTTGCGGCTGCCCAGCGCCTGCGGGATCGTCTGCTTGCCGCCGACAAAGGGCTTGTTCATCACCGACCAGACATCGAGGCCGCGCTTAAAGTAGTACGTGGCGTTGGGCAGTCCGCCGTAGTCGCACAAGCCCTCGGTATGTGAGTCGCCGATGAAAAGCGCGTCGTTGAACCAGCTCTCGTCCACGGCGACAAAACCGGCCGGAGCGGAGATGGGCGTGGAGACGGGCGCGGAAACGCGCTCGCCAGCTTCTCCGGCATCCGGTTCAATTGCGCCGGCCCCCTCATTCTGCGCAGGAACGGGCGCGACGGGAACCGCGGAGGCGGGATCGCCCTCGCGCGCGACGGAGCCTTCGGGGAACGGTTCGTTGTTGCCGACGGAGGAGCGCATCTCCTCGTCGGTGACAGTCTCGGTCAGGGGGCGGTACGCGGGGCTGTGCGGCGCGTCCTCGGCTGTGTCACGGGCGCTCCACGGGTAGATACCCTCCTGCGCGGCGGTGAACACCGCTGCGATGACGGGGGTCTCACGGTCGAGCGAGGCGACATAGCCGGCGTATACGCCGGTAGGATCGAAAACGGTCAAAGCGCCGAGAGCGACCGTGCCCGCGGCGCAAAGCCAAACAAGCGGAGAAGAAGGACGTTTCATCAATAGACCTCGCATCTGATTCAGAATCGGAAATAGAGGAACGCGCTGCCGGAACCGGTGGAAAGGAAGTAGACGCTTACCCAAAACAGGGCGAAGAGCGGAACCCAAACCAGCGCGTTGCCGCGGTGGCGTTCATACCAGCGGCGCGGCCACGGCAGGCAGAAAAAGACGCCGACGGCAAACAGCCACCAGTAGGAGGAGAAATACTTGAGAAAATCGCCGTGGTTGATTGCCGCGGAGTTGCCGAAAAAGGGGTACAGGCGGCGGAAATACGCCGCGAGATCGCCGAGGTTGTCGACGCGGAAAATCACCCAGGTCTGCACGATGACCGCGAGCAGATAGAGATGCGGCAATACATGCAGCTTGCCGAACACACGGCGCAAAAAGAGCTTTTCCAGCGCGATGAACACGAACAGCACGCCGCCCCAAATGAGGTAGTTGAGCGTAGGTCCGTGCCACAATCCGGTGAGCAACCAAACGAGCGCGAGCGAAAGGATCGTGCGGGACATGCCGCGGCGGCTCCCGCCGAGCGGGATGTACAGGTAGTCGCGGAACCACGTGCCGAGCGTGATATGCCAACGGCGGTAGAAATCACTTATCGAGCGAGAGAGATACGGTTCGTCAAAGTTGCGCGCGACGGGAAGCGCCAGCATCCGGCCAAGCCCCGTCGCCATGAGCGAATAACCGTGGAAGTCGAAGTAAAGCTGCAGGCTGTAGCCCACCGCGCCAAGCCACGCGAGCGGCGTCGAAATGTAATCGAAGCCGATACGCTCCAGCACCACCCATAGATATGCGAGCTGGTCGGCGAGCAGCACCTTGAACGCAAGCCCAATCACAAAAAGCTGAAAGCCCTGCTCGATGTCCTCACGCCCGGGGCGGCGGCTTTTGAGCGCCTCACGCAGATCGCCGTAGCGCAGGATGGGCCCCATCGTGAGCTGCGGAAACGCCGTCACGAACGCGCCAAAGTCCCAAAAATTCGTCTCCGCCTCCTGTGTGCCGCGGTAAACGTCAATGAGATATGCCGTCATCTGGAACGTGTAGAAGCTGATGCCGAGCGGCAGCGCAATGCGCAAAAACGAATAGTCCTCGTGCAGCACGGGACGAAGCGCCGAGAGCACGGAGGGCAAATATTTGCAGAAAAAGAGCGCCCCGAAATCCAAAAACAGCGCGAGAAAAAGGAACTCGCGCCGCAGCGACGGCTCCTCCTGCGACATCCAGCGCGCGAAGAGGTAATTGATGACCGTTGCGCCGAGCAGGATGCCGGCGGCGGTCAGCCCGGCCTCCGGAGAGTAGGCGCCGCTTCCGTCCAGCCCCGCGCCGTAGGCGTAAACGCCGAGGCTGCCGAGAAAGAGCAGCGCGTTGCGCGCACGGGAAGGAGCGATGGTGTGCAACAGCACAAAAAGCGGTAATATATAAAAGATAAACCGAAGATCAGAAAAACTCACAGTATGATCCTTGTCGAAAAAAGTCGAATCCCAAATCGTATTGTACGCTATATTTTGTGATAGGGCAAGAGGAAAAACACAATAAACGCGAAAAATATTGCCCGCGCACCAAGCAAAAATTATTAAAGGTTTACAACTGGGAAAAGATAGTGTATACTACAGTCGATTAAGACTTGTCGGGTAGCTTTCTTATGTTAACTGTCGGCGGGTTGCTTGTCAATTTCAAATCGGTAACAGTTTCGGTTACATTTGGTTACAGAAAAGACGTTCTAAGGGGGCGCCATGAGCAAACAAACGGTATTGAAGCTGCTCCAATCGAGCAGCGGACGGTTTATTTCCGGCGAAGGGATCAGCAGCGAGCTGGGCATCACGCGCGCGGCGGTATGGAAGGCGGTCAACGCCCTGCGCCGCGACGGTTACGATATCGAGGCGCGCAAGAGCAGGGGCTATCGCCTGATGGACGCGCCGGACCGCCTGACGGAGACGGAGATCCGCGCAAATCTCGGCGGGACACGGCTGGTGGGACGCAAGCTTTGCTGCTTTGAGACGGTCGATTCCACAAACGCTTACTTAAAACGCGCCGCTTCCGAGGGCGTGGTGGACGGCACGGTCGCCGTCGCCGACACGCAGACGGCGGGCAAGGGCCGCCGCGGCAGAAGCTTTGAAAGCCCGCCCGGTAAGGGCGTATACCTCTCGGCGCTGCTGCGCCCCCCGGTCGAACCGAACCGCCTGCTGCCCATCACGGGCTTTACGGCGGTGGCGATGTGCAACGCGATCGAGCGCGTTGCGGGCGTCCGCCCGCGCATCAAGTGGGCGAACGACCTCGTGCTCGGAGGCCGTAAGCTCTGCGGTATCCTGACGGAGCTGAGCATGGAGGGCGAGAGCGGGGCGCTGCAATATGTCATCATCGGCATCGGCGTCAACGTCGCGCAGACGGAGGAGGACTTCGCCGGAGAGCTGGAGGGCGTCGCGACCTCGCTGAGCATTGAGACGGGGGAGAGCGTTTCCCGAGCGGTGCTGGCGGCGGCGATGATCGAGGAGCTCGACGCACTTTACGCGGCGCTGCTGCGCCACAAGCTCGGGCCGTATTTGGAGATGTACCGGCGCGACTGTCTGACCATCGGCAGCGAGGTGCAGCTTCTGTGGGAGGATGTGCACGAAAAGGTGCGTGCCACGGGCGTCGACGACGAACTGGGGCTTCAGGTCGTGCGCGGCAACGGTACGGAGGAGACCATCCGCACGGGCGAGGTCTCAGTGCGCGGGCTGTATGGATATGTTGAATAAACGCAAAAAAGAGGCATAGCCTCTTTTTTGGCTGAAAGGGGTCGTTTGCTTGTACAAAAAGCTCTTGGAGCTGTTTTTTACCTTCGCCAAGGTCGGGGTGATGACCTTCGGCGGCGGCTACGCGATGCTGCCTATTCTCCAGCGCGAGGTCGTGGAGAACAAGGGCTGGGCGACCGAGGAGGAGCTTGCCGACTATTTTGCCATCGGACAGTGTACCCCCGGCGTCATCGCCGTGAACACCGCGACGTTTATCGGGCGCAGAAAAGACGGCGTGGCGGGCGGGATCGCCGCGACGCTCGGCGTCGTGTTCCCGTCTATCGTCATTATCGCGCTGCTCGCGGGCGTCATCACGCGGTTTTCGGAGCTTGCGTGGGTCAAAGACGCCTTCGCGGGAATCCGGGTGTGCGTGTGCGTGCTGATCGCGAACGCGGTTTGGAAGCTGGGAAAGAAATCTGTTATTGACTGGTGGACGCGCGGCGTCTTCCTGCTCGTTGCCGCGGGCGCGATCCTGACCGATTGGTCGCCGGTGGTGTTCGTTGTGTTTGCGGGCGTGAGCGGCGTTGTTCTCCGTGCCCTGTCGGGTGTTGGAGACAAGAAGGGGGGCGCGGCGAGATGATTTATCCGCGCCTTTTCTATGAGTTTTTTAAGACCGGCCTCTTCGCCGTCGGCGGCGGCATGGCGACGCTGCCGTTCCTCTATGACATCTCCGACCGTACCGGGTGGTTTACCCATGCGCAGCTCGCCGATATGGTGGCGGTCTCGGAATCGACGCCGGGCCCCATCGGCGTCAATATGGCGACCTATGTGGGCTTCCTCACGGGAGGCGTCGGCGGCGCGGTCGTGGCGACGCTGGGGCTGATCACGCCGAGTATTATTGTTATTCTGATCGTCTCTGCGTTTTTGCAGCGATTTCGCGACAGCAAGTATGTAAACGGCGCGTTTTACGGTCTCCGCCCCGCCTCGACGGCGATGATTTTTGCCGCGGGCATACTGGTGGTGAAGGCGGCGTTCCTGCCGAACGGCCTCGCCGCGCTCGACTGGCGGCTGCTCGTCTTGGCGGCGGTATTGATCGCGCTGACGAACTTCGTCAAGAAGACGAAGGAGTGGCACCCCATCGTGTTTATCCTCGGCTCCGCCGCTGTGGGCGTTGTGCTGCGTCTGGCGGAGTGAGACCTGTTTTGCAACCAAGGAAAAGCCCAGCGCCGACAGACGCTGGGCTTTTCCTGATCTATTCGCTTTTATTCCGCGATGACGTCTGCTTTTCCGCCGCTCTCCGCCTCCTGCGTGAGCACGTCGGTGGTGGCGATGTGGTTTTCGATGCGCTGCATGATCATGTCCAGCGCCACGAGATTGCGCCCGCCTTCGAGCACGATGATGTCGGCATATTTGCGCGTCGGCTCCACATACTGCTCGTGCATGGGCTTGACGGTCGTGAGGTACTGCGTGATGACGCTCTCAAGCGTCCTGCCGCGGTCGCGCACGTCGCGCAGCGCGCGGCGGAGGATGCGCACGTCCGCGTCGGTCTCGACGAAGAGCTTGATGTCGAACATCTGGCGCAGGACGGGGTGGTGGAAAATGAGGATGCCCTCGACCACCACGACCTTGGACGGGCGCACAAGCTCCGTTTCGTCGGTGCGCTGGTGCTCGGCGTAGGAGTAGACGGGCACGCGCACGGGCTTACCCGCCTTGAGCGCGCGCAGGTGCTCGACGAGCATGGGCGTGTCGAAGGCGTCGGGATGGTCGTAGTTCTGCTTGCAGCGCTCCTCAAAGGGGAGATCCTGACGCTTATAGTAGCTGTCGTGGTGGATGACGGTGATATCGTCGCCGAAATGCTGCTTCAAGTGGTCGGTCAGCGTGGCCTTGCCCGAGCCGGTGCCGCCCGCGACACCGATAAACATGACGCCCATCGCAATGCCTCCTGTTGTTTTTCCTGCCTTGTTTTTCCTTGCCATTATAGGTCGTTTCCCCACGAAAATCAAGGAGTGCCGCCAAAAGAACAAAAATTTCGTGGAAAGAAAGGTTGACGACAGCGAAAAAAGTGATATTATGTAAATGTATGCATTTACATAATGAAGTTTACATAGTGCTGGTTTACATAATTTTTCACAGGTAAGGAGTACGGAATGGATCTGATCAGATGCCCGACCTGCGGGGAGGAATACTCCTCCAGTTATCCGAGATGCCCCTTCTGCGAGGAGGAGGACGATAACCCGCGCCGACTCAAGTACCGTCCGAAGCGGCACATTGCCGACAGACAGAAGGCGCAGTCCGCCCGCGGCGCGCTGATCGTCGTGCTGGTCGCGGTGCTGGCGCTTTTAAGCTGGTATCTGTTCGGGGACAGCATCGTACCCGCCGACAAGAAGCCCGAGCCGGCAAATAACGAACCTGCGGCGCAGAACACGGAGCCCGCCGTCCCCGCGAGCAACCCAAACACGGTCGATCCGTTCTTCGACGCAAACGCTGGCGAAAGCGGCGAAACGGAGCCGCAGCCGCCCGTACCGCCCGAGAACGTCACGCCTGAACCGCAGCCTGAACCGCAGCCCGCCGCCGAAAACGTGGATGTTTCGGGCGCGAAGCTCAACCGAGAGGACTTCACCCTCGGCTACGCGGGCGAGAAGTTCACGATCAAGCTTTCCGGCACGGAAGCGGCGCCGACGTGGAGCATTGATAACCCCAACGTTGCCACGATCAATGCCGAGGGCATGGTCACGGCGGTCGCGAACGGCGACACGACGGCGCACTGTAAGGTCGGCAGCCGCGATCTTTCCTGCAAGGTGCGCGTTCGCAACACGGGCAAGACCGCGGCGGCGGCGGACGCGCCCATGGTGGCGGAGCCCATCGTGCCCACCAAGCCCGCGACGCCCGGCTCGGCCGCGCCGAACACGCCGACTGTGCCAAGCGCCCCGAGTACGCCCAGTACGCCGAGCGCGCCCGCGAACTCCGGCGCGCATGTGGACGTGTCCGCGCTGTCGATCAAGACCAACTATGGCACGACGCTGCAAAAGGATCCCGACGAGCACTGTTTCGACTGTACGGTGAAGATCGGCGGCGACCCGATTTCGCTCAAGGTCGTCGGCACGGATGTGCCCGTTTCGTCGTGGACGAGCGACAAGCCCTCCGTGGTCACGGTCTCGTCGGACGGCAAGCTGACTCCGGTGAGCACCGGCAAGGCGTACGTCACCGCGCAGGTGGGCGATGCGACGGTCAAGTGCATTATCCGCGTCAGATAACGGCTGCGCGAAGGCGAGGCTTGCATTTTGCAAGCCTCGCCTTTTTTGCCTTGCATAACGATGCCGCTTGTGCTATTCTTATTCGTGGAAGACTATGTATACAGCGGGAAGAAGACAATGGACAGAAAGGCTCTGCTCGACCGCGCGGCGCACGGCGCGGAGGAGCGCGTGCTGCTGGCGCATGTGCTGGACAAGTGCGAGGCGAGCCGCGGGAGAAACGTGCCCGCGCACACCGATTTTCTGAGTCCGTCCGAGGCGCGCGGCGCGGAGGAGCTGCTCCACGCCGCGAAATACCACGACGGCTGGGCGTTTGCCGGCGGCTATGAGCGCGCTGAGCGGCGAATGCTCTGTTTCCTGCCCGACTGGCAGGAGACGCCGGACGAGGACGATTGCATCGCGGCGCTGCGTGTGCGGTGGCGCGCGGAGGACGCGCCGGCGCACCGTGACCTGCTCGGGAGCTTGATGGCGCTCGGCGTCGCGCGCGGCAAGCTCGGCGACATCCTTGTGTCAGACGGGTCGGCGGACGTCCTCGTGTGCGCGGACGCGGCGGAATACCTGCTGCGGGAATGGACGGGCGCGGGACGCGCGCGGTTCTCGCCGGAGCGGGTCGCGCTCGGGGCGATCATCGTGCCGGAACGGCGGGTGAAGGAGCTGCGCGACACGGTCGCGACGCTGCGGCTGGACGCGGTGACGGCGACGGGCTTTTCCATGAGCCGCGCGAAGGCGGCGGAGCTGATCGCCTCGGGGCGCGTGCAGCTGGGACACCGTGAGACGGTGAAGCCGGACGCTCCCGTGCGCGAGGGGGACGTCGTCTCCGCGCGCGGACTGGGGAAATTTGAGCTCGCCGAAGTCGGAGGCCAGAGCAAAAAGGGCAGAACGGCGATCGTAATACATCGCTATTTATAAGAAAGAGAAACAACATGGAACAAAAGAAGATCGACCGCATCAATGAACTGGCGCGCAAGGCGAAAACGCCGGAGGGCCTGACGGACGAGGAAAAGATCGAACGCGCGGCGCTGCGGCAGGAATACGTCAACGCCGTGACGGGCAGCCTGAAGGCGCAGCTCGACAACACCTATATCGTGGACGAGCACGGCAACAAGAGAAAACTGACCCAATGGGGTGAAAAGGAGCCAAAATGAGCGAAGAATGGAAGTATGACGAAAATACCGGGTCGTTCCGACCGAGCGACAACGGACATTTGCAGTCCGGCGCGAGCCAGACCGGCTACACGCGCAGCAGCTCGTCGGGCGGTGGGAGCGATTGGCTCAGCTGGGCACTGATCGGCTTGCTTTTTGTGAGCGGTTGGGGCTGGTGGATCGGCCTTATCCTGCTGATCAACAAGCTCAAGGATGACAAGCGCCGCCCCGTGCGCCGCACGACCTACACGGCGACGCGCACGACCGCCAAGGCCGAGCGCACCTCCGGCGTGCGCAAAACGGAGCAGCGCACCGCGACGCGGGAGACGACCTCACGCGTGGAGAACGCGGCAAAGAAGGTCACAAAGTCGCCGAGCGACACGAGCAAGAGCGCGAGGATATTGCAGATCATCGGCGTCATCATGGGGGTTATCGGCGGACTCGGCCTGCTGTCGGAGCTTGGGAACATCTTCTCCGGCTGGATCGACTGGAGCGGACTGTTCTACGCGGTGGGGTTCCTTGCCGGCGGCGGGACGATGCTCAACTTCGGCATTAAGATGCAGCGCCGGCGCAACCGTATCGAGCGCTACAAAGCGTTCATGGGCGAGCGCGACTATGTGACGGTCGAAGAACTGATGATGATCACGGGCAAAAAGCGCGGCGTGGTGGAGGCGGACGTCGAGTATATGCTGCAAAAGAAGATGCTCGGCACGGGCGCTTTCCTCGACGCGGGGCGCGGCATCCTGTTCCGCAGCGCCGACGCCTATCAGCGGTATCTTCAGGAGCGCACAAAGAAAGAAAACCTCACGCCCAAGGAGGCGCAGGAGGGATATTCCGGTGCGCTGCGCGCCATCCGTGAGGCGAACGACCGCATCCCCGACCCAGTATTCTCCGAAAAGCTCGACCGCATGGAGGAGATCGCGGGCAAGATATTGAAAGAGGTCGAAGCGCATCCCGAGAAGCAGAAGCAGGCTTCGACGTTTTTCGACTACTACCTGCCCACGACGCTCAAGCTGCTCGGCACGTACACGGAGTTTGAGGAGGCGGGCATCGAGGGCGAGAACCTGCATCAGGCAAAGGAGCGCATCGAGTCGATCATGGATACGCTGCTGGAGAATTTTGAAAAGCAGCTCGATGACCTTTTCCGCAGCGAGGCGATGGACGTGGACGCGGACATCCGTGTGATGGAGAGCATGCTCAACCGTGACCTTTCAAGCGTGGAGCGCGATTTTGGCCTGACGCTGGACGGAGGCGCCGCCGTTCAGGAAAAACCGGAATAAGCTTGCGGCAAAAATAATATGGTAGGGGGAAGATTCACATGGGCGATATGACGCGGCTCGACTCGATGGCGTTTTATGGCGGCAACCTGTACGACGCCTACGCCTACTTCGGCGCGCATCCGGCGAAGCGCGACGGTAAGACCGGCTGGGTCTTCCGCACATGGGCGCCGAACGCGCAGGCGGTGTCGGTCGTCGGTGATTTCTGCGGCTGGGATCGCTGGGCGCACCCGATGTGGCGCAACGATCAGGACATGTGGGAGACGTTCGTCCCCGGACTTGCCGAGTTCGACGTCTACAAATTCGCTGTCACCGGCCCCAAGGGCGAGACGACGCTCAAGGCGGACCCGTATGCCTACCACGCAGAGACGCGCCCCGGCACCGCGAGCAAGCTCTACGACATCCGCGGCTATGAGTGGCACGACGAAAAGTGGATGAAGACGCGGCGGGAAAAGCAGGTCTACGACCACCCGCTCAACATCTACGAGGTGCACCTCGGCTCGTGGCGCAGACGCGAAAACGGCGCGTTTTACGACTACCGCTCGCTCGCGGACGAGCTTTCGGCGTACGTTGCCGACCTTGGCTACAACTGCGTGGAGCTGATGCCGGTCACGGAATACCCCTTCGATGCGTCGTGGGGTTATCAGGTCACGGGTTACTTTGCCGCGACCTCGCGCTACGGTACGCCCAAGGACTTCATGTATTTTGTGGACAAGATGCATGAAAAGGGAATCTCGATCATATTGGACTGGGTGCCCTCGCACTTTTGCAAGGACACCCATGGCCTGCGCGATTTTGACGGCACGAGCTGCTACGAATACGAGGATCCGCGCAAGCGCGAGCATTTGAGCTGGGGCACGCGCGTGTTCGACTACGGACGCGGCGAGGTCAAGAGCTTCCTGCTCTCGTCCGCCGCGTTTTGGCTCCGTGAATTCCACATCGACGGTCTTCGCGTGGACGCGGTGGCGTCGATGCTCTACCTCGACTACGACCGCCGCGCGGGCGAGTGGTCGCCCAACCAGTACGGCGGGCACGAGAACGTGGAGGCAATCGAGTTCTTGCGCGAGCTCAACCGCATGGCGTTTTCCATTGATCCGGGCGTGATGATGGTCGCGGAGGAGTCCACCGCGTGGCCGCTTGTGACGCGCCCGACGGATGTGGGCGGGCTCGGCTTCAACCTCAAATGGAATATGGGCTGGATGAACGACATGTGCCACTACTTGAAGCTCGATCCATGGTTCCGCCAGTTCCATCACAAGGACATCACGTTCTCGCTGATGTACGCTTTTTCCGAAAACTACGTGCTGCCCATCTCGCACGACGAGGTGGTACACATGAAGGGATCGCTGCGCGGTAAGATGCCCGGCGACGATTGGGGCCAGCTCGCGGGTGTGCGCGGCTTTACGGCGTACCTCTATGCTCATCCGGGCAAGCAGCTTACGTTCATGGGCGCGGAGCTTGGCCAGTGGCACGAGTGGGATTTCGCGAACGAGATCGACTGGTATCTGCTGCGCGAAAACTTGGAAAACCGCCAGACGCAGGACTTTTTCCGCGCCATCAACCGCTTCTATCTTGACAATCCGCCGCTGTGGGAGATCGACTTTTCCTGGGAGGGCTTCGAGTGGATCGTGCCGGACGACAATGAAAACAACGTCGTTGTGTTCCTGCGCCGCGATAAGAAGGGGAACGAGCTTGTGTGTCTGGTCAACTTCTCGCCCAACGCCTACGAAGGCTACCGTTTTGGCGTTCCGCCAAAAAAGGCTTACGAAGAGGTGTTCAACACCGACCGTCCCGAGTTCGGCGGCAGCGGCTGGAACTACAACGGAACGGTTCCGTGCGAGCGCGTCGCGTCGCATGGAAAAGAGACGTCCATCGCCGTGAAGATCCCGCCTTACGGCGCGCTGTTCTTCCGCGGCTCCGGCAAGCTCCCGGCGAAGAAGGCGGGCGAACCGAAAAAGACGGCGGAAAGAAAGCCGCGCGCCGCGGCAAAGGCCGCCAGAACAACGAAGAGCGCCAGGACGGAAAAGAAAACGGAGGCCGCAAAGGCGGCAAAAACCAAGAAAACCGCGAATGCAACGAGGACGACCAAGGCAAAGTAAGCGAAGGAGGAGATCTCAGCGTGAAAAAAGAGTGCATCGCCATGCTGCTGGCCGGCGGGCAGGGAAGTCGGCTTTACGTCCTGACGGAGAATATGGCAAAGCCCGCCGTACCGTTTGGCGGGAAGTTCCGCATCATTGATTTCCCGCTGTCCAACTGTGCCAACGCGGGCATCGACACCGTGGGCGTGCTGACGCAGTACCGTCCGCTTGAGCTCAACAGCTACATCGGCTCCGGCCAACCGTGGGATCTCGACCGCGACGACGGCGGCGTGCATATCCTTCCGCCGTACCAAAGCGCGACCGGCGCGAGCTGGTACAAGGGCACGGCGAACGCGATCTATCAGAATATCGGCTTTGTGGATATGTACGACCCCGATTACGTCGTGGTGCTCTCGGGCGACCACATTTACAAAATGGACTACGCCGACATGGTCGCGCGGCACAAGAAGTCCGGCGCGGCCTGCACCATCTCTGTGATGGAGGTGCCGTGGAGCGAGGCGAGCCGCTTTGGCATCATGAGCGTGGACGGGGAGGACAACATCACCGAGTTCGCCGAAAAGCCCAAAGAACCCAAGAGCAACCTTGCGTCCATGGGCATCTACGTCTTTACGTGGAGCAAGATGCGCGAGTATCTGATCGCGGACGAGAACGATCCCGAAAGCGAGAACGACTTCGGCAAGAACATCATCCCCGCGATGCTCGGGAACGGCGAGAAGATGGTCGCCTATCGCTTCGCGGGCTACTGGAAGGACGTCGGCACGCTTGACTCGCTTTGGGATGCGAACATGGACATGCTCGCCACCGGCAGCGGGCTTGACCTCTTTGAGAGCGACTGGCCCATCTACGGGCGCAGCGTCTCGGCGCCGCCTGCCTATCTTGCCAGAGATTCGCACGTCGAGCACTGCGCGATCACGCGCGGGTGTATCGTCGAGGGCAGCGCGGAGAACTCCGTGCTCTCCGAAAAATGCTCGATCGAGGTGGGCGCGAGCGTGGAGTATTCCATCCTCATGCCCGGCGCGGCCGTTAAAAAGGGCGCGCGGGTTTACTACGCCATCATCGGCGAGAACAGCGTCGTGGGCGAAAACGCCGTCATCGGCGCGCGGCCGGACGGCAGCGAAGATTGGGGCGTTACGGTCGTCGGCCCGGAGACCGAGGTGCCGACGGGCTATGTTCTCGCGGCGCGCCGCATGCTCAACCGCAACATGAAGGAGGTGGCGAGATGAACGGGCTGCACGGCATCATCTTCTCCTACGAGAAGACACCGGGGCTGCGTGAGCTCGTCGAGCACCGCATGAGCGCCTCCATTCCCTTCGGCGGGCGTTACCGCGTGATCGACTTCATGCTCTCGAACATGCAGAGCGCCGGCATCACCGACGTCGGCGTCGTGCTGCACGGCAACTACCAAAGCCTGCTCGACCACCTCGGCAACGGCAAGACGTGGGATATGTCCCGCAAGTACGGCGGTCTCCGTCTGCTGCCTCCATTTGCCGGCGGCAACCGCTGCCGTCCCGGCGAGGTCTTTCGCGGCAAGCTCGAGGCGCTTGCGAGCATCCGGTCGTACCTTTCCGAGATCCGGCAGGACTACGTGGTGCTCGCGGACAGCGACGTGATCATCACCCTGCCGCTCTCGGACGTGTTTGACCGGCACATCACCTCCGGCGCGGACATTACCTGCGTGTGCACGGCGCGCTACGACAACCCCGAGAACGCGACGTTCATCCAGCTCGACGATACGGGCCGCGTCGTCAAGACGCTCTGCGACCCCAAGGTGTCCGAGGGATATCACTGTCTGGAGATCTACATCCTCAGCAAGGCGTTGCTGCTGCGGCTTGTGGACGAGTGTACCGCCGAGGAGAAGATCAGCTTCCGGCGCGACGTGCTCGCCGCGATGTGTCCATCGCTCAACATCCGCGGTTACGTGTGGGACGGTCCCGCGGCGCAGATCCGCACGGTCAAGGAATACTACGACCGCAGCATGGACTTGCTCAGTCCCGATATCTACAAGGCGATAATCGCCGCGAAGTACCCGGTGCGTGCGAAGGAGGACGACGAGACGCCGACCTATATCGCGCCCGAGAGCAAGTGCGTCAATTCGCTCGTCGCAGACGGCTGCATTATCGAGGGCACGGTGGAGAACAGCATCATCTTCCCCGGAGTCACGGTGGAGAAAGGCGCGACGGTGAAAAACTGCATCCTTTTCAAGCGCACGACGGTGGGTGCGAACGCATCGCTTCGCTGCGTAATCGCGGACAAATACGTCGGCGTGCGCGAGGGCGCGGAGCTTGCGGGCAATGAGAATTACCCGCTTGTGATCGCAAAGAACAGCGTGGTCTGAAGAGCGAAACCGGAAAGGGAGGGCCTCTTAATGAACGTACTGTATGTGACAAGCGAGGCGGCGCCCTTCTGCAAGACGGGCGGACTTGCCGACGTGGCGGGGAGCCTGCCGCAGGCGCTTGCCAAGGGCGGCGACAACGTGAGCGTCATTCTGCCTTTGTATCAGAGCGTCTCGGACAAGTGGCAGGAGCGGCTGCACTTTGAAAAGTGGACTTATGTGCGTCTTTCATGGCGCAGCGTGTACTGCGGACTGTTCTCGCTGGAAAAAGACGGCGTGACGTGGTACTTCATCGACAACGAATACTATTTCAAGCGGCCGGAGCTGTACGGCTACTTTGACGACGCGGAGCGCTTTGGCTTCTTCTCCCGCGCGGTGACGGAGCTGCTGCGCGACCTGCATGTGCGCCCCGACGTGGTTCACTGCAACGACTGGCAAAGCGCGCTTGTGCCCATCTATATCCACGATGAAGCGGTGCGCGACGAGTTCTACAAGGGCTTCCGTACCGTTATCACCATCCACAACATAGAATACCAGGGCCGCTACGGGCGCGAGCTGCTCGGCGATTTGTTCGGCCTCGCGCCGGGCTGGTACGACGGCGGAACGATGGCATATGAGGATGACATCAACCTCTTAAAGGGAGCGATCGTCAACTCCGACGCCGTCACCACCGTCAGCCCCACCTACGCGCAGGAGCTCAAATACGCCTACTTTGCGCACGGCCTCGAAAACGTGATCGCGATGTGCGACGCGAAGCTGCACGGCGTGCTCAACGGCATCGACGTCAAGAGCTACGACCCACGCAAGGATAAAAATATCGCCGAGCCCTACAGCCCCGCGAAGATCGCCGGCAAGGCGAAGGACAAGGAGCAGCTTCAGCAGACGCTCGGGCTTCAGGTTCGCTCCGGCACGCCCATCGTCGCGATGATTACGCGGATGGTGTCGCACAAGGGGCTCGACCTTGTGTGCGAGGCGCTGGACTCCATCATGGAAAAGGACGTCCAGTTCGTCGTGCTCGGCAAGGGCGAGGCGCAGTACGAGGCGTTTTTCAACTACGCCGCGGCGCGCTATCCGGGCAGGGTCGCGGTGTATCTCGGCTACTCCGACGCGCTCGCGCGTCAGATCTATGCGGGAGCCGACCTGTTCCTCATGCCGTCGAAGAGCGAGCCTTGCGGTCTTTCCCAGATGATTGCCATGCGTTACGGCACGGTGCCCATCGTGCGCGAGACCGGCGGGCTTAAGGATACCGTCCACGCCTATCAGGCATGGAACGGCGAGGGCAACGGTTTCAGCTTTGCCAATTACAACGCCGGCGATATGTGCCACGTCGTCTGCGAGGCGATCGACCTCTACCACGATAATCCCGCCGCGTTCCGCACGCTGCAAAAACGCGGCATGAGCGAGGACTTCAGCTGGAAGCGCAGCGCGGGAGCGTATCATAATATATATCAGTCGTTGCTGTGAAGCAGCAATGGCTGCACATCACCAGTATAGGAGCTGTTTTAGAATCCATGTCATCCATCAACACTGTAGAGAAAATGAAAAAGGCCATCTGCGACAAGCTGGCGCTCAGCTTCGGCTGTGCCGTGGAGGAGGCGACCGAGGCGCAGATGATGCGTGCGAGCGCGCTCGTGCTGCGCGAGATCATGGCGGACCGCGAGATCGCGACGAAACGGAATACGCGCGAGAAACGCGCGCGTCAGGTGCATTACCTGTCCATGGAGTTCCTCATGGGGAGGAGCCTCAGGAAAAACGCCTATAACCTCGGCGTGAGCGAGATCTTGACCAAGGCGATCGAGGAGTTGGGCTTTCAGGCGTCGGACGTGTTCGAGGCCGAGCCGGACGCCGCGCTCGGCAACGGCGGCCTTGGCCGTCTTGCGGCGTGCTATCTTGACTCGCTCTCGACGTTGGAGATCCCCGCGACGGGCTACTCGATCTGCTATGAGCTGGGCATTTTCCGCCAGCGCATCGTGGACGGGCAGCAGGTTGAGCTCCCCGACGATTGGAAGGAGCTCGGCAGCGCGTGGCTCCTGCCGAAGCCCCAGGAGGCGGAGAAAGTCTACTTCGGCGGGACGCTGCGCCGTTTTTGGGACAACGAGCAGCTCCACATCGTGAGCGAGGGTGCGACGGAGGTGCTTGCCGTGCCCTGCGACATGGAGATCGCGGGCTACGATACCAAGCACGTCAACACGCTGCGCCTTTGGGACGCAAAGTCCACCACGCCGATGGACATGTCGCTCTTCTCGCAGGGCGAGTACCTGCGCGCGGTGGAACAGCACGCGATGGTCGAGACCATCGCCAAGGTGCTCTATCCGGAGGACAACCACATCGAGGGCAAGTCCCTGCGCCTCAAGCAGCAATATTTCTTCGTCTCCGCCACGGTGCAGTCCGTCGTGCGCAAGCACATCGAGACCTATGGCACGGTGATGAACTTTCATGAAAAGAACGTCTTCCAAATCAACGACACGCACCCTTCGCTCGTGATCCCCGAGCTGATGCGCATTTTGATGGACGACGCGGGGCTTTCGTGGGACGAGGCGTGGAGCATTACGCGCCAGTCCGTCGCCTATACCAACCACACGGTGCTTGCCGAGGCGCTTGAACGCTGGCCGCAGGAGCTGATCGAGACGCTCCTCCCGCGCATATGGGAGATCCTCAACGAGATCGCGAGGCGCTACCAAGAGCAGATCGACGAGTACTATCACGACGGCGCCAAGACCGCCGAAATGGCGATCATTTGGGACGGACAGGTGCGCATGGCGAACCTGTGCGTTGCGGTGTGTACGGCGGTCAACGGCGTGAGCGCGCTGCACTCCGACATCCTGCGCCATGACATCTTCCGCTACCAGTGCGCGATGACGCCGGAGAAGTTCCGAAACGTTACCAACGGTATCGACCACCGCCGCTGGCTCTCCGAGGTCAATCCGGAGCTGAATGACCTGATCGTTAAGCTCACGGGCGACAAATATCTTACACACCCGCTGGCGCTCAGGGAGCTTGAAAAGTACGCGGACGACCCCGTCGTGCTCGATGAGCTCGGCGCGATCAAGCGCGCCAACAAGGAGCGTATTTCCAAGTACGTTAAGCGCGACGCGGGCATCGTGCTTGACACGGACGCCATCTTCGACGTGCAGGCGAAGCGTCTGCACGAGTACAAGCGCCAGCTTTTGAACGTGCTGCACATCATTTCGCTCTATCAGACGCTTCAGGACGATCCGAACCTTGCGATGCAGCCGCACACATTCCTCTTCGGCGCGAAAGCGGCGCCGGGCTACGCGGTCGCCAAGCGCATCATCCGCCTCATTAATTCGCTCGCCGATCAGGTCAACAACGACCCGGTCTGCAAGGATAAGCTTCAGGTGGCGTTTTTGCAGAACTACCGCGTCTCGATGGCGGAGCGCCTGATGCCCGCCTCGGAGGTGAGCCAGCAGATTTCCCTCGCCGGCAAGGAGGCGAGCGGCACGGGCAACATGAAGTTTATGATGAACGGCGCGCTCACCATCGGCACGCTCGACGGCGCGAACGTCGAGATGCACGAGGTGCTTGGCGACGAGAATATGTTCCTCTTCGGTCTGCACGCCGACGAGGTCGTGCGCAAAAAGTCGGAAGGCTACGTTCCGCAAATGCTCTACGCACACGACGATAAGCTCCACCGCGTGATCGACCAGCTCAAATACGGCTTCCGCGACGGCGTCAGCTATGACGATCTCGCGCAGCGCCTGCTGATGAGCGACGAGTATATGCTGCTGGAGGACTTTGCGGCCTACTGCGACGCGGAGAAGCGCGTGACGGAGGCATACGCGGACAAGCGCGCGTGGAACCGCATGTCGCTTATCAACATCGCGCGCAGCGGCATCTTTGCCGCCGACCGCGCGGTCGCCGAGTACGCGGACGACATTTGGCATGTGCCGCACAGGCAGTTCCGCAAGAGTAAGGCGGAATAAATACAGAAAGAAACAGAAGGACAATTGGCTTATGGAATTCACAAAAGGCGTGCGCTTTGACACGCTCGGGCTTCTGCCCGAAATGGAGCGCGCGCTCCGGGAAAAGGGCATCACGGAGTCCACGCCGGTACAGGCGGGCTGTATCCCGCCGATGCGGGAGTGGAAGGACGTGATCGCCAAGGCGCCGACCGGTACGGGTAAGACCTTTGCTTTCGGCATCCCCATCATCGAACACATTGATTCCCAGCGCGAGGAGGTGCAGGCGGTCATCATGGCGCCCACGCGCGAGCTCGCCATGCAGATTACCGACGAGCTGCGTGTGCTGTGTACGTTCCTGCCGGGCGTGCGCACCGTTTGCCTTTACGGCGGCGCGCCCATCGGCAAGCAGATCGAGCAGCTCAAGAAAAAGCCGCAGGTCGTCGTCGCGACGCCGGGAAGGCTCAGCGATCACATGAAGCGCCGCACGGTCAGGCTCGACCATGTGGACACGGTCGTGCTCGACGAGGCGGACCGCATGCTCGACATGGGCTTCGTTCACGATGTGACGCGCATCATGGACAAGATACCCTCCCGCAAAAACCTCGGCATGTTCTCCGCGACCATCTCTCGCGAAGTGCTGGACATCAGCTGGATGTACCAGCGCGATCCCGAAGAGGTCACCGTACGCGCGGAGGAGGAGAACAAGCCCGACATTTTGCAGTACCGCATCGACGTCGATCAAAGCGACAAGGTTGCCGCCATTGCGCGCATCATTCGTCAGGGCGAGCTGGAGCGCGTGATCGTGTTCTGCAACACCAAGGGCATGGTCGAGCGGCTCAAGAAGTACCTTGAGATGGAGGGGCTGGACGTGGATTGCATCCACGGCGACATCCCGCAGAAAAAGCGAGAGCAGGTCATGGCGCGCTTCCGCCGCGGCGAGCTGCCTGTTTTCGTTGCGACCGACGTTGCCGCCCGCGGCATCGACGTGGACGACGTGGACGCGGTGTTCAACTACGACGTGCCGCAGGAAAACGAGTACTATGTTCACCGCATCGGGCGCACGGGGCGCGCGAAGCGCCGCGGCGTCGCCTTTACGCTTGTGGCGGATTACCCGTCGAAGATGAAGCTCGACGAGATCGCCAAGGTCACGGGCAGCACTATCCTTACGGCGCATTTTGATGAGAACGGGAAACTCGCCGAAGGGGAAAAGAATCACTAAGAAAGAAAAACAGGGTATCCCTGGGAGTTTCCGATGCATTGCTTAAAAAGAACCATTGCCATATTGCTCGGCGCGCTTATGCTGATAAGCGCGCTTTCCGGCTGTGCGGAGCGGGAGATCCCGGAGAGCCAGCAGTTTTTGCTGCGCGCAAGCGTCTGCGGCGAGCTCGCTTCACTCGACCCCGCAATGAACACCGACCCGAAGGCGGAGAGCGTGTTTTGCGCGCTTTATGAGAACCTGCTGCGCATGGACGAGGACGAAAACGGGCGTGTTACCGTTGTCCCGGGCATTGCGAAGGAGTACGAGGAGGTTCGCAATTACGACGGCACGGTGGACTACGTCTTTACGCTGCGCTCCTCCGCGCGCTGGTCGGACGGCACGCGTGTGAAGTCGAGGGACTTCGTGTATGCGTGGCGCCGTCTTGCCGATCCGGCGACCGGCTCGCCCAACCACGAGCTTTTGTCGATGGTGGCGGGCTATTACGACGTGCGCGAAACGGGCGACCCCGTTCAACTGAAGGTGAAGACGGAGGGCGATTCCGTGTTCCGCGTCACGCTCTCCGGACCGTGTCCCTACTTTCTCAGCGAGGTGTGCACGGCGGTGGCGACCATGCCGCTGCGCAGGGACGCCATACAGAAGGACGAGAATTGGATGACCGCGTCGAACGTTCCGAGCAACGGGCCGTATCAGGTCGGTGTTTGGGCGAAGAGCGACTATTTGCAGCTCCGCCGCAACATGTCGTACTATGAGCGGCGCGCCACGGGGCCGGATCTGCTTCGCTTCGTGTTTGCCGCTAACGGCGACGAGGGGTGGAAGCTCTACGAGGCGGGACGCACGGACTATGTCGCCTTTCCCCCAAAAACGGCGGAGGCGACCGGCAGCCTGCCGACGCGCAGCACCGTGTGCGTCCTCTACAACCACATGAGCGAAGCGTTTTCCAACGAGCACATCCGCAGAGCGTTCGACCTGACCCTTGACCGGACGGCGGCC
>JAWRIJ010000132.1:0-14542 GCA_040307975.1 Oscillospiraceae bacterium | reverse complement strand
GCCACGGTGACGTCGACCGAATAGGTATACTTCGGTACGGAAAGGCCGAGATCCTTGAGCGCGTCCTTGTAGCTCAGCTCCTCGGGCAGCGTGGTCATGTAGCTCTCGTTCTTCTCCTGCTCCTGCTCCTTGATGGGCTCTCCGTTCTTGTCGAAGGCGGTAAAGTTAATGGTACGCGTGCTGTTGTTCCCGCTGAGCATAATGCTCTTGCGCGCGTAAGCCATCCGCGCCCCGGAAGCGTCGCGCATCCAATAGATGCCGCTGTCCGTGCGTCCGTCCTTCGTATAGCGCGCGCTGAGCGAATCGAGCTTTAAAATTTCGATGTTCTTGAACTGCCACTCGTCCTTGCCCTGAAGGGTCAGCGTTATCGATTCAAAGCTCTTCACGCCGCTGAGTTCCACCGTGAATTCGTTGATTTTGCCCCGTCCCATGTGCTTGACATACTGCTCGTCCATCGGCGCGTCCAAAGCGGAAATGCCGTAGTAGTTCGCGCAGGCGGTAACCATGCTGGCGTTGGCGGTGGTTCGCTTGGTATCGTCGCTCGTAATATAGGAGATGGTATAGTTTACGGCGTCTTTCGTTTCCGCCAAATTGACGTTCGTGGTCTCAAAGCGAACGAGGTATCGCTCGACCTTCTCGCGCGCGGTAGGTTTGCCGGGCACGAAATTGCCCTTTCCCACCGTCAGGTTGAGCGCGCCGCCCTTCGCGAAGCGCACGCCGTTTCGGCTCACGGCGCTGTAAGAATACTGCGGTGTGAGCGAGGTGGTGAACTGCACGCCGAGATTTTTCCCGTCGAAGCTGTTGCTAAAGTTGCCGGTGGTAACATTCGTGTAGAAGCAAATGTTCTCAACGGCGATAACGTCCTTATCCGTGTTGATCCGGCGCACATTGTCCGTCACGACGGTCTTCTTGTCGCAGCCGTCTTTTTCGGTACGCGACGTCGTCGTGTAGGTCATGCCGGCCGGCTTGGTACCATAGGTAAACTGGAGCGAAACCAGTTCTTTAAATTCCGATAGGCGCAGGGCAAGGGCAACATTGTCGTCCTGACGCATCAGGCCGCTGATCCAATTCTTCTTCGGATTGCTCGCCGCAAGAAGCTCGATGAGTATTTGCGGATTGATATCCGTGTTTGCCACAATATCGGAGAGCTTCTTTTCCGTAATCGCATCCTGAAAGACGAGCTGGCAGATATAAGTGGTCAGCACCGGCACCTCGACCTGCCGGATCGCGTTCTTTGTGTCCTTGTACTGCAGTTCAAGCGTGAAGCACTCCTCCACGTACGGGTCGAGGTTCGACCAAAAGTTCCCTCCCTCGCCGTCGTGCGCCATCAGTTCGTCCACGCCCGCGTTGTAGATATCGGCGAGCTGGATGCTCACGCCGACCATCGAGCTTTTGGTGTTGAACGCGGGTCCCGCGCCGGGCTCATAGACGGTCAGGCGCAGCTTCTGCGCCGGGTCCGTCGTGGAGAACGTCGCTCGACTGTTGACCGTATAGCTGTTCGGGTGCATCTCCGCCCGCAGCTTGCCGTCAAATTCGCGCAGACGCTCGCGGGAATAGCTGCCGTTCCAATAAGTCTCGCCGAGCCAGTTCTTGCCGTCCGGCTCGATCAGGCGGATGCTTGCCACGTCCATTTTTCCGCCGCCGAGATCGACATTGATCGAGTTGATCCTTTTGATGTCGCCCGACGCGGCAAAGAGCACATGCGTCGCGGTGTGGGGCAGCAGTGCCGTATCGAGCGCCGACTCGTCGTAGAGGTTGTGCGTGACATTGATGGCGGCACATTGCATGCTGCGGACGTCCACAGCGCTCCAATCCCTCAGCTTCATCGATAGCGTGCCGCCCTGTTTGAGCGCGTCCGTATCGGGGTTGGCGGCGTTATACCCCTCGGAAACGCTGGTCGCCAGATCCCATTTGACGCCCAAATAGTCGGTGTAGTTGAGCGTAAGCACCGCGTCCTTGCCATTGAGACCCTTGCTGCCCGTGACAAGCTCATACATATAGTACGTGCGCTCTGTGGAACCGCCAATCGTTCCTCTGCCGTCGCCGGTCAGCAAAAATGTAACGCCGTACTCCCTATCGAAATTCAGCGCGCTGCTCATGTCCTCGCCCGGCGTCTGATTCTTTGCCCACGCGCCAACCCATTCGCCCTTAAAGTCCCTGTATTTGATGGCGTCGCTGTACTTGACCACGGAGCTGCTGCGAGGATCGCCGCTCGCTTTGCCCACGCGCATGTAGCTCGCCGCCCAGGGGCCCGTCGCGTCCTTGACGATGGAAATGCCTACAACGCGCTCGCAAGCGGAGGGCATCTGCATAAAGAACGCGTTGATCTCGCCCGCATTGCCGCCGTAATGCTTTTTCTCGGAGTCATAGTCGAGGCAGTAGCGGATACAGCGGTTGATATAAGTACACGGGCTCGTCCAGCAGACATTGTGGTCCTTGTCCGTGAAATATACGACGACCCAGAGGTCATCCTTCTCATCGTCGAAGGTCACGGTGTTCTGCCATTCAAAGTAATACCAGCTTCCCGCGTTCGTTTCCGCCTGGTAATACGGCTCGGAATACTTGTGACCGTTATAGGTCGCCTCAGCGCCCACCACCATCTTATACCGGCTGCCGGCTTTATAATTCTTGGCGCCGTTGTAGTTGGAGTAGTTAAGTCCCGTCGCAACGACTCGGCTCGCCTGATCGCTGAGCACCTCTTCCGTGACATAGTCGCTGGCGCTGCCGGAGCTGCCCTCCTCGCAGGCGGCAAACGCGCCCACGGGCAGGAGCGCGCACAGCAGCGCGCACAGCAGCGCAAGCCGCGTCAGACGTGCAAGCGCGCTTTTTCCGTTCTCCGCCTTTTTCAAAAATGTGTTTTGATGCCTCATCGTTCCACTTCCCCTTCTGCAGAGCGCATGATTGCTTTCTCATCGTTAAGCATCTTAGCAAATTGGCGGCGCGGGAGCAAGAGGCTCGGCAAAATTGACGATTTAATTCAAATTTGGCAGCGACAAATCATGAAATTTGTAGTATGATAGGGACGTTGAAAGATGCAAAAGCAGAAAGGAGCTTGATCGCATGCGCAAGGACCTGATTTGGAAAGTCGGCGCGGTGCTGCTCGCCGTCGCCCTGCTCTCGCCGCTCATCGGCCTGCCGCTCGGCGCCGTGCTGTTCCACCCCAGCCGTCTTTTCGACGGGCTTACCGTTTCCGAGCTCTTTCAGGTCGGGGATCTCGCCGACCCGCGCGTTTGGGGGGTTGGCTTCGGCACAATACTGATAGGCGGATTCCTCTATTTTGTGCTCGCCAAGAAGGGGCCAAGCACGAAAAAGCTCCTCGGCGGCGAGGCGCGTGGAGTCGACAGCCCGCTGGAGAACAGCCGCTTCCTCACCGACAAAGAGCGCGACAAGTATTTCCCAGGCAACAGTTACGACCAGCTTGCCGCTTCCAACAAGGACGGCGTGCCCGTGCGCGCGGTGTTGGATAAGAAGGGCCGTTTGCAGGTGAACTTTCTCCCCGGCGTCCACTCCCTCGTCATTGGCGCGACGGGCTCCGGCAAGACCACGACCTTTATCAATCCCATGATCCAGCTCATCGGCGCAACGTCCTCCGGCTCGTCGATGGTCATGACCGATCCCAAGGGCGAGCTGTTCGACCTGCATTCAAAGTACCTGCAAAGCCGCGGATACAACGTGATGGTGCTTGACCTGCGCGATACATACTCTTCTTATCGCTGGAACCCGCTCGACCCCATCTGGGAACAGTATCAGGCCTATTTGGAGGCGGGGCGCGGCATCTTCGTCCACAACGACAGTTTGGAAAATTACCCCGAACTGAAGCTCGCCGTCGGCGAGTCGATCCTCCCCGGCACCCGCTGGTACGAGTACCGGGGCGAGGCGTGGTCGAACCGTCAAAAGCTCGTCGACTACGTCAGCGTCACACGGCAGCGCATCTATGATGAGATGTATGAGGACTTGAGCGACCTGATCGCGGGCATCTGTCCGATCACGAACGAGAAAGATCCCCTGTGGGAAAAGGGCGCGCGCTCCATCGTCACCGCGACCGTCCTTGCCATGCTGGAGGACAGTGAGGACCCTGAGCTCGGCATGACGCAGGACAAGTTCAATTTCTTCAATATCAACAAGATCCTCACCAACAGCGCCAACGAGTATGAGGCGCTCAAACAGTATTTTGAAGGACGCTCTCCGCTCTCGCAGGCGGCGTCCCTCTCGCGGCAGGTGCTCTCCGCCGCGGAGCAGACCATGTCGAGCTATATGTCCATCACGATGGATAAGCTCAGTCTTTTCAACGACCGCGGCATCTGCGGCCTCACGAGCGCGACCGACATCCGCGCCGCGGATTTTGCGTTCCAGCCCACGGCTCTGTTTCTCAAGATACCCGATGAAAAGGACACCCGCCACGCGCTGGCGTCTCTGTTCATCCTCAGTATGTACAAGGCGCTCATCAAGGTCGCCTCTGCGCGCGAGGATCTCTCTCTCCCGCGCAACGTCTACTTCATCATGGATGAGTTCGGCAACATGCCAAAGATCGAGAAGTTCGACAAGATGATCACGGTCGGCCGTTCGCGCAAAATCTGGTTCAACATGGTCGTGCAGAGCTACGCCCAGCTCAACAACATCTACGGCGAGAGCGTGGCGGATGTCGTCAAGTCCAACTGCGGTCTGAAAATGTTCATCGGCTCGAACGACATCGATACCTGCGAGGAGTTCTCCAAGCTCTGCGGCAACGTGACGGTCTCCACCCGCTCCGTCTCGTCCTCCGCGGGCAGCAAGGAGGGCGATGTGAGCGTCTCCACCCAGCTCCAGACGCGCCCGCTAATCTACCCCTCGGAGCTCCAGAAGCTCAACAACAAGGAGTCCTCCGGCAATGCGATCATCGTCACCTTCGGCAATTTCCCGCTCAAGACGAAATACACGCCCAGCTACAAGTGCCCGCTCTACCAGTTTGGGCGTATGGATCTGAGCGAGGCGCGTTCCAACGTCTTTTTGGCGGACCGCGTGTTCTATAACATTGAGCGCCGCAATTCGCTGCGCGCCCCGAAGGAGGAGAGCGCCTGATGGATCGAATCGCCTTTTCGCGCGCGCTGGCAGCGCTGGCGCTGTGCGTGCCGCTGTGTCTGTTGATGAGCGCCGATACTCGCGCCGAACCCGAAACGGCATCCGAAACGGCGCCCGAAGAAGTTTTCGAGACGGAGAACCCGCTGGAAGACATCTCGCTCGAAACTGTCGACATCGCGCCCGCCACCTTTCCGCTCATAGACGATTACAGCGGTCTTGTCGCCGCGGACAGCCCAAGCGGCTTTCAGCTCGTCCAGCCGACCGAGAGCTACGAAGTCGACGCGCGCACAGGCTTGCCGAAGCAGGATGCGGTCGAGGGCGAGACCGACGAATACTATCCGCTCTCTCCCGGTATATCCGGTTTTGACAAGCTCTCGCGCCGATACGTCAACCACGTCGGCTCGCGCAGCTTCACCACCAATGTGCCGAACGGCGCGATCCTTTCCAAGGGGAGCGAGGTCAGCATTGAGATCCCCGCGGGACTGACCGGCATTCTCTATCTCGACGGCGATATCGTTACTGAGCCGCAGCTGACGCAGTTGCGCGATCCCGGCTCCTACACGCTGTCGGTGCAAAGCGCGCAGAACTTAGAGAGCGGCAGCTTCAATTTCATCATTTTTGACGACCTCGTCAACAACGTCAGCGAATATACCCTGCCCGAAGGCTTCCGGTTTAACAGCATCCAGCTCAACGATGAAATGCTCTTTCCCGATTACAGCAACTACTGTGAATTTATAGAGGACGGGCGGTACAACATTTCCTGGGGCTGCGAAGCGATCGGTCAATCGTTCACGCTCACCTTCTTCCGCGACACCGAAACGCCGGAGTTGACAATCACGGGGCTGACAAAAGAACCTCCTCAGGGCGAGGCGCACGGACCCGTCACGCTTTCGTGGAAAGACGAGGGCGCCTATCTCCTCGTCCGCAGCGAAGACGGCAAGGAGCACCGTATCGCCACCAGTCCGGCGGAGATCGCGGAGTCCGGCGAGTACACGGTCACGATCTGCGACGTCGCCGGCAACAGCGAATCCTACGATTTCACCATCCACGTCTATCTGAACATCAGCGCCTACGCATCCATCGTGCTTGTGGCGGCGAGCATCGTCTGCCTCATCATGTATTCCCGCCGCGTAAAGAGGCATTCCCGCGTCGGCTGACCTTCAATTGACCCGAAAAAGGGAGGGGACATCCCATGATAAAAGAATGGATCACCGAAACCCTGTTCGACTGGATCTATGTAATTGCATTTCGCCTGTTGCAGGGCTTTCTCTACATTCTTTCGTTTGTAGAAAAGTTTTTCGACATCTTTGCCGGTACGGCAAAGGTTTACTATAAGGGCAACACGCGCTTCCTGATCGACATTTTCTTCGCCCACAGTACGATCACCAAGGCATTTTGGGCAATGGCGCTCATTGCGATCGTTCTGGCGTTCGGCTTTGCGATCTTCAACCTTGCGCGCAAGGTATCGGACATTTCGGGGCGCATGAAGCAGACGGTCGGCGACATCATGGGCAACTTCGTCCGCTGTCTTCTCATCATCCTCATGATCAATGCGGGCACTGTCGCCGCGATCAACATGGCGAACGTACTGCTCGACCGCATCAACTATGCGCTCATCAATGCCGCAACGTTGGATCAGACCGAGGGGCAAAAGGTATTCACCGATCAGGAGTTTGCCACGATGGCGCGCGTTCTTGCCACCATCGGCAACTACTCCGTCAATCCGACCTCGGAGAGCCGCTACAATATCAACAGCTGCTTTAACGCGCTGCGCCCCGATCTGTTGAGTCTTTACGTCAACGGTGTTTTCGACTATGATTATCCCATGGACGATAAGGGGCACTACACATGGCAGGGCGCGTTGCAGATGCTTGCCGTTTCCACGGATCTGACGCAGGATCTTCCGCTCGACAAATACAATACCGAGGTCACTCACGCCATTCAGGCCATCTCGAAAGAGCTGATGTACTACAAGGATTTCGCGCCGCAGGAAAAGGCGAAGCGCGAACCCTCCAAGGGCATGACCACGGACGTCGTGATCTTCCTGCTGTGCGGCATGGACGCGGCGGAGAACAAGCAGTACCGCACGGGCCGCTTTGATGATGCGCTGCGTAAGGACTACATCAACGGAAAGAAGAGCTACAACAGCCTCAGCACGGTGCGCAAGGACTTCGACATTTGGAAGTTCGACTATCTGCTCGGCTATTTCTCCGCGCTGGTCATGATCATCCTGCTGGCAATCTGCATTTTCACTTTCATCGTACGCATGTACAATCTGTTGCTGCTGTTCATCACAGCGCCTCTGTTCGCCTCAAGTATGCCGATAGACGACGGGAGCAAGTGGCAAAGTTGGACGCAGGCGTTCGTCATCCAGCTCTTCTCCGGCTTCGGGCTGGTCGTTGCCATGCGGCTCTATCTCATCATTATTCCTATTGTCCTCAGTAACGATTTGGTATTCTTCGCCGGTGACAGCTTCGGTATCCGCGTCATGAACAACATGGCGCAGTTGATGATGATCCTTGGCGGCGCTTGGGCTGTTTTGCAGTCCGGCAACGTCATCACCGGTATTTTGGCGGGCAATCCCGGCATGGCGGCGATCCAGCAGGAAGGCCAAATCAGCGGAATGGTGACCCGCTTTGCGTTTGGCGCGCCACGCACAGCGGTGAACGCCGCCCGCACGGTCGGCAGAACCGCTTTCAACGTCACAAAATCGGTCGGCACCGGGATCGGCAGGCGCTTCCATAGCAGCAAAACATCCGGCAAGAGCGGAGGCGAAGGCAGCTCCGGCGGTGGCGGCGGCAGCGGCGGCAGCGGCGGTGACGGCGGCAGCGGCGGCGGAAAGGTTCCTGCACGCGCCGGACGCGATCAGGGCATGTCGGACGTGAAGGCGCTGCAAGGCGGCAGCGGCGGTGCAAAAGTCGGCAGTCTCAGAAGTGACGGCACACATGTGCCACCCTCCTATGCGCCGCCCCCTCCGCCAAGAGCCAGAAGCACCGGCGGCTCCGGCTCTCCGTCCGCGCCGTCCTCGTCGTCCGCGCCGTCTACGTGGAAATCGTATTACGGCCCGCGGCCGTCGCCAATCATAGGGACGCACCGCGCCGGTTCCACAACTTCGTCCGTTTCCTCGACGGGCGCGCCGACGGATGTCTCGTCGAGCTCTTCGGAAAGCGTCACGAGCTATGCCAGCTCCTCCCCGGCCGGTGTCACGACAAGGAGCAGGAGTTCGTCCGCTCCTCCGCGCGTCAGCCGCACGCCCCCGCCCGTACCCAAAGCGCCCAAGCCTACCATGCCACCGCCGCCGAAAAAATAGCGCCGCGGCGTGCAAAACGTACATCCATACTTGAGGTGAAGCTATGAGGATCATACCGAAAAAAACCAAGGTCTCCACCGAACTGTTTCGGGGCGTTACCATCCCCGATATGCTTGTGGCCTTTTTCGGCGTACTCATCATGTTCTTTGTCCTGCTCTCATCCCTGCCATACAAGGTGTGGATCGAGTTCGGTCTTTTCATTCTGTTCGGTTCGCTTCTCATGCGTATCGACGAAGACCCGCTCTATATTCTTCTGCTGCATCTGCTGCGCCACGCGTCCCATGAGCGCCGTTTCCAAAAGATGCCTCCCAAAGCAAAAAAAGAAAGCAGGGAGAAGCGTAAAGCGGAGCGCGCAAAAAAGCGCGAGATGAAAGCCCCCGCGCTCGCAAGGAAGGGTTCCGAAGGGGAAAAAGCAGGCGGCAAGGACGCCAACGCCGAGGAAACGGGCGAGCCGAAAGAGGTCGACCTCGATGACCCCATGCCGCTGACGCCTCGCGAAAAGAAGCTTGCGGAGAAAGCGAAGAAAGAAGCAAAACGTGCCAAAGCGCGCGCGCGCAAGGCAGAGGACAAGTTCCTCAAAGACAAAAAAATCTCCGAGGAGGAAAAACAGCCTATCCGCGAGCGCCGCCGCGCGGAGGCGCAGGCCGCCTACGAGAAGTCCAAGATCGCCGAGCAGCGCGCCCACCGCAAGGACATCTCCAAGATGACGCTCATCTCGGAGATCAGCAAAAAACAAATCAACTACAACAACGAATACTTCGGCGCGGTCATCGAGATCCCCGCGGTGGAGTTCCGCTTCTTCTCCCCCTATCGGCGTCAAAACGCCATTGACAACGCGCTGGGCAGCGTGATCCGCAGCGTGGGGCACAAATATGCCGCGAACATCGTCAAGATCGAGCGCCCAATGGTGCTCGACACATACATCGACCAGGAGTACGACAAGATCGAAGCCCTCAAGCACAGCTATGAGCGCGGCGTCTTTTCCGAGGAAGAGCTGCAGGCCCGTATCGAGATCGTCTACGACCGCATTAATGAACTCATCGCACACAACGTGGACGACAAGGTGCTTGTCCCTCACTTCTATCTCGCGCTCTTCGACAGCGACCGTCGCCAGCTCGAAAATCAGATACAAACCGCCATGTCGCTGCTCGTGCAGGGCGAAATGCAGCCAAAGCGGCTGGACGACAAGGAGCTTGCGGTATTTCTCCGCTACACCAATGAGGTCGATTTCGACGAGCGCGAGATCGAAGACTACGACCCCGCCGACTATGCGGAGTTTGCCATGCCGCATGCGTTGGAGATCAAGCTTCGCTCTCTCGTGCTCAACGATGTGGTGACGCATAACTTCCGCACCGTCAGCTATCCGTTGCTGGTGGACGACGCATGGGGCGCGCGGCTGTTCGATATGCCGGGCACCAAGGTTGTGATGAAGTTCAGCCAAATGGATCGTGATAAATCCATTCGCGCCATAGACCGCTCCATTCAAGAGCTGAACAGCCAGCTTGAAAAGACCGGCGTTTCCAGCCGCGTGATTGAGCTGGAGACCCATATCGAAACGCTCTCAGAGCTGCTGGTCATGCTCCAGAACAACAACGAAAACCTTTTGGCGGTCAATCTGTACGTCACAGCCTACGACATCGCAAAAACCAGGGAGAATAAGCTTCTTGTCCCGCAGCCGCCGCCCTCTTCCCTGCCGAATATCACCTCCATGAAGAAAGACGTTAAACGTACTTTCACCGAACAGGGCTTTCGCCTCACCGATATGGCGTCCAGCCAATTTGAGGCGTTTGTCGCCACACAGGTCAACGGCTACGACCCCTTCCACGACAAGGCGCTCGGCATGCCGGGCAGCACCGTCGCGGGCGTGTTTCCGTGGATCTATGCCAACCTGAACGACGCGCACGGCCTCAGCCTCGGCACGAGCGACGGCGTCCCCACATTCATCGACTTCTTCCGCAGAGACAGCGAGCGCGTCAACTCCAACATGGTCATCGTCGGTAAATCCGGCGGCGGTAAATCTTACGCCACCAAGAGCATCCTGACCAACCTTGCCGCCGACGATGCAAAGATCTTCGTGCTCGACCCCGAAAACGAGTATGCGGAGCTTGCCGCCAATCTGCACGGCAAATTCATCAACGTCGCCAACTCCTCTCACGGGCGTATCAACCCGTTCCACGTCATCACCTCTCTTGAGGACGACGAGACCGAGGACGGCGAATCGACCAACTCCTATGCTGCGCACCTGCAGTTTTTGGAGGAGTTCTTCCGCCAGATTCTGCCCGATTGCGAGAAGGATGCTCTGGAATACCTCAACAGCCTGATCAACCGCGTCTACAGCCGTCGCGGCATCGACCAGTACACCAATCTGCTGACGCTCAAGCCGGCGGACTACCCCACCTTCGACGATTTGTACGACTGTATCCTTGAGGAGTTCCAGCGCACGCAGAGCGACTATCTCAAGAGCAATCTGCGCGTATTGATGAACTACATCTCAAAGTTTGCCTCCGGCGGGCGCAACGACAACATTTGGAACGGCCCCTCCACGCTCTCCACAAAAGAAAACTTCATTGTTTTCAATTTCCAAACGCTGCTTGCCAACCGAAACAACACTGTTGCAAACGCTCAGATGCTGCTGGTGCTCAAGTACCTAGACAACGAAATCATCAAAAACCGCGAGTACAATATGCGCTATGGCGCCAACCGCAAGGTCATTGTTGTCATCGATGAGGCGCACGTTTTTATCGACGCAAAGTATCCCTTGGCGCTGGACTTCATGTTCCAGCTTGCCAAGCGCATCCGTAAGTACAACGGTATGCAGATCGTCATCACGCAAAACATCAAGGACTTCGTCGGCTCCGAGGAGCTGGCGCGCAAGTCAACGGCAATCATCAACGCCTGCCAGTATAGCTTCATTTTCTCGCTCGCGCCCAACGATATGACCGATCTCTGCGCTCTCTACGAAAAGGCGGGCGGCATCAACGAGAGCGAGCAGGAGCAAATCGTTTCCGCGCCGCGCGGTCAGGCGTTCGTCGTAACTTCTCCGACCAGCCGGGCGAGCCTGCGTATCGAAACGCCGCCGTCCATCGAAGAGATGTTCTCCAGCCAGTTTTACAACACGCACTACTTCAGCGGCGAGGACGGCGCGCAAATTTGGGAGGAAACGCTCGGCGAAAGCCGCACGGCTCATGCGGCATGGGAAGAAGAACATCCCAACGTCGCAGAAAGTCAGGACGACGATCTCTCGCTTGCCGGCGGCGTAAGCTTTATGGAAATCGAGGAGGAAGAAGAATCGGAAGCTGCTTTACCGGCAGGGGCTTCTTCGGCGTCGGTCTCGTTTGAGGGAGCCGCTGAGCCCGCGGAAATCGAGCCCTCCTCCGCGCCTTCCCAAAGCGACAGCGCGTTCTCTCCCGAAACGCTCCAGCGCTTCGGCTTTGAGGCGCTCGTCAGCGAAATCCGACGCACCGTTCGCAGCGAGCTGGAAAAGGAACTGGGGCATCCCGTGGAAGCGGAAAAGCCTGTCGCCGCCGCCGTATCCGGCGCAGGTCTTTCGGCAGACGACTGGTTTTCCGCGTCTTCCGTCCCCGCGGCGGAACAGCCGGCGGACGGCTGGCTGCCCGTGCCGCCCGCTCCCATGTCGGAACCCGCGCCGCAAACCGTATCCGAATCTTTGGATTCCTGGTTCGATGAAAAGCCGGTGCGGAGCGGCGCCGACCTCAACGCCGACGACTGGCTTGTTGAAAGCGAACCGTCCGCCACAGACGATTACCTCTCCGGCCTGCTCTCGCGCCCCATTCCCGAGGTGACGCCGGAAAACGATTTTTGGAGCAGCTTTCCGGCGGCTTCCGCCGAGCCGGACGCACAGGCCGAATCGAAGCTCGAGCCGGAAACCGCCGAAATGCCGGCAGGCAAGGCCGCGTCGGAAGCTGCGGCCGACGAATCAGTTTCCGCCACGGAGCCGGAAGAGCTCGTATACGAGATCACTCTCGAGCAGCTTATTGCGATGTCCGATTAGAGCGATCAATCAAGTAGGAGGTATAACATCATGCTGGACATCAAGCTCATCAACCGTGGAGCCGACGGCGAGTTGCAATTGATCGGCCGCCTTGACACGAGCACTGCGGCTGGCGCGGAGAAGATCATGGTCGACACGGTCGAACGCTTTGAAAGCCTGACGCTGGATATGGCGCAGCTTGAATATGTTTCGAGCGCCGGCCTCCGCGCGCTCAAGCGCGCGCACATCGCAATGCATCGCAAAGGCGGGACGCTTTTGGTCAAGAACGTGAACGCAACGGTCATGGAGGTTTTTGACGTGACCGGTTTTACGGGGATGCTAAAATTTGCCTGACGTGCAAAATTGCTGGGATAAAGGCTGCGACTTGGATATGAACTGGATGACGCAAAATCTGAAAAAAGCTTACGTTCAAAAGTGGCTGTTGCCGATCGGGCTTGCCATGTTGGCGATCATGTGGGCTGCAAGCATCGTGCTGTGCTTTTTTAACGGGTTTGAGCGGCTTGAGCAGGACTGGGTCTATAACCTCGGCGTCGATACGCTCGGCATTGCGGTCTGCATCGTGCTTTATTACGGCTGCATGAGCGGAAAGGACGGCACACAGGATACGACCTATCTTTTTGTCGCGCTGCTCCTGACGAATGGTTTTGCTCTGTTTTGTGACGAGTGCGCTTGGCTGGTGCAGGGCGTGCCGTCGTTGCGGATTTGGAACATCATCGTTAACGTGCTGTTCTATGCGAACGGCGTGCTGCTGCTCTACCAGTTTTGGCGCTATACCCGCTCCGCGCTGCAGCTCAACAGCAAACTGATGCAGCGGGCGACCACCCTGCTCCAAATCTCGCTGGTTCCTGCTTTGCTCCTGTGCTATGCCAATCTGTTCACGCCGCTCTATTTCAGCGTGGATGAGCTTGGCGTTTACCGCCGTGAATCGCTTTTCCCTCTGAGCTACGCCTACGCCCTGCTCTGCGTCGGCGTCCTGCTTGTCGGACTGTCCCGTTCGAGCGCGCCGAGGCGTCAAAAAAACGTCGTGATTTCCTTTGCCGCGATACCGCTGCTCAACGCCGTGCTGACATTCGGTACTTTCGGCATCTCGACGCAGTACGTTGCGACGCTGCTTTCCGTCGTGCTGATCTACTCCGTGGTGTTTGCCGACCGCAGCAAGGCGCTCGCGGCAACAGAAACCGAACTCAATATGGCATCTGGGATTCAGGCGCACATGCTGCCGAGCACGTTTCCGCCCTTCCCCGGCCGCAAAGAGTTCGGCATCTATGCCACGATGCATCCCGCCAAGGAGGTCGGCGGCGACTTCTACGATTTCTTTCTGATCGGCGAGGATCATTTGGGGCTGGTTGTGGCGGACGTGAGCGACAAGGGCGTGCCCGCGGCCCTGTTCAGCATGATTGCCAAGACGATGCTCAAGTCGCACACTCAGACGTGGCGCAATCCGGAATACGTGCTGCGCGAGGTCAACGCGCTGCTTTCCGAAAACAACGAGGCGGATATGTTCGTCACCGTATGGCTCGGCGTTTTGGATATCTCGACCGGCACGTTGACCTATGCCGACGCAGGGCATGAAAAGCTGCTGCTCTGTCAGGACGGGGCGTGGCGCTTCCTGCCGAAAACCGGCGGCGTTGCTCTCGCGATGTTTGCTCCGGAAGCTCTTGAATTGATGAGTGAAAAGTATCAATTCCACAACGAAACCATCCAACTGCATCCCGGCGACGTAATCTTCCAGTACACGGACGGTGTGACAGAGGCGGCAAACGCGCACAGCGAGGCGTTTGGCGACGAGCGGCTGCTGGACGCGATGAACAGCGCGCCCTCGGCAGAGCCGGAAAAACTGCTCCCGCATGTGCGCGCTAAAATCGACGCGTTTGTGGCGGGGGCAGAACAGTTCGACGACATCACGATGCTGGGCCTCCAATGGAACGGCTGAACGCGGAATCGCTAACCGCATGGAGGCGTTTATCAAGTCCGTTTCGGGTGCTTGAAACAAGGGAAAATCCACCGTAAGGGAAAACATAAGGGAAAACTGCATATTTGGACATAAGAAAAAGCCCTGAAACGTTTTAGTTTCAAGGCTTTTCTATTGCACCAACCGAATAAAACTCCAATGCGGCGAGCAGACGTTTTTGCCGTTCTTGCGGTGGTTCTGGCAGGTGAGG
>JAWRIJ010000131.1:0-16185 GCA_040307975.1 Oscillospiraceae bacterium | reverse complement strand
GCGGCGAGCTCGCCGCAGACGCCGATCCGAATACCGTTTTTGTGTGCGTTGTCCGCCGCCATCTTTAAAAGGCGCAGCACCGACGGATGATGCGGGTCAAAGAAGCGGCCGAGCCTGCCGTTTTGCCGGTCGCAGGCAAGCGTATACTGTGTGAGATCGTTCGTTCCGCAGGAAAAGAAATCGACCTCTCCGGCAAGCCGGTCGCTCATCAGCGCAGCAGCGGGCGTCTCGATCATGGCGCCGATCGGTACGCTGTCCGCAAAAGCGACGCCCTCGCTGGCCAGCTCGCGCCGCACCTGTTCGCAGATTTTTTTTGCCTCCCGGACTTCCCAAACGCTCGTAATTATCGGAAACAGGATATAGAGCTTTCCGAACGCCGAGGCGCGGTAGAGCGCCCGGAGCTGGGTGCGGAAGAGATCCGGTCTGCCCAAGCAAAGGCGAAGTCCCCTGTTTCCCATCGCTGGGTTCTTCTCTTCCGGCAGGCGGAAACATACGATCTGCTTGTCCGCTCCGACATCCAGCGTACGGATAACGACCTGCTTCCCCTCCATGTCGGAAAGCACCTTTTTATATGCCTGGAACTGCTCTTCCTCGCTGGGGAGGTCGCTGCGTCCGAGATAGAGAAATTCGCTGCGGAACAGCCCCACGCCCTCACCGTCGTTTTCAAGCACCGCGGGCACGTCCGCGGGTGTGCTGATATTGCAGCAAATGCGGATATGCCGTCCGTCCTTCGTCACGGTCGCCTCGCCGCGGAGGCGTTCCAGCGTTTCCTGCCGCCGGAGCTGTTCGTCGCGCTCTCTGAGCAGCCGCGTACGGGTGTCCTCATCCGGTTCGACGACCGCGACGCCGGATGCGCCGTCGACGATCGCCTCGCACCCCGCATACTCACGTTTGAGCTGCGCGCCCGCGCCGACCACGGCGGGAATGCCCATCGTGCGCGCAAGGATTGCCGTGTGGCTTGAACCGGAGCCGTTCTCGGTGATGAACGCGAGGATCTTGCTTTTGTCGAGCTGGACGGTCTCGCTGGGCGCAAGATCGTCCGCGGCAAGAATCACGGGCACGTCGCTTTCGATGGCAAAGCGCGCCGAGCCGGTCAAAATGGCGATGATACGGTCGGAAACGTCCCTGACGTCCGCCGCGCGCGCTCGCATATAGTCGTCGTCCATCGCGGCAAACATCTGCGCAAATCGCTCGCACACTTCATGGACGGCCGCTTCCGCGTTCACGGCGTTCTTGCGGATGGCAGTCTCGATCGCCGCCTCGAAGTCAAGATCTTCCGCCAGCATCTGGTGCGTCTCAAACAGCAGCGCCGCCTCGTTGCCCGCCTCCGCGCGCACGGTTTCTGCAAGAGCGCCGAGCTCCTTGACCGCTTTCGCCTGCGCCGCGCGAAAACGCCACCACTCCGTCTCGGCGTCCGATACCGTGACGCGTGCGACGTTATGCTTCACCCGATCATAAAAGCAGAGCGGACCGGCGGCGACTCCGGCGGACGCGCCCTTGCCCCGGATCACGATCATGGCCTCCGCCTCCTTCCCTCAAAATGTGCCGGGATAGCAGAAAACGGCTGGCCCAAGCACAGCCGTTTTTCATTTTTCATCAGAAATAGGTCTTAAAGAATTCCTCTATCTTCGCGGCGACCTCATCCTCGTTCTCGCCGTCGACGGTCACGGTGACAGCGTCGCCCTGCTTGATGCCGAGGCCCATCACCGCCATCAGCTTGAGCGCATTGACGCTCTTGTCGCCTTTGGTGATCGTCACGGTCGTACCGGCATAGTTCTTGATCTCCTTGACCAAAATCCCTGCCGGACGCGCGTGTATCCCGACGGGATCGGTAATGACATAGTCAAACGTTTTCATATTCTGTTTCCTCCTTGGCATCCGTCCCATACGCCTTTTGCGCAGAACTCAGCATTATCATACCGTTTATTATATCCCATCGGCGCGGCAATGTAAATGAACAACTTGCACCCAAAGGGCAAGCCATTCTGGGATATTTTGTTGATTTCGGCAGAATTTAGATCAGATGCAGGCGCGCAAAGGCTTCGGCGATCCCGTTCTCCCCCACGGCGGGGCAAACCAGCGCGCTGTGCCGTTTCAGTTCCTCGCTCCCATTCGCCATGCAGACGCCAATGCCGACGGTCTCGATCATTTCCAAATCGTTCATGCTGTCGCCAAAGCCCACCGTGTCAGAAAGCGGCACGCCAAGCTCCTCCGCAACGTATCGGACGCCGCGACCCTTGTCGAACGCGCGGTTGATGAGCTCGCCGCTGACGCAGTCACGGGAAAACGCCTCCTGCACGATCACGCAGAAGTCGCGCTCCAAGTCCGGCAGCATCGCCGCGAGCTGCTCTCCGCTCCGGCACATGAAGCTGATCTTATAGACCGGCCGTCCGTCGTATTCCCGCATTGGCCGAATGTCCAGCTCCCGTTCAAGCCATTTGTGCCAGCGGACATTCTCGCTGTCAGCGCCGCTGACCTCGGTGAGAAAGTCAACGATCCCCTCGTCGCTGTAGGTCGCTTCCGCCGCTTCAAATGTAACAAATCCGCCGTGATCGCGCATCAGCGCGGCCACCTCGTCCCGCCGCGCGTCCGTCATCGGGCAGTCAAAGAGCGTCTTGCCGCCGCAGACCACGCAGCCGCCCGCGCTTGCGATATATCCGTCGAAACCGTAGGCAAGGAGCGCCTTGAGCATGGCGTGGTTGCGCCCCGAGCAGAGAAACACCTTATGCCCTGCCTCGCGTGCGCGGCGGACGGCGTCGGCCGCGCTCTCCGGCGGCACGGCCGCCCCCGGCTCTGTCAGCGTTCCGTCAACGTCAATAAAGATGAGTTTATTTTCCATGTGCCGTCGCCTTTCCGTGGAACTGTCCGCAGTTTTCTTTCAAAGCAAATTGTTCCTTATTATACGAAAGTATTTTTTTCTTGTCAACGCCGCATATTTGTGCTACCATGCACACAGAATGTCGAATTCTGCGGAAAGGATACGATATGGAAAACAATTTCTTCAAAGGCTCGCTTTTCGGCGGTTTTCGCCGCGAAGACGTTATTGCCTACATCGAGAAGACCGCGAATGAGAATAAGGAACTGCTCGACGGCCTCCAAAAGCACAACAGCAAACTTTCGGAAGAGGTCAGAGCGCTGCGCGACGAGCTCGCGACCGCGGAGGGCGCGCGCGACCGGCTCTCCGAGGCGGTGCACAACGGCAACGAGAAGCAGGAGTCTCTTGCCAAGGAGCTCAGCGCCGCGAACGAGGAGCTCGGCGAGCTGCGCGCGCAGCTTGCAGCGCTCGCGGACGAGCGCGACGCGCTTCGCAGCGAAGCCGACGTACTTCGTGCCGAGGCCGATACGCTCCGCTCGCAGGCGGAAAGCGTCCGCTCCGCCAAGGAGAAGGTCGCGGATCTGGAGCTTGCCGCCCAGCGTCGCGCCGAAGACTGCGAGTCGGAAGCGCGCCGCCGTGCCGACGCCTATGAGGCCGAAACGCAGCAGCGCGCCGACGCTTATGAAGCCGAGACCCGCCGACGCGCGGACGAGTATGATGCCGAGACCCGCCGCGCCGCCGACGAATACGACGCCGAAGCGCGCCGACGCGCCGACGCCTATGAAGCCGAGGCGCACCGCCTTGCCGACGAGTACGACGCCGCGACCCGCCGGCGCGCCGACGAGTATGAATCCACGGCGCACACGCGTCTGCGCGATGTTGTGGATTCCTGCCGCGTGCAATGTGCCCGCACGCTGGAATCGCTGCGCGAAAGCCTCGACTCCATGCTGCCCGCCGAAATAGCGGAAAACGGCGAAGACGACGAATAAGAAAAGGAGCCGGACGGTTCGTCCGGCTCCTTTTTACATTTTATTGGGTTTCTTTTTCGGCTCGCCCTTGTGCCACTCGAACTTGTTCTCCGTTCCCGCGAGCAGGCGTTTGATGTTCTCCCGATGCGCCCACAGCACGAGCGCCGTCATCAAAAGCGAGAGCGTGAAAACGACCGGAAAATCAATGTGCCCGCGGTACACAGCATACGTCATGACAGGCAGCGTAAGCGCCGCGCAGATCGAGCCGAGCGACACGTACCGCGTCGTCGCCCACAGCAGCGCGAACACGCCCCATCCGACGAGCGCAATGCGCCAATCAAGCAGCATAAGCGTCATGCCGCTGCAGAGAATGCCCTTACCGCCCTTGAACCGGTAAAAAAACGGGAACATGTGCCCCACAATGCAGAAAAAGCCCGCGAAATACTTGCCGAACACCGCGCCCTCCGGTCCGAAAATATACGCGCCGATGGCGACGGCAAGCGCCGCCTTGCCCATGTCCACCAAAATGACGCACCAGACATAGCGCGCGCCGTAGACGCGGTAAAAGTTCGTCAGCCCCGCGTTGCCGCTGCCGTACTTGCGGATGTCGTCCCCGTAGAACATGTGCGAGGCAACGATCGCGCCGTTCACGCCGCCCGGGATATAGCACAGCGCCGCCGCGCCGAGCACAATGAGCGCCGCGGCAAGCACTCTGTTCCCGACCAGCGAAAGGATGTCCATCAAGCCTTATCCTCCTTGTCCCCGCGCTCGCGCACGGTGAGAATGACCGGCGTCCCCTCCAGCCCAAACACGCTGCGGATGCAGTTTTCGAGATAGCGGCGGTAGGAGAAGTGGAACAGCCGCGCGTCGTTGCAGAACACGACGAAGTGGGGCGGCTTCACGCCCACCTGAGTCATGTAGTATATCTTGAGGCGCCTGCCCTTGTCCGTGGGCGGCTGGACGCGGGTCTGCGCGTCCTCCAGCACATTGTTGAGCATGCCTGTCGTGATGCGGGTGCAGGACTGCTCGTGAACGTAGTTGATCAGCTCGAAGAGCCGCGGTACGCGCTGTCCCGTCTGCGCGGAGATGAACAGCACCGGCGCGTAGGTCATATACGCAAGGTCGCGGCGCACATCCTCGCGCATCTTGTCCATGGTCTTGCCATCCTTTTCGACAAGGTCCCACTTGTTCACAACGATAATGCTCGCCTTGCCTGCCTCGTGCGCAAGCCCCGCAACCTTCGTATCCTGCTCGGTAACGCCTTCGGTTGCGTCGATCATGATAAGGCATACGTCCGCACGGTCGATCGCCATGGTCGCCCGCAGCACGCTGTAACGTTCGATACTCTCGTCAACCTTCGACTTCTTGCGCATTCCTGCGGTGTCAATGAAGACGTACTTCCCTGTTTCGTTCTCAAATCGGCTGTCGATGGCGTCGCGCGTCGTGCCCGCCACGTTGCTCACGATCACGCGCTCTTGCCCGAGGATGCGGTTGACGAGCGAAGATTTTCCAACGTTCGGCTTGCCGATAACGGCAACCTTGATCGCGTCGTCCTCCTCGTCCTCCTCGCTCTCCGGCGGAAAGTACTCAAGGCAGCGGTCGAGCAGGTCGCCCGTGCCGTGCCCATGCACCGCCGAGACCGCCACGGGGTCGCCAAGCCCGAGATTATAAAACTCGTAATAATCGGGATCGGGCGCGCCGGTGGCATCCATCTTGTTCACCGCCAGCACGATGGGCTTGCCGGACTTCAGGAGCATCGTCGCGACCTCCTGATCGTTCGCGGTCAGGCCCGACTTGACGTCGGTAAGGAAGATGATGACGTCGGCGTGGTCGATGGCGATCTGCGCCTGCTCACGCATGAACATAAGTATCTGGTCGTCGCTGCGCGGTTCGATGCCGCCGGTATCGACGAGCATAAACTTCCGCCCCGTCCACTCGCACTCGCCGTAGATACGGTCGCGCGTAACGCCGGGAGTATCCTCGACGATGGCGAGGCGCTGCCCGATGAGCTTATTGAAGAGCATCGACTTGCCGACGTTCGGGCGGCCTACAATAGCTACCAAAGGTTTCATAGGGTATCGTCCCCCTTTGCAAAAATCGTGTCTACCAAGGAATATCCGTCCGTTTCCGAAATGACGACGGGCCGCCCGAGCGCTTCGGCAAGCTGCGGCACCGTCACATCGTCCAGGAACACGCCCTCGCCGTGGCGCAGCATATTGGCGGGGATGATGATGCGCTCTCCCAGTTCCCGCGCGGAAAGCTGCGCGATGATATCCTGTCCCGTCACAAGACCGGAAACCGTGATCAGATGCCCGAAGAAGTCGTTGACGATAGCGACGACCTCGCCGCGCAGCGACGGATACTTCGCCTTCGCCGCGTCCACGAGCCGCTCAATGAACGGCGCCGCCGCGACGCCCGTGGCGATGGTGAAGCTCGCAGCCTTGCCGTCCTCCACATCCGCAAGGCCGTCGAGAAACTCGTTCATCGTGCTGCGGAGCATTCCCACGCCGTTGTCGAGCTGCTGAAAGTCCTCGTAGTACTCCTCGTCCGGCAACGGACGCTCCGCTTTGAGGTACAGCTCGTCCGCACAGAAAAACATCCGCGTACCGTAGCGCTCCTTGCAGACCGCGCCGTACTCGTCCACGGTGTCGATGATCTCGCACGCTTTCTCCTTATCCACCGGCGGGAGCTTAGCAAGCCCCTTGCGGTACTTGGTGAGTCCCACCGGCACAACGGAACAGGAGTGAAAGCCGATATCCATCAGATCCTCTATCGTGCGGCGCAGGTGCTCGCCGTCGTTCCATCCCGGGCAGACGACGATCTGGCCGTTCATCTCGATGCCGGCCTTGCCGAACGCGCGCATATAGTCGAGACTCAGCGCGGCATCCTTGTTGCCAAGCAGCGTGCGCCTGAGCTGCGGCTCCGTCGCCTGCACGGAGACGTTGATGGGGCTGATGCGCAGGTCGATAATGCGCTGCGCCTCGCGCTCGGTGAGGTTGGTGAGCGTGATGTAGTTCCCCATCAGGAACGAAAGCCTCGCGTCGTCATCCTTAAAATAAAGTGTGTCGCGCATCCCGGGCGGCATTTGGTCGACGAAGCAGAACACGCAGTGGTTGGAACAGGGGCGCGGCTCGTCCATGAGATAGGTGTCGAAATTAAGCCCCAGATCCTGCCCCTCGTACTTCTTCACGCGGAGCGTGCGCGCCGTGCCGTCCGTTGATAAAAGCTCGACGGTAAGCTTCGGGTCGTAGCAGTAGAAGCGGTAGTCCAGCACGTCGACGATCTCGTGGCCGTTGAGCTTCAAAAGCGTCTCGCCCACGCGGATACCTGCCTTTTCCGCAGGGCTCCCCCCGTCGACAGACGTGATGACCGTGCTCATGGACTCTCCTCCTCTCCGCTCATGCGCATACTTTAACTAATATAGTATAACTGAAAAGCCGGTGTTTCGCAAGGCAAAAAATCGGTTGACAGCCGTACGTCCCTTCACTATAATGGAATTCGCGAGAAGCCGGTCGATCCGGTACTGCCGCCACCCGTCAATGGGCTGGCGCTTTTTTAATCATGGGAGGTATCGTTATGTGGAACATGCTCTGGCCCCTGCTGCTGCTCATTGGCTCCAACACCCTCTATCAGATCTGCGCCAAATCCGTGCCAGAGGAGGTAAACGCTTTCGGCTCGGTGACCGTAACCTACCTGGTCGGCGCGCTGATTTCCGGTACGGTCTTCCTCGCGGGCGTCAAGCCCGCAAACGCACTCGCGGAGCTTGGCAAGCTCAACTGGGCGTCGGTCGTGCTCGGCATCGTCATCGTGGGGCTTGAGGCGGGCACCGTTTTTTTGTACCGCGCGGGTTGGAAAATCAGCGTCGGTTCGATGATCGCCAACATCGCCCTCGCCGTCGTACTGCTGTTCGTGGGGTATTTTCTGTTCCGCGAGACGATCACGCCGCGTCAGCTCATCGGCGTCGCGGTCTGCGCCATCGGGCTGTGGCTCGTCACGAAATAAAAATGAATCTATAAAAAATCGGGCAGGAGCAATGCTCCCGCCCGATTTTTCTCTCACTTTGCCTCTTACAGCTTCTCGCGGATCTTGGCAGCCTTGCCGACGCGACCGCGCAGATAGTACAGCTTGGCGCGGCGGACATAGCCCTTGCGCACGGTCTCGATCTTCTCGATCGAGGGGCTGTGGATGGGGAACACCTTCTCAACGCCCACGCCATAGGCGAGACGGCGCACGGTGATGGTCTCCTCGACACTGCCGTGCTTCTTGGCGATGACGATGCCCTCGAAGACCTGGATACGCTCGCGGGAGCCTTCCTTGATGCGCACATGCACGCGGACGGTATCACCGACGTTGGCAACGGGCGCGGTCTCCTTCATCTGCTGCTTTTCGAGTTCCTTGATGAGATCCATGGATGTTTTCCTCCTGTTTTATAGGCGTTCATGATCGTTTATATGAGACGCGCCATTCGCGCCCACGCCAGAGGACCGCCCTTTTTCAAGCTGTGATAGAATATCACAAGGTTTTGCAAAATGCAAGCTTTTTTTAGTTTTGAAGCCCTTTAGCCCGGAGGCCACGTCATATCGCGCCCCGCAAGCACATGGAAATGCAGGTGCGGCACGCTCTGCCCCGCCTGCTCGCCGATATTCGACACAATGCGGTAGCTTTCGATCCCGTTCTCCTTTGTGAGCTTTGCAATGACCTCAAAGATGTGAGCGACGACCGCGCTGTTCCCTGTGTCGATCTCCGCGGCGGAGCCGATGTGCGCCTTCGGGATAACCAGAAAATGCGTGGGCGCCTGCGGTGCAATGTCGTTGAAGGCGTAGCACAGCTCGTCCTCATACACCTTGGCGCTGGGGATTTCCCCGGAAATGATCTTGCAAAACAGGCAATCCGACATGATTCTGCTCCTTTCACACGTTATACCTATAAAAACCGGTTCTGTGCCGCGTCGTAAGCGTAGCCGAGCGCGGCGAGCGCGGCGGTGATACCCTCCGGCTCCACGCCCTCGGCGGCGCAAAGCTCGGCGAAGCTCCCGTACTCATCGCGCAGCTTCGTGTTTACGACGCTCAAAAGTATCGCGGGGTCGCGCGGCAGCATCAGTTCACCGCTTTCTCGACAAAGGGCTTCACCGCCGCGAGCGCGTCCTTGACCTTACTCGCGTCGCTGCCGCCGCCCATGGCGCTGTCCGGCTTGCCGCCGCCCCTGCCACCGACAATGGGCGCGATGGTCTTGATGATATCGCCCGCTTTGACGCCCTTTGCGACCGCGTCCTTGCCGCAGACGGCGAGCAGCGTCACCTTCTCTGCGGCAAGCGCGATGACCGCGACGACGGCGCTGTCCTTGTCGCGCAGCACATCGCCCATCTGGCGCAGGCTGTTGGGATCGCCGCTCGCGACCGTCGTGGTGACGACGTGCAGCCCGCCGACGTCCGCGGCGTTTTTGAGCAGGTCGCCCGCGCTGCCGGCGCTCTCCTTCGCCTTATACTGCTCGATGAGACGCTTGGCTTCCTTGAGTTCGTTGAGCGTCTGCTCGATGCGCCCGCCGAGCTCGTTCGGCGTGGTCTTGAGCAGCGACGCCGCGGCGCGCAGCGCCTCATGCTCCTGATTGACGCCCTCATAGGTGGCGACGCCGGTGGTCGCCTCGATGCGGCGCACGCCGGAGGCGACGCTGCCCTCGCTCGTGATGCGGAACGCGCCCGCCTTGGCGGTGTTGTCGAGGTGCGTGCCGCCGCAAAACTCCATGGACACGCACTTGTCGCCCTCGCCCATCTCGACCACGCGCACGACGTCGCCGTACTTCTCGCCAAACATCGCGACGGCACCTTTCTTCTTGGCCTCCTCGATGGGCAGTTCCTCGGTGACCACGCCGTAGCCGGTCAGTATCCACTCGTTGACGAGGGATTCGATCTTGCGCAGTTCCTCCGCCGTAACCGCCTCAAAATGGGAGAAGTCAAAGCGCAGGCGGTCCGGCTCCACCAGAGAGCCCGCCTGATGGACGTGCTCGCCCAGCACCTTTTTGAGCGCGGCGTCCAGCAGATGCGTCGCGCTGTGGGCGCGGCGGATGGCGTCGCGGCGGGCGGTGTCGATCATGGCGCTGACGATATCGCCCACGCGCAGGCTGCCTTCGGCGAGCCTGCCGTAGTGCAGGTACTTGCCGCCCTTGTTCTTCTGCACGTCCGTGACGGTGAAGCCGTCGATCGTGCCGTAGTCGGCGACCTGACCGCCCATCTCGGCGTAGAACGGGGTCCTGTCCAGCACGACGATGGCCTCCGCGCCCGCCGCAATCTCGTCGCGCGTCTCGCCGTCGGCGACGATGGCGAGCACCTTCGCCTCGCACACGTCATGGTCGTAGCCCACAAACTCGGTCGCGGGGATCTCCTTGCCGAGATCGACGCCCGCCCAGCCGAGGTCGCCGAGCGCCTTGCGCGCCTCGCGCGCACGCTCCTTCTGCTCCTGCATGAGCTTGCGGAACGCATCCTCGTCCACGCTCAGCCCCTCGTCCTTTGCCATCTCCAGCGTCAGGTCGATGGGGAAGCCGAAGGTGTCGTACAGCTTGAAGGCGTCCGCGCCGGAGAACGTCGTCTCGCCCTTCGCCTTGTGCTCGGAGAGCATCTCGGAGAATATCTTCATGCCGCCGTCGATGGTCTTGGCGAAGTTCTCCTCCTCGGTGCGGATGACCTTGGTGATATACGCCTGCTTCTCGCGGATGTCCTTGTACTCGCCCTCGTTGACCGCAACCACGGTATCGACGATGGTGTAGAGGAACGGCTCGTTCACGCCGAGGAGCTTTCCGTGGCGCGCGGCGCGGCGGAGGAGCCGGCGCAGCACGTAGCCGCGCCCTTCGTTGCTCGGCAGCACGCCGTCACAGATCATAAAGCTCGCCGAGCGGATGTGGTCGGTGATGATGCGCAGGCTCACATCGCGCTCATAGCTCTCGCCGTAGTGCGCGCCGGTGATCTCGCTGACCTTGTTCGTGATGTGCATGACCGTGTCCACGTCGAACAGGCTGTCCACATCCTGCGACACGACGGCGAGCCGCTCAAGGCCCATGCCGGTGTCGATGTTCTTCTGTCTGAGCTCGGTATAGTTGTTGTTGCCGTCGTTGTCGAACTGCGAAAAGACGACGTTCCAAACCTCCATGTAGCGGTCGCAGTCGCAGCCCACGGTGCAGGTCGGCTTGCCGCAGCCGTACTTCTCGCCGCGGTCATAGTATATCTCGGAGCAAGGGCCGCAGGGGCCGGAGCCGTGCTCCCAGAAGTTGTCCTCCTTGCCGAAGCGGAAGATGCGCTCGGCGGGGATGCCGATTTCCTTATTCCAAATGTCGAACGCTTCGTCGTCGGCGGGGGTGGTCTCGTTGCCCGCAAACACGGAGGGATAGAGGCGGTCAGGCTCCAGTCCCGCCCACTCGGGGGAGGTCAGGAACTCCCACGCCCAGTGGATGGCGTCGCGCTTGAAGTAGTCGCCGAACGAAAAGTTGCCCAGCATCTCAAAGAACGTACCGTGGCGAGCGGTCTTGCCGACATTGTCGATGTCACCCGTGCGGATGCACTTCTGGCAGGTACACACGCGGCGGCGCGGCGGTTCCTCCTCGCCCTTGAACCAGGGCTTCATCGGCGTCATGCCCGCGTTGATGAGCAGGATGGACTTATCGTTTTGCGGCACGAGCGAAAAGCTCGGCAGGCGCAAATGCTCCTTGCCCTCAAAAAAGGTAAGGAACTTCTCGCGCAGTTCGTTGAGGCTGTAGCTGGGATGTGCCATATGTCGTATCTCCTTCGTATGATAAAAGTGTTTCTCTTTCAAAAAAAAGGCTCCGCCCCTGCGTTCAGGGGCAAAGCCTTGTGCACAGTACACCTTATTATACGCGAAACGTGCGCTTTGTCAATTTTCTTTTTACGCCCACTCCAACTCGTCGAGCCGAAGCTGTGCCTCGCGCGCCACCATCGGGCGCACGGCGCGCCGCGCGTCGTCCACGCAGGAGCACAGGCGCGCCACCTCGTCCTGATAAACGCGGCGGCCCAGATCCGTGATTGCGTAGATCCTCTTGCGATTGGCGGTCTCGACCTCACAAATCATGCCCTGCGCCTCACATCTCGCGAGGATCGCGTAAAGCGTCCCCGGCCATATCGTCACACGGCCGCCGGAAAAATTATAAACGAAATCCATGACCTCCATGCCGCACTTTTCCCCGAAAAGGAACGCCATCAGCGTATAAAACATCGGCTCGCTCAGGCCGGATCGCTCCTTGCCGTCCATACCGATCCCTCCGTCGCACGGTTCGCATATGTGTGGATGTCATTATCATAACGTAATTGTTAAAAAAAGTCAATGTTACAATTGCATTTTTGGTGATATCGTTATATGCTTTTATTGCCTTGGAGGGAAAACCATGAAGAAATTCAACCCCGGATATCTCTACGTTGTCCTCTGCGCGCTCATTTTCAGCTTCGTGGAGGTCGCGCTCAAGCACACGGCAGGCATGTTCCACCCCATGCAGATCACAGTGCTGCGCTTTTTGATCGGCGGCGCGGTGCTGCTGCCGTTTGCGCGACGGGCCATGCGCAAGCGGAACGCCGTGTTCACGCGCGCCGACACGGGCTTTTTCGCCTTGCTCGGCGGATTGTTCGTCTGTGTTGCGATGTCGTTCTACCAGCTCGCGGTGGTCTACGCTCCCGCGGCGGTCGTAGCCGTGCTTTTTTCCTGCAACCCCATCTTCATCACGGTGCTCGCGGGATGGATGCTCCGCGAACCGATCCGCAAAAACCATATCCTTGCGCTATGTCTGGAAGCGGTCGCGGTGCTGCTGATTGTCGATCCCCTGCACGCGCGGCTCGACGCGCGCGGCGTCGCCTTCGCAATCTCCTCCGCGGCGCTGTTCGCGCTCTATAGCGTTTTGGGAAAGACCCGCGCCAATCGTTTTGGCGGCGTTGCGGTCACGAGCTTTTGCTCGCTCTTCGGCGGCGTGGAGCTGCTTGCGCTGCTGCTGCTCGGTCGCATCCCCGCCGCCGCGGCGCGGCTGTCCGGCGCAGGGCTCTCGCTCTACGCGGACGTACCGCTGCTCTCCACGCTTACCGCACAGTCGCTGCCGTGGCTTTTGTACCTCGGCGCCATCAACACAGGACTCGGTTTTGTGCTGCACATGCTCGCGATGGAAAAGACCAGCGCGCAGACCGCGTCGCTTGTGTTCTTCCTCAAGCCCATGCTCGCGCCGCTCTTCGCGCTGCTGTTTCTGCGCGAGGAGCTGCGCCTCAACATGTGGCTCGGCATCCTCTGCTTCCTCATCGGCTCGGGCTGCGCGATTTTGCCGGGTATCGTCGAGGAGTGGCGAAAAAAGCGAACGGCACAATAGATTTCAAAAAAAGCGAGGATTCTATTGATAGAATCCTCGCTTATATTATGTGCAGTCTATTTTGCGCTCAACTCTGCCGCATGCCGCACAAAGCTCAGCGGCGGCACGCTGCGGGGCAGCTTCATTTGAAAAACGGTCTTGGGCGTACGCACCTCGCGCAGCTCAAAGCCATCCGCATCGCGCATCATCGGCGCGGTCATTGAAAACGGGCGGCAATCCGGGCCGACGACTTCGACCACATCGCCCGCAGCGAACTTGTTGCGAAGCGACAGCGTCGCGTTCCCCTCTGCGTCGCACGCCTCCACCACCGCGACCACCTGCCACTCGCGGATATAGCGCGCGCTTTCGGTGTACTGCCCCGGCGCGCCGTAATAGAAGCCCGTGGAATAGCGGCGGTGACTGACGTGCTCCACCTCGTCGCGCCACACGGGGTCGACCGGCTCGCCCGCCCACGCCTCGTCGATGACATGGCGGTACGCGCCCGTGACGATAGCGGCGTAATACTCGCTTTTCGCGCGCCCCTCCAGCTTGATGCAGTCGATCCCCGCGTCCATGAGGTCGTCCAAATGGTCGATCATGCACATATCTCGCGAATTGAGGATGTATGTGCCTTTTTCATCCTCAAAGACGGGGAAATACTCTCCCGGGCGCTTTTCCTCCATCAGCGCGTACTGATAGCGGCAGGGCTGGGCGCACTCGCCGCGGTTGGAGTCGCGTCCCGTCATGTAATTCGACAGGAGGCACCGGCCGGAATAGCTCACACACATCGCGCCGTGGGCGAAAGTCTCGATCTCCAACTCCGGCGGGGTCTCGTCGCGGATGGTCCGTATCTCTTCGAGCGACAGTTCACGCGCAAGCACGACGCGCTTTGCGCCGAGGTCGTACCATGCGCGGGCGCAGGCGCTGTTTGCAATGCTCTGCTGCGTCGAAACATGCTTTTCACAGCGTGGGGCATACCTTCCCGCCATTGTAAACACGCCAAGATCGGCAAGAATCAGCGCGTCCACGCCCGCGTCGTTCAGGTTCTCCAAATGCTCCGGCAGGCGTTTGAGCTCGTCGCCGCGCGGCATCGTGTTGACGGTCGCGTGGACTCGCACGCCGTGGCCGTGCGCAAAGCGCACGGCTTCGCGCAGCTCGTCGGGGGCAAAGTTGCCCGCAAACGCGCGCATCCCAAAGCTCGTTCCCGCAAGATAGACCGCGTCCGCGCCGTAGAGCACCGCCATACGGAGCTTTTCCATATCACCCGCCGGGGCGAGCAGTTCCGGTTTCCTTCGCATCGTCATCCGCCGTACTGGCTGCTGCCGACGAAAGCAAGGAACTTGTTGTAGGTATCAAAGAAGTGGTGCATGCCGTCCTTGCCGAGGGCGTAGAAATAATAGCCGGTGTCCGCAGGCTCCAGCGCCGCCTCAATGGAGGCCGTGCCGGGGTTCGCGATCGGCGCGGGGGGCAGCCCCTGATGAATGTGCGTGTTGTAGGGCGTGTCGATTTCCAGCTGCGACTTGGTCAGCGGCGGCGTAAAGCGGTCGCCGAGGCCGTAGATTTGCGCGGCGTCGATCTGCAGCAGGTAATTCGTCTCGCCCGACTTGTGCAGACGGTTGTAGATGACCGAAGAGATGTTTGCGCGGTCATGGCCGTCGGTCTCCTTTTCTATAAGCGAGGCAATAATTAGGATCTCATCGAGCGAGTACTCGGACGCTTCGATCTTCTCGCGCAGCTCCGGCGTCAGCTTGGCGTCGAAATTCTTGAGCATTTTGCCAAGCGCTGTCGCGGCGTTGCCGCCCACATAGAACTCGTAGGTATCTGGGAACAGATAGCCCTCCAGCCGCCGCGTGTCGCCCTTGCTCCTGCCGTTTAAGAAGCTGTAGGTGAAGTCATAATTTGCCGCCGCCTCATTAAGCTCCTCCTCCGTGTTCACGCCGTATTGCGCAAGCAGGCTGATAATCTGCTTGACCGTGTAGCCCTCGGGGATGGCGACGCGCACCGTGGAAGAGTTAAGCGCGGCGTTCTTGTTGCGCATACCGTTGATCAGCGCGCTGTAGTCCATCTCGGTGTTGAGCTCGTAAGTGCCGATACCGATCTTGCTCTCCGCGTGCGCGACCTTGCCGAAAATTTTAAAGAACCACTTGTACTCGATCAGTCCCGCATCCTTGAGCTTGTCGGCGACCGTATCCACGTTGTCGTCCTTTGTGATCTGCACCGTCGCGGTCAGCGGTTCCTTGTTCAGCGCCGCGAAATCGTTCGCAAGCAGCCAGCCGACAGCCGAGAGCGCGAACGATGCGGCGATAACGAAGATCACCCACACAACGCTGCGCAAGAAAAAGCGGCGACGGCGGCCCTTGCGCCGCAGCGCTTCTTTCTGTGCGCTCGTCAGCTGGCGGCGCGCGCCCGCGCTCCCCTGCTGCGAGCCGGAAGTGACGCGACGCGACGCCTCGCGGACACGCTGCGCGTCATAACGCGCGGTATCAAACTGTCTTTCATCGCTCATGGCAAGTCTCCTAAAGAAAAACTCAAAAATTTTTCGGGCGGTCATGCCCCCATTTTACTTCGCCCGCATAAGATAAAACAGAATCCGGCAAAGTGAGGTGAATACTTATGTGGTTCGGAAACAACAATAACTGCTCCTGCGTGATTATCCTGCTGATCCTTCTGCTGCTGTTCTGCGGCAACGGCTGCGGAAGCTGCGGCAACGGCTGCAACGGCAACGTGGGCGGCGTCAGCGACAGCAATTGCGGCTGCTGCTGAAGCCAGTCCCGCGCCAAGCGCGCAAACCTTCTGTGAAGAGTCGGGACGCTCCGCGTCCCCTTTTCACTTTTTCAAGCGCCGGACAAGCCCTCGCACTCATATGATCGCCGAAGCCAATCCGTAGATCTCCTCGTGGATGTCCTCGATGGATCGCATCCGCCCGTTTTGCGAACAGTCCACGCGCCGCCAGCCATAGTCGCCGACAAGCTGCTCGCCCACCTCGCGGCACGCGCGGAGATAGCCCTCGTCGCGCTCGTGGATGTCCGCGCTCGTGTGGTTCGCCGCCTCGCGCTCGCGCATCATGCGCTCGCTGAG
>JAWRIJ010000130.1:0-10911 GCA_040307975.1 Oscillospiraceae bacterium | reverse complement strand
CGCCGTCCCTCCAGCGCGCGGCGCACCGCCGCGTCCGGCAAGACCGCGCGGATGGAGCGCTCGACGATGGTGAACGCGTCCTCGCGCATCGTTTGCCGCATACCTGATCCCTCCCGTTTCGCTCACGCATTGTAGGCGCTTACGTTATATCATCGCAAGGCTTACACTTATTGTCAATCACTGTTCCGGAAATTTGACAGATCGGATAAAAAACCGCCTGCTTTTTAGCAAAACCGTCATAGGAGGCAAGCGCCGGAACGCAGCCGGACGGCGGGGCGCGGTGCGAATGAATTGCGAACAGGCGCGATCTGTGGTAGAATAACAGAACACTATCAAAAAAGCGGGGAAACGACTATGGGTTACTATCTTTTGGAAGAGAGCATGCGCGCCTGCTCCGCTTCGGAGCTGCACCGCCAGACGGAGCGCCAGTACGTCGCGGTGCTGACGACGCGGGAGTGGCAGGCGGAGCGGGATCAGTTCGATATGGGGATCGAACTGGAGCCGGACGTGCAAAACATCCACAACACCAAGGCGGAGGTGAACTACGATTCTCTGACAGGGACGTTCCAGATCCCCGACCGCGGCCGCCTGACGGAAAACGACTTCCGCTTCGCCTTCGCGCTGGACGAAAAGGGCGTCGTGTTTATTGACGACAGCGGCAAGGCGGAGCAGATGATCGAGGTCATCCGTCGCGTCAAGCGTTGGCGCGAGCCGAGTCTGGAGCGTTTCCTCTATGATTTTTTGGAGCAGATCGTCGACGCGGATCTTCCCATCATGGAGCGCTACGAGGCGGAGCTTGACCGGATCGAGGACGAGATACTGGCGTCCGAGGGGCAGGGCGATCTTGCCCGCGTCAACGAGATCCGCAGCCACGTCCGCGAGCTGTTGGTCCATTACGAACAGGTCATCGACATGACGCAGGAGCTGGAGGAAAACGAAAACGGTTTTTTCACCGAAAAGAATCTGCGTTACATGCACCTTTTCATGAACCGCATGGCGCGCAGGCACGATTCCGCCGTATCGCTCCGCGAGCACACCATGCAGGTGCGCGATCTTTACAACGCGCAGCTTGAGGTGCGGCAAAACCGCACGATGACGCTGCTTACGGTGGTTACGACCATTTTCATGCCGCTGACGCTCATCGCGGGCTGGTACGGCATGAATTTCCGCTACATGCCGGAGCTTGAGTGGCGCCTGGGTTATCCCGTCGTGATTGCCGTCAGCGTTTTGATCGTGGCGGTCAGCCTGATCTTCTTCAAAAAGAAAAAATGGCTCTGAACACACCGCGTATGCGGTGTGTTCAGAGCGCGTGACGCGTCTCGTTTTCGCCCGCTTTGCCGCCAAGGAACCGCCCGATTCCCTGGCGGCAAAGCCTTTATTCCACCGGAAAGCATGCCTCGGTCACATATTCCTCCGGGTTCTGCGTCTGCGCGGGCCCCACATGATAGATGTTGAACATTGGCCCGTTCAGCCGGTAGCCGTTCGCCTTCGCCCATGAGACCACCTCGGCGGTGGCGTCGTTCATCTGGTCGTAAGCGCCCTTGATCATACAGCTTGCCACCTTGACCGCGGGAAGCGTTTGGAACTTTACGTGCTCCGTATCGGCATAATTGCCCTTCACGGTCATCCACGCGCGGATCTCCACGTTTTCTTCCTTGTACTCCTTGTCGAGGAATTCCGTCGCCGCGAGGCACGGGTCGGCGGGGGCGAGCGGAGTCTTGCACTCGCCGAGCATCGCCCACGCCATTCCCTCGTCTTCATAGCGGGGAATCACCATGTGTACCGTAGCGGCATAGCGCTCCGGGATCGTTTTGACCGTAACGTCGAAACTCATTTTTTGCTCCTTTCTCAGCCTCTTTCGGGCTGTATCCAGAAGCATCAGCTTATACTCCGTCTCCCGTGAAAGCTTGGAAAGCTCTTTCTGCCGTTCCAGCAAAAAAGCATCCAGTGCTTCCCTGTCGTCATAGCACGCAAGGATGCGGACGATGTCCGCGAGGGCAAAGCCCATATCCTTGAGCGCGGTGATCCGCCCGACGACGAACAGCTGTTCCTCGCGATAGTAGCGGTACCCCGTAAAGGAATCGGTCTCCGCCGGTTTCAGCAGGCCGATATCATCATAGTGGCGGAGCATTCTGACGCTGACTCTGGACAGTTTTGAAAAATCGCCTATTTTCAGCATTTTTGACTACCTCCATGGAAGGTCTTTCCCGAGCTCATTACCACTATAATCTCTGACACAGTGTGAGAGTCAAGAGGTTTTTTTAGATTCTTCAGGCGTTGAATACGTACTTGTCCATCCGCGCGAACGCCTCCTTTACGCGCGTAAGCGGCAGCGCCAAATTGAGGCGCAGATTGGTCGCGCCGCGGAACATTCTCCCGTCCTGCCACGCGACGCCCACGTCCCAGCCCGCCTTTTCGAGCTCGTCAAGCGTTTTTCCGTGCTTTTTCAGCCATTGCGCGCAGTCCAGATACAGCATGAACGTGCCCTCGGGCTTCGCGGCGTCCACGCCGTCGAAGCGCTCGCGTATGTAGTCGCACGCGAAGTTGACGTTCTCCGAAAGCACCCTGCACAGTTCGTCCGCCCATGCCTGCCCCTCCGGCCCGTAGGCGCCGATCAGCGCGTGCATGGAAAGAACGTTCATCTCGTTGTAGTGCGACAGCGAGCTCTCTTTTTCGACCCTCTCGCGCAGCCACGGATCGTAAATGACATGGTAGCTGCCCACCAGTCCCGCGAGGTTGAAGGTCTTCGACGGCGCGTAGAGCGCGACGGTGCGCCCGCGCGCGTCCTCGCTCACCGATTGGGTGGGGATGTGCCGGTGACCGTTGAGCAGGATGTCCGACCAAATCTCGTCCGAGATCACGAAAACGTCGTACTTTTGGTAGAGCGCCATCGCCCGTTCGATCTCCCACCGCTCCCAAACGCGACCGCAGGGGTTGTGCGGAGAGCAGAAGATCGCTGCGTGGATCTTCTGCGTTTTGAGCTTTTCCTCCATGTCCGCGAAGTCCATCCGCCAAACGCCGCCCTCGTCCCGCGTCAGCGGGCTGTGGACGAAGCGATAGCCGTTGTTTCCCGCGCACTCGGTAAAGCCGACGTAGGTCGGGCTGTGGATCAAAACCTTGTCCCCTTTGGAGCAGAAAACGTTCAGGGCGCTGATCACCCCGCCCAGCACGCCGTTTTCGTAGCCGATGTGCTCCCGTTTGAGACCCGTGACGCGGTTGCGCGTCTCCTGCCAGCGGATGATGGCGTCGTAGTATTCATCCCGCGGGATAAAGTAGCCAAAAAGCGGATGCTTTACGCGCGCGGCGATCGCCTCGGTAACGGCGGGACAGGTCGCGAAATTTTGATCGGCGACCCACATGGGGATCGCGTCAAAGCCTTCCTTCGGCCCGTCCGGCGAAAAGCCGTAGGCGGCGCCGAGCCCGTCCACCGCCAGCGCGTCCATGCCACGGCGGTCAATAATGCTGGTAAAATCGTATTTCATGCTGTTTCTCCCTTTCAAAAGCCGTTTTCCGCGAAAACGGGCAGGAATACCGGCGTCTCGCCGTTCATTTATCCGGCGATCCCCGCATACTCATAGCCGGCTTCCTCAACGGCCGCCTTGATGAGACTCTCGTCGATCGTCTTCGCGGTTTCGAGCGTCACAAGGTTTTCCTCGTGCGAAGCCGTCGCCGACTCGATTCCGTCGATCGCTTCAAGCGCTTTTTTGACATGAGCCTCGCAGTGTGCGCACATCATTCCCTTAACCGTGATCTTCATTTCTTTTTCTTCCTTTTCTTTTATTAAATTTCCCCTCACGGGGTTTTTGACCGTCTTGTCTCTTTCGCTGTCGTAGACCTTGATGAAATTCAAACGCAGCGCGTTGGAAACCACGCAGAAGCTGGACAGGCCCATGGCCGCGGCGCCGAACATCGGGTTCAGCGTCCATCCGAACGCGGCAACGTAGCAGCCCGCCGCCAGCGGGATCCCAATGACATTGTAGAAAAACGCCCAAAACAGGTTTTCATGGATGATTCTGAGCGTTGCCCGCGAGATCCTGACGGCTGCCGCCACGTCCATGATGCTGCTTTTCATCAGCACCACGTCCGCCGCGTCGATCGCGACGTCCGTTCCCGCGCCGATCGCGATCCCCAGATCCGCGCGGGTCAGGGCGGGCGCGTCGTTGATCCCGTCGCCCACCATGGCGACGCTTCCATGCTCCATAAGCCGCTTGATCACCGCCTCTTTCCCGTCGGGCTTCACCGAGGCGACGACCTCGTCCACGCCCACCTGTCCGGCGATCGTTCGGGCGGTGATCTCATTGTCTCCGGTAAGCATGACGGTATGGAGCCCCATGGCCTTGAGCTGCGAAATCGCCTCCGCGGAATCCTCCTTGATCGTGTCCGCGACGGCAAGGATACCCAGCAATTGACCGTCCCTCGCAAAAAGGACGGGGGTTTTCCCCTGCCCCGCCAAATCGGAAACGCGCCTCTGCTGCGGCGGTTCGATCCCACCCGTCATCTTCGCAAGGTATTGCGCGTTTCCTCCAGCAATCTCTTCCCCGTCGAGAACCGCCCTGAGCCCGTTCCCCGAGGACGCCTCAAACCCTGTGGTCTCCCGCAGTCTGACGGCGTTTGCGGTTGCATACTCCACGATCGCTTTTGAAATCGGATGCTCGCTCTTTGCTTCGAGCGCATACGCGACCGCGAGCAACTCGTCCCTGCTTTTTCCGTCCGCCGGAACGACGTCCGTGACATGCATGACGCCGGTGGTAATGGTGCCTGTTTTATCAAGGGCGATGATCTGAGTCTTTCCCGTCTGTTCCAAAGACTGCGCCGTTTTAAAAAGGATCCCCGTTTTCGCCCCGACTCCGTTTCCGACCATGATCGCCACCGGAGTCGCAAGCCCCAACGCGCACGGGCAGCTGATGACCAAAACCGATACCGCCCTTGCCATGGCGTAGCCAAACGTCCGCCCCACGGCAAGCCATGCGGCAAACGTAATAAGCGCGATCCCGATCACCGCCGGAACAAAAACGCCGGAAACTCTGTCCGCGACCTTGGCGATCGGCGCCTTGGTCGCCGCGGCGTCGCTCACCATGCGGATGATGCCCGCGAGCGTCGTGTCCTCTCCGACTTTCGTCGCCTCGCACACCATATATCCGGAGGTGTTGAGCGTTGCGGCGGAGACCCTTTCACCGGGAGCTTTTTCCACAGGGACGCTCTCTCCGGTCAGCGCCGCCTCGTTGACGGCGCTTTCCCCCTCGACCACGATCCCGTCGACCGGAATGTTGTCCCCCGGGCGGACCACGAACCGGTCGCCGACCTTGACCGCTTCGATCGGCGTCTCCTGTTCGACGCCTTCGACCAAAAGCACCGCCGTCTTCGGCGCAAGATCCATCAGCGAGCGCAGGGCGTCGGTCGTTTTTCCCTTGGACTTCGCCTCAAGCGTCTTGCCCAGTGTGATCAGCGTCAGTATGGTCGCGGCGGATTCAAAGTAGAATTGGTCCATGTAATACAAAACCCGCTCCGTCCGTCCTCCGGCCACCGCCTCCGCCATGCCGAAAAGAGCGAAAACACTGTACGCAAAAGATGCGGTCGCGCCAAGCGCGACAAGCGTATCCATGTTGGGGGACTTATGAAGGAGCCCCTTGAATCCGCTGATAAAAAACCGTTGATTGATCACCATGATGAAGCCGGCGATCAAAAGCTCGTACAACCCCATCGCCACATGGTTTCCGTCAAGAAATCCCGGCAAGGGCCAGTCCCAAAGCATATGTCCCATCGTAACGTACAGAAGAGGCAGCAGCAAAGCGACCGATGCGATCAGCCGCTTTTTCATTTTGGGCGTTTCGGTGTCCTTCAGCGCGTCTTCGTAACCGCTTTGCGCCGCCTTATCCGCTCCGCTCCGTTTGACGCTCGCGCCGTAACCGGCCGCCTCGACCGCCCGGATAACATCTTCGGCAGACGCGCTGCCCTCCACCCCCATAGAATTCGTCAGAAGGCTGACGGCGCAGCTCTCCACACCCGCCACCGCATTGACCGCCTTTTCCACTCTCGCCTGACAGGCGGCACAGCTCATTCCTGTCACATTGTACTGTTTCATTTTTGACACCTATTTCATAAGCTTTTGCAGCGTGACGACCAGCTCGTCAATGACCTCGTCGTTGCCCTGCCGTATGTTCTCGGCAACGCACGTCCTCATGTGGTTCGCGAGCAGCGCCTTATTGAAGCTGTTCAGGGCGCTGGTAACGGCGGAAACCTGCGTCAGGATATCCGTGCAGTATGCGCCGCTGTCCAGCATGCCCTCAACGCCCCTCACCTGACCCTCGATCCGTTTTAACCGATTCATCAGATCCTTATACTCTTTTTCATCCCTGTCCTTATGCTTTCCGGAGCAGTAAGGGCAGCCTTCGCCGATTTCCGCGGCGTCATGGCAATGATCCGACATTCTTTGACCTCCTTTGCCGCAGCATACCCCATCAGGGTATGCTTTGCTTCGGAACCAATATATACCCCCGCAGGGTATTTGTCAAGTCCATTTGTTGAGAAAGTCAAAAGCTTACGCGCTTGCCATCGCGAAAAAAACAAGGTAGAATAATAGAAAAGCAAGAGAAGGGAGCCGCCCATGAAAAAACGCATCCACAGCTTTTTGTTCGGCAAGCCGCTCAAGGACTCCGAGCTGGAAAACGAGCGTCTCAATGTGTTTTGGGGCATGCCTGTTTTCTCCAGCGACACCATCTCCACCGTCACTTACGCCGGCGAGGAGATCCTCATCGTGCTGCTGCCGGCGCTGGGCATGGCATCCTATCGCGCCTTTGTGTGGATCGCCGCCGCGCTGGTCGCGTTTCTCGCCATCCTCACGCTGGGCTACCGCCAAAGCATCGACGCCTATCCGCAGGGCGGCGGAGCCTATGCCGTCGCGATGGACAATTTGGGCGAGCGCGCGGGGTTGGTCGCGGGCGCCTCGCTCGTGGTCGGATACATTTTCATCGTCGCCGTCAGCGCAAGCGCCGCGGCCGCGGCGGTCATTTCGGGCATTCCGCTTCTTGCGCCGTACCGCGTCTGGATCGCGTTGGCGCTCATTGCGCTGCTCTCATGGCTGCATTTGCGCGGCATGCGCTCCGTGTCCGTGGCGATCGGCATTCCCACCTATCTCTTTGTCGCGGCGGTACTGGTCATGATCGCCGCCGGATTCATCCAATACTTCACGGGCAGCTTCGCCGTGTTCCCCGTCTCCGCGCCCGAACCGGAGCTGGACGCTTCCCTGCTGTGGCTCATACTGCGCGCGTTCGCCTCCGGCTGCGTCGCGCTCGCCGGGATCGAAGCGGTCTCGAACGGCGTAGAGAATTTCAAGGAGCCGTCGCATAAAACCGCGCGGGGCGTTTTGGTCGTCATGGTGGCGATCGTCGGCGTCATCTTCCTCGGCGTCAGCGTCCTCATGAGCCTCTACCGCGTCGTACCGGGCAATCTTTCCACAACGTTCAGCCGTCTCGCCGCCGCGGTGTTCGGACACGCAAGCCCCATGTTCCACACGGTGCAGACCCTGACCGTCGTTATCCTGATGCTTGCCGCGAACACGGCGTTCGCGGATCTTCCGCACCTCATGGCGATGATGGCGAAGGACGGGTATTTCCCCCGCCGCATGGTCTATCGCGGCAACCGCTTGAATTACACCAACGGCATTCGCTTTCTCTTCTCGGTCTCCGCGCTGCTTGTGATCGTCTTTCAGGCGGATCAGCACCGTCTGCTCCCGCTGTTCGCGAGCGGCGTGTTCATCTCGTTCTTTCTCAATCAGCTCGGCATGCAGCGCTACTGGCGGCGCAGAAAGAGCGGCGCGTGGCTCTGGCACAGCGCGATCAACGCTGTCGCCCTCTGCGCCACGACCGTGACGCTGTGCGTGCTGATCCTGACGTGGTTTCTCTCCGGCGCGTGGGTCACGCTGCTGATGATCGCCCTGCTTGCGGCGCTCATGCGCGGCATCCGCAGCCACTACCGCAGGGTCAAGCGCGAGCTGAGCATCCCCTCCGCGGAGGAAGCGCGGAAGATGCTCAGCACCCCCCACTCCGGCAAGGCGCTGCTACTGGTGCGCTCGCTCAACCGCGCGTTCCTCAAAACCTACAACTGCGCGAAGGACATCGGCTTTTCCGACCTGGAGCTCCTGTACGTCGGCAGCAGCGAGGCCGAGGCGCTGGCGCTGAAGGAAAAGCTCGAATCGATCGGCATCCGCGAGCGGTTTTCCTACGAGATCACAGAATACCGCAACACCGAGGATATCCTGATCCGTCATATCGAAAAGGAGGAATCAAAGCTGGCGCGCCACGAGCATTTGACGGTCATGCTGCCGAATCTCGTCACCGCGAACCCCGTCAAGCAGTATCTGCACAACGAGACTTCACGCGTGCTGCTGTGGCGTTTGTCGCGCTATCGCTACGTCTACGTCTTTCAGGTTCCCTATCTGTTCGACTGACTTCGTCCGCTCCGTCCTGTGCCGCGTCCTCTTTTTTGCGCGCTTATACGGCAAAAGCCTTGACATGGCATTTGGTAAAGATTATTCTAGGGAGCGGACTATGTCGAATTTTGTGTTTTCGGCAGTACGAAAGGAGAAAGAAAATCCAATGAGTGAGAAGATGATTTCGCGCCGCGACTTTCTTAAGGGCAGTGCCGCGCTTGCCGCCAGCACCGCCCTTTTTGGGCTGTCCGGCTGCGCGCAGCAGCAGGCGGCGCCCGCGCCCGCCGCAGCGCCCGAAGCGGGAGCCGCGGCCGCAGAGGGCGAAGCCGCGCAGGCTGCGGCTACGGAGACGGTAAAGCTCTATCAGGTGATGTCCGACCTGAATCCGCAGGACTATGACTTCCGCGACGCCGATTCCGACCTTTCCGCCGTATTCAGCCCGTGGAAGTTCGGCGGCCTTACGCTGAACCACCGCATGGTGAAGTCCGCCGCCGGCTCCGACACCCAAAAGGGCAGCGTCGAAGAGGCGGTCGAGTACTACGCCAACTTCGCCAAAGGCGGCGTGGAGATGATCTGGGTCGAGGATTTCCTCAAGTTCCACGAGCATTTCCCCAGCGCCCGCGCCATGGCGATCGAAGAGTCCCACGTTAAGGAAGTCGTCGACGGCGTTCACGCCGCGGGCGGTTACATCGGCTATCAGCTCAGCTGCATGGGCCGCTCCTTCAGCGGATTTGACGCCGCCACCGCTCCCCAGTACGCCTCCGCCTTTGCCGAGCACCTGACCCGCGAGGAGGTCAAGCTCGTGCAGGAGGACTTCATCCAGGGCGCGAAGAAGATGAAGGATCTCGGCTTCGACGCGGTGGAGATCAACGCCGCGGGCAACAACATCGGCCAGGCGTTCTTCTCCCGTCAGCGCAACCATCGTGACGATGAGTACGGCCCCCAAAGCTTTGAAAACCGCGCCCGTTTTGTCGGCGAGATCATCACCGGCATCAAGGAGCTCTGCGGCAAGGACTTCCCCGTTCAGGTGCTTATCAACGGCATCGAGGAAAACGATATTGACATCGGCCAGGCCGACCTCTCCACCACGGTGGAGGAAAACTGCAAGATCTGCAAGTCCCTGGAGGACTTCGGCGCCGACGCGCTGCACGTCCGTCTCGGCGTGTTCCGCATGCACGTCTGCCAGTTCGCCTCCGACCTGTACTTTACCGGCACGGGCATCAACGGCACCAGCGCCAACGGCACCCGTTTTGATTTCTCCCGCCACTTCGAGGGCAAGCTGCTTGCCAACCACGACGGCTACGGCATGATGCTCAACGTCGCCAAGGAGATCAAGCAGGCGGTTTCCATCCCCGTCGGGACGGTCACCTGCATGAACCCCGCCTACGCGCCCAAGTTCTTCAATGACGCGATCGCGAACGGCATGTGCGACTACTTCATCATGAACCGCCCGCTCACCGTCGATACGGAGTACGTCAACAAGCTGCGCGAAGGCCGCCTCGACGAGATCGCGCCCTGCACCCGCTGCATGCACTGCCACTTCGATTATGATGAAGAGGGCAAGATGTACGAGCATTGCCGCGTGAACGCCGCCACGCAGAGAGCGTGGCACGCCGATATGCCCGAAGGCGCGACGCCGACGAACGCGACCGAGAAGAAGAAGGTCATGGTCATCGGCGGCGGCCCCGCCGGTATGGAAGCCGCGCGCATCGCCGCGCAGCGCGGTCATGACGTGACGCTCTACGAAAAGAACGGCTTCCTCGGCGGTCTGCTGATTTTCGCGGAAGCGATCAAGGGCCCGCACGAGAATCTCGGCGATCTGAGGAATTACCTCATCCGTCAGCAGGAGCTCAAGGGCGTCACGGTCAAGACCGGCACCGAGGTCACCGGCGATATGATCAAGGCCGAGGCTCCCGACTATGTCGTCCTCGCCGTCGGCGGCGTCCGTCCCAAGCTGGAGCTGACCGGCAAGGGCGCCACCGAGGTGATCTCGATCGACGACGTCGCGAGAGCCAAAATCGGCGATCATGTCACCATTCTCGGCGGCAACGCGCAGGCGGTCGACGTCGCGCAGTATCTGATCGCGCAGGGCAAGCACGTCACGATGGTCTCCCCCGAGAGCAGAGACAAGCTCGACAAGGGCCAGTCCTCCTGGGTCAAGCAGTTCACCATCCCCATGCTCTATGCCAACGGCATGCGCCTGTGGCCGAACGCTTCCATCAAAGAAGTGCGCGACGGCGAGATCGTCATCGACGGCGAAACCGGCTGCGATGTGGTCGTCGCCTGCGAGACAGTCATCGACGCGCGCGACATGCTCCCGAACACCGCCCTCATCGACGGGCTCGGCATCCCCTGCGTGGCGGTCGGCGACTGCAGCAAGCCCTTCAACATCGCCGAAGCCATCGCCGCCGGCAACATCGCCGCGAGAAAAATATAAATTATCCAATAATCCAAAAGCATCCACGGCCGACGTTACAAAGCGG
>JAWRIJ010000129.1:0-2501 GCA_040307975.1 Oscillospiraceae bacterium | reverse complement strand
GTTCGTGTTCTCGGTCACGACCGCGCCGCGCGGGTTCATGCAGAAGGTGCGCACGAGATCCTGATACTTCTCGGTCTTGTAGACGATCTTGCTCTCATAGACCTCGTCGGTGATGTGGCGGAACACCTCGGCGGGCAGCTCGACGCGCACGCCGAGGTCGACGCGGTTGGAGCGCGTCGGGATGTCCAGCTCCTCGCAGACGCTCTCCATCCACTTGCTGCCGCTGCGGCCCACAGAAACGACGCAGTACGGCGCGCCGTACTCTTCGCCCGATTCGGTCACGACCTTAAACGTATCGCCGTCCTTCTTCACCGATGCGATAGGCGTGCGGAAGAAGAACTCGACCTTCTCGCGCAGCTCGTTATAGAGGTTGGTGAGCACCTCGTAGTTGATATCGGTTCCGAGATGCCGCACCGACGCGTCGAGCAGGTGCAGGTTATTCTGCACGCACAGCGTCTTGAGCGATGAGCTGGCGGTGGAATAGAGCTTTGTCTTCGCGCCGCCGTAAGCGGCGTTGATCTCGTCGACATAGCGCATCAACGCAAGCGCTTCGTCTTTTCCGATGTACTCGTGCAGCGTGCCGCCGAAGGCGTTGGTGATGTTATACTTGCCGTCGGAGAACGCGCCCGCGCCGCCAAAGCCGTTCATGATCGCGCAAGTCGGGCAATGCATGCAGCTTGTGACCTTCTTCCCGTCGATGGGGCACTTACGCGTTTCCAGCTCGCCGCCGCGCTCAAATACCGCGATTTTCAGCTCCGGTTTCTTATGACACAGCTCATAGGCGGAAAAAATACCGCCCGGGCCCGCGCCGATGAGGATAACGTCGTAGTTTTTCATGGTAACCCCCTTCTTCCGTTTTGTTTCCCACAGCATAGTAACAAAAAAGAAGAACGCCGTCAAGCGTTCTTCCTTTTGCGGTGTGAAAAGTGCGTCAGTCGGTGAAGGCGTCCTTCGGCGTGGTAAAGCCGTCGTAGTCGATCGCCCAGCCGCGCTGATACTTGATCGTCAGATACATATCCCTCTCGCCGTCGTTGAGCTTAAAATAGCAGAAGCCATCTTCGCCAAACTGATCTGTAATATCAATGACCTGATCCCGATAGTACAGCAGCGTCGTGCCGTCGTCCCTGAACTCTATATCCGGGCCGGAGCCGCCGTCCACTTCCTTTAGCATCTCCTCCGCCGTCAGCGGGCGCTCATGGCCGAACTGGTCGATCTCGACGCCGCCACCGCCGCCGATCTCCTCCATCTCACCGTCGGCATTCTCGCGGTAAAGCGTATACTGCCCGTTTTCAGCCTCCATGACCGCGTTGACCTGCTCGCCGCGCATCCAAACCTGCACGCTGCGGCGGATGCCGCCCACGTCCGCCGCGTACGCAACGCTCGCAAGCGCGAGCACCATAACCGCCGCCGCGCACACCGCGACGAGCTTGCTGACATAAATCTTATGATTCGTTTTCATTGCTTTGACCTCCATCAAAATTTCCCCGGAGGCATGGAGCGTTGAAAACGTCCTCTGGTATTTCTCCCTATTCGTCATCGTCCCATTCCTCCTCCAGCATGTTTTTCAGGAGCATCCTTCCTCTGCTCAGTTGGCTCTTGACCGTTCCAGCGCGACGGTTCAATATCCGCGCGATCTCATCCACAGAGTATTCCTCGTAGTAGAAAAGATGGATCACGGCACGGTATTGATCCGGCAGGCGCATCACCGCTTCAAACAGGTTCCTGTCCTCCGGTGCTTCAAACGGCAGCTCATCCATATAGTCCTCCCAAGCCACCTTGTTCCTGTGCCAAAACGACCCCGCAATGTCCTTCGCCCGGTTAATGGCAACGCGCAGGAGCCACGCGCGGATATGATCTTCGCTCTCATATTCTGTTTTGAGAGAATAGTACTTGATGAACGTATCCTGCGTTGCGTCGTCCGCGTCCGCGCGGTTTCGGCACACGCTGAACGCCGCGGAAAACACGCGGTCGCCGTACCGGCAAAACGCCTCATCCACTGCCAGTCTCATTGATTGCTCCCCTTGTTTCTCTTGAAGGTCCTTCACCTGCTATACGATTTGGAGCGTTAAAAGGTTGCATTCGGGCGAAGATATTTGTCTGTTTCAAAAAATGTCTGATATGCAAAAAGACGAACACCATAAGGCGTTCGTCTTTTGTGTTGGCGCTACCTATCTTTCCGGTCCGTCTCCAGACAAGTATTGTCGGCAGAAACGAGCTTAACTACCGTGTTCGGAATGGGAACGGGTGGACCCTCGCTCTAATCAGCACCAACTGTTGCCGGAACATCAGCTCCGACAACTCTGTTTTCAAGGTGTCATACCCTGAAAACCGAACAAAGAGAATCATGCATCGTAAGGCTATTGCCTGCAAAACGTAGGTCAAGCCCTCGGGCGATTAGTACCGGTCAGCTCCATACATTACTGCACTTCCACCTCCGGCCTATCAAACAAATCGTCTATTTGTGCCCTTACTCCTTAAAGGATGAGCGGTCTCATCTTAGG
>JAWRIJ010000128.1:0-7014 GCA_040307975.1 Oscillospiraceae bacterium | reverse complement strand
CTCATTCCGTCACCGCCCTCCGCGCGCTCGCGCCCGCGCCGTTTCATCTACCGCCATTATAGTTTTTCCGCGCCGATAATGCAATCGCTGTTTTCGTCCCCCCGCAGCGGCATGCGCGCACCTTGCTTTTGCCGCGGCGCTGTGCTATACTCGCAGGGTATCACGACGGGAGAGGAGGCGCCCGCATGTATCGCATTTTTTTGGTTGAGGACGACCGCGGCATCGCGGACGCCGTCGCGGCCCAAACCGCGCTGTGGGATATGGAGACGGTCTGCGCGAAGGATTTCCGCAACGTTATGGCGGAGTTCTCCGCCTGCGCGCCGCAGCTCGTGCTGCTGGACGTCTCGCTGCCGTTCTACGACGGCTATCACTGGTGCCGCGAGATACGCGGTGTGTCCAAGGTGCCGGTCATTTTCCTCTCCTCCGCCGCCGACAACCTGAACATTGTCATGGCCATGAACATGGGCGCGGACGACTTCATCGCCAAGCCCTTCGACCAAAGCGTGCTGATGGCGAAGATCCACGCCCTGCTGCGCCGCACCTACGATTTTGCCGGCACGGCGAGCGTCATTGAGCACCGCGGCGCGCTGCTGAGTACCTACGACGGGTCGCTTCAATATCAGGGCGAAAAGATCGCGCTGACGAAAAACGAGTACCGCATCCTGCTGGGGCTGATGCAGTCCAAGGGACGGGCGGTCAGCCGCGAAAAGCTGATGGAGCTTTTGTGGGAATCCGACGAGTTCGTGGACGACAACACGCTGACGGTGAACGTGAACCGCCTGCGCAAGAAGCTGGACGCGGCAGGGCTGCGGGATTTCATCGCCACCAAGCACGGCGTGGGGTATCTGATCGAATGAAGATGTTTTGGAAGCTCTATCTGTGCGCGCAGGCTCCGGCGTTCGCCCTGTTCGCGCTGTGCTGCGCCGTGTTCGGCGCGACGTTTTGGCTCTACGGCCTGCCGCTCGCGGCGGTGGTCTACCCCGCGTTGGTATGCGCCGCGCTGTGGCTCGTCTATGCGTTCTCGCGCGGCGCGAAGGCGGCGCGGAAGCACCGGCTGCTCTCCGCGCTCACCGCGGCGCTGACGGAGGAGATGCTCCCCGACGCGGAAACGGTCGACGACGCGGACTACCGCCGCATCGTCGCGCTGCTGATGGAGGCGCGGCGCGCGCAGGAGGCGGACGATGCGCGCAAGTACGCCGACATGGTACAATACTATACGCTTTGGGCGCATCAAATCAAAACGCCCATCGCGGCGATGCGCCTGACGCTGCAAAACGAGGATACGCCTCTCTCCCGCCGGCTGACGGCGGATTTGGGGCGCGTGGAGCGGTATGTCGAAATGGTGCTCGCGTATCTTCGTCTCGGCGCCGACTCCACGGACTATGTGCTGCGCGAGTATGACCTTGACCCCATCGTGCGCAGCGCGGTGAAAAAGTTCTCTAGCGAGTTTATCGATCGGCGTCTGGCGCTCGACTTCCGCCCGACGGGCGCGCGGGTACTGACGGATGAGAAGTGGCTCTCGTTCGTGCTGGAGCAGATGCTCTCCAACGCGCTCAAGTACACGCCGGAGGGAAGCGTTTCCATTTATCTTGAGGGCAAGGCGACGCTCTGCGTCAAAGACACGGGCATCGGCATCGCGCCGGAAGACCTGCCGCGTGTGTTCGACGAGGGCTACACGGGCTGCAACGGACGCGCGGACAAGCGCGCGAGCGGGTTGGGGCTGTACCTCTGCCGCCGCGTCTGCCAAAGCCTCGGACACACGATCTCGGCGGAATCCGAATTGGGAAAGGGCACGATCGTGCGGCTCGATCTCGCGCGCAAAAAGCTTGCGGTCGAATAACCTTACAAAACTGTAAGAATTGAGCGGGAAAATGTAAGCCAAATCGATGGCAGGGCATTTTCCCGCTTGTTATGATGTGTACGCCAAAAGGAGGAAATAAACATGAGTATTTTGGAAGTACACGATTTGAAAAAGGTCTACACCTCGCGCTTCGGAACGCAGCAGGTGGAGGCGCTGCGGCGCGTCAGCTTCTCCGTCGAACGCGGGGAATACGTCGCGGTCATGGGCGAGTCGGGCAGCGGCAAGACGACGCTTTTGAACCTGCTCGCGGCGCTCGATAAGCCGACCGGCGGCACGGTGCTGCTCGACGGCGTGGATACCGCGTCGCTTCCCGAAAAGGATGTGGCGGCGTTCCGCCGCGATCAGCTCGGCTTCGTGTTTCAGGACTTCAACCTGCTCGATACGTTCACGCTGGAGGATAACATCTATCTTCCGCTCGTGCTCGCGGGCAAGTCGCACGCCGAGATGGCGGAGCGGCTGAGGCCGCTCGCGGAGGAGCTCGGCATCGCGCAGCTTTTGAAGAAGTATCCTTATGAGGTTTCGGGCGGTCAGAAGCAGCGCGCGGCGGTCGCCCGCGCGCTCATTACCGAGCCGAAGCTGCTGCTTGCCGACGAGCCGACCGGCGCGCTCGATTCCCGCTCGACCGACGAGCTTCTAACGCTCTTCGGCGACGTGAACCGCAAGGGGCAGACCATCGTGATGGTGACGCACAGCGTCAAGGCGGCGAGCCGCGCGACGCGCGTGCTCTTTATCCGAGACGGCGAGGTCTATCACCAGATCTACCGCGGGAAGGACACCGACGAGCAGCTTTATCAGAAGATTTCCGACACGCTGACGGTGCTTGCGACAGGCGGTGAGATCGCATGAAAATGGGGTTCTATCTTCGTCTTGCCCTCGACGGGATGCGCAAGAATAGGCGCTTGTATCTGCCGTACCTTCTCACCTGCGCGGGCATGGTGATGATGTTCTACATTCTCTCCGCTCTCGCTTACTCTCCGCTGATGGAAACCATGCGCGGCGGCAGCGCCATGTCGATGATCCTTACTCTCGGCACCTTCGTCATGGCGCTCTTTTCGCTGCTGTTTCTGCTCTACACCAACGCGTTTCTCGCGCGGCGGCGCAACCGCGAGTTCGGGCTTTACAACATCCTCGGCATGAACAAGGGCAATTTAAGCCGCATCCTTTTGTGGGAAACGCTGCTCTCGGCGCTGTTCGCGCTTGTGGCCGGACTTGCCGGCGGGCTGCTGTTTTCCAAGCTCGCGGAGCTGTTTTTGCTGCACATGGCCGGCGAAAAGGCCGGCTACGCGCTTTCCGTCGCGCCGCAGAGCATTGCGGCGGCGCTTGTCTTTTTCGGCGCGATCTTCGCGCTGATCCTCGTCCTGTCCGTCGCGCGCGTGGGCATCTCCAAGCCGCTCGATCTGCTTAAGAGCGACGCGGCGGGCGAGAAACCGCCGAAGGCGAACTGGCTGTTTGCTCTCGCGGGCGCCGTCCTGCTCGGTGCGGCATACTACCTCGCGGTGAGCATTGACGAGCCGCTGACCGCCGTTTTAATATTCTTCGTCGCGGTGCTGATGGTCATTGTGGCGACCTATCTGCTGTTCATCGCCGGCTCGGTCACGCTGTGCAGGCTGCTGCAAAAGAAAAAGAGCTACTATTATAAGCCCGCGCACTTTGTCTCCGTCTCTTCGATGGCGTTCCGCATGAAGCGAAACGGCGCGGGACTTGCCTCCATCTGCATCCTCGCGACGATGGTGCTGGTGATGCTGTCGTCCACGAGCTGTCTCTACTTCGGCGGCGACGACGCGCTGCATGGGCAATGCCCCTACGACATCATGGCAAAGGCGCGCTTTTCCGCGCCCGAAGACTGTACGCAGGAAACGCTTTCGCGGCTTTGCGGCATGATACATGACGCGACGGGCGGGCGCGAGGACGGCGTGGTCGCGTTCACCGCGCTGGACACCAGCGGCTATTTTGCCGACGGCGCGATGGAACTCGACGGCGTCACCCGCTATGTGGACGTATCCACATCGGAGGCGATGATGGAGAATATCCGCTCGGTCTATATTCTTCCGCTGAGCGACTATAACCGCCTCGCGGAAACGGAGCTCACGCTCTCCCCCGGCGAAGCGATGATCTGGTCAAGCGGCGCGCCGTACCGGCACGATACGTTCACCATCAAGGGCTGCCGGACGCTCCGCGTTCAAGGCGCGCTTCAGGAGCTGCCCTTTCGGGTCTCCTCCTCCGATACGCTCGTCACAGCCTATTTTGTGGTTGTGCCGGACTGGACGGACTATGCCACGGAGATTTCGGACTATGTCGAAAGCCTGCATCAGACCCTGCTGACCGCAAGCCCCCGACAATACGTGTATTTTGACCTGCCGGGCGTCGACGACAACGCGCAGGTCAAGATCGGACAGGAATTGGACAGCGCGCTGCGTACGCGGATGACGCCTGAGCCGTACGGCGTTGGCGTTGACACGCTCGCGGGAAACCGCAGCGATTTCTTCAGCATGTACGGAAGCCTCTTTTTCCTCGGCATCATCCTCTCCATCGTGTTCATTGCCGCGGCGGCGCTCATTATCTACTACAAGCAGCTCTCCGAGGGCTACGAGGACCAGCGCCGCTTCGATATCATGCAAAAGGTCGGCATGACGAAGAAGGAGATCAGGCGCGCCGTCAACTCGCAGGTGCTCACGGTGTTCTTCGCGCCGCTGCTGCTCGCGGGATTGCACCTCGCGTTCGCTTTTCCCTTCGTGCAGAAGATCATTCGGCTATTTGGCGTGTTGAACACGACGCTGCTCATTGTTACCAACGTTGTCTGCTTTCTCGCGTTCGCGCTCTTTTACGTCTTCGTCTACCGCGAGACGGCAAAAACCTACTACGCCATCGTCAGCGACGCGGAGGTGCGCAGGTGAAAAGGACGTTTCGGAAGACCGTATTGTGGCTTGGCAGCGCGGCCGTCTTTGTGCTCGCCGTTCCCGCGAGCATCCTGCTCGCCATGATCCATGGCGTCTCGGCGCTCGTGGACCGCGCGGTGGGCACGGCACACTGAACGCAGCGCTCTTTTGAATAAAATGGAGGGATCATAAGATCCCTCCATTTTATTCTCTTTTTGCGGCGCGTCACTTGCTCGGGCAATAGGTCACACCCGGGCCGTAGATGGTCTTCCAGTCGTTTTTCATGGAAACGGGGATCCAGTTGAACTCCTCGCAGAGGTCGAACATCTTCTTCGCCTTGCTCTCGTTGCCGTTCTCGCGCGCCGTGTCGTCGCAACAGAGCATGAACGCAAGGCTCTTATACGGATTGCCGCTGGTCACATACTCCGCCATGCTGGAATCGCCCGTGGAGTTGCCAAAGGACAGCACCGGCTGCTGTCCGATCTCCTGCATGATGACGGAAACCTTGTTCATCTTGAGGTTCTTGATGAGGAACTCGCCGCCGAGCACCAGCTTGTCGCCGTCGGCGAAAACGTAGCTCAGTCCGTCCTTGCCGCCCTGATTGCTGGATACGATGGTCTCGTCCGAGCCGATGATCTGGCGGCTGGGCAGGCCCAGCGGGGAGCCGTCCGCAATGCCGCGAACGATCAGGCGGTCGGTGCCGCTGATAACGTACACTGTGAAGTCATTTTTCTTCAAGAAGTCCACGACCTGCAGCATCGGCCTATACCAGCCTTCGCCGCGCTTCATACCCTCGTAGCTCGGCATGGCCTGCTGCTTGAACTTCTGAATATAGGCGTTGAACTCCGCCACCGTCATCCCCGCGAACGCGGAGGCGACCGCCTTGCCGTGGTCGGTCTCAAGCCCCGTGAAGGACTTGCCCGTTTCGTTCTGCTCTTTGATCTTGTTCGCGACTTCGCGTTCAAAGTCGGACGCCTTGTCCTTGTAGTCCGGATCCTCCAGCACACGGTACTTGAGGAGCGTGTAGTCGAAATAATTGGGGTCGGTCTCGCAAAACAGCGTCCCATCCAAGTCGAACACCGCGATGCGCTGCTCAACGGGGATATAGTCGGGGTTTCCCGCGTCCGTGATCGCGTCCATGTACGCCGTGAGCGCGGTCTTGAGCGCCGCTCCGTCCGTCCAAAGCGAGAGCGGGTCCGCCAAACGCTCCACGCGCTCCAGCGCCCGCGTCAGCTCCGTGCGCGTTGCCCGGTCGTTCGGCGCGAGCAGCGCGCGGCTTCCCTCGCCCCTGCCCTCCAGCACCTCGCAGGCAAGCGCCCAGCGCACGGCCTTCATTGCCCAATCGGGGACGTCGGAAACGTCGGCATAGATGAGATCGCCGGTCTCCGTCTCGGCGGAAGCGACATTCACGCCCTTGCAGACCGCGTAGCGGTAGAGCAGAACGGCAAGCTCCGCGCGCGTGGCGGCGCGCTCGCCGTTGAAATTCCCGTCCGCGTCGCCCGTGGCAACGCCCGCGCCCTTCGCCCACGTCGCGGCGTTGGCGTACCATCTGCCCGCCGCGTCGGGGAACGCGACGGACTGGATCACCGCGGGCGCTCCCTCCCGCTCGTAGAGCGTCTGGAGCACCTCGCCCCTGTTCACGGCGGCGTTCGGATCGATCGCAACGCCCTTCGCCGCCGCCTCGGCGGGAACGGCAAACGCCGCGGAAAGCACCATCACGAGCGTCAGCAGCAGGCCAACCATGCGTTTCATATGCGTACCTCCTTAATAATCCAGTTCTCCCGTCTCCTGCGTCGCGGACGCCTCCGCCTCGCGGTTCATTCCCATGTCTTCCACACGTCCGGCTGATATCCGACCGTCGCCTGTTTACCGTTGCGCACCACCGGCGTTTTGATGAGCTGCTGGTTCTCGAACACCTTGTCCAGCTTGTCCGCGTCAACGAGGTACTTCACCAGCGAGAGCGTCTGCGTGTCCTTCGCGTCGGGGTCAAGCAGGTTGTCGAGCCCTCGTACCGCCTGCACGACGCTTTGCAGCTCGCCCCGGCTCATGCCCTTCTCCTTGAGGTCGATCATCTGATACTTGACGCGGCGCTCCTTGAAATAGCGCTCGGCCTTCTTGGTGTCAAAGCACTTTTTCGTGCCGAAGATCTGAATGTTCATGGCAGCTTCCTTTCCGGCGGGGCTTTGCGCCGCGGCGGATCCTGAGAATCCAAAAAAGGAGGGGACAACGCCCCTCCCGCGTCAGATCGGCGGGGGGGGGGGGGGGGGGGGGGGGGGG
>JAWRIJ010000127.1:0-37445 GCA_040307975.1 Oscillospiraceae bacterium | reverse complement strand
ACCTCAAAATTTTTTTTGGACAAAATAAATGAAAAAAAGGGGGATTTACAGAAAAAATCAATTTTTATGTAAATATCCTCTTGAAAATGTCGATTTAAGATATGGAAGATACGCGAAAGCCCGCTTTTCTGTCGAAATTTTCATTGATTATTCTCCCAAAGTGTGGTATAAGTATAAAAGGATATTTGTGTAATAAGGTAAAAAGGGCGTATTGTGTCCAAACAAAGGGGGCAGGAGCAATGGACAGGCTGACAGGGATCGGCACCACAACGATGGGCGGCATCACCAGCAACAGCATGAGAATGCTGGAAAAATCAGTGGATTACCTTTGGGCGAAGCAGGCCGCCCATTTGGACAACATTGCCAACGCGGAGACGCCGAACTACCGCGTCAAGACCGTCACCTTTGAGAAAAAGTTTGAAACGAGGCTCAAGGCGGCGGAGCGGCACGGACACACCCGAACGAAGACGCGCCGCGCCATTGAGGACGCGAGATGGCAGGTCGAGGATGACGAAGAGGTCACACGTATGGATCAAAACGGCGTCAACGTCCTCGAGCAGAGCCTTGAGGCGGTGCGCACCGCCTATCAGATGCAGTATACGCTTCAGGCGATCAATAAGGATTTCACCACGCTTGGCTCAGCCATTAAGGGCTGAGAAAACGACAAAGAGGTGTGAGCTATGGCTTTTTTCAGCAGCATGAACATTGTCGGTTCCGGTATGACGGCGCAGCAGGCGCGGCTTGACGTTATTTCGGAGAACATTACCAACATGAACACCACCCGTACGGAGGGCGGCGGCGCCTATCGCCGCAAGCTCGTCGTTATGGAGGCCGAGCGCGGAAAGAACGGCTTCCGCGAGGCGATGTCCCGCGCGGCGCGCCGGGGGCATGCCGTTTCCAACCGCGGCTATGAGCAGGCGGGCGGCGTGAAGATCACCGAGATCATCGAGGACGACAGCGAGCTGCCGTTGGTTTACGATCCCACTCACCCCGACGCGAACGAGGAGGGCTATGTGGAACTGCCGAACGTCACGCTTGTGGCGGAGGTCACGGACGCGATGGCGGCGAGCCAGGCGTTCAGCGCGAACGTTACCGCGTTCAACGCGCTCAAGCAGGTCGTTCAGAGAGGACTGGACATCGGCGTCTGAACTGTTTGAAACAGGCTGAGACGATGAGAACGGGAGGCACGCGATGAATACCTTGAACACCATCCGCCCGCTGTGGGAGCAGATGCCCATGAGCGACGCCGCCGCTGTGGAAAAGCCGCAGCCGGAGCAGGGCGGCACCCCTTTTACGGATATTTTCCGATCCGCCATCGACGCGGTGAAGACCACGGACGAGGAAAAGACGCAGATGGAATACCTGATGGCAACGGGCCAGTTGGACAATCCGGCGCTTTTGACCATCGCCTCCACCAAGGCGCAGCTTTCCGTCGACCTTTTGGTGCAGCTTCGCAACAAGTCGATGGAGGCGTATAACGAGCTGATGCGCATCAACCTGTAAGCGCGCGGCAAAACGGAACGGGGAGGGGGTGACCGCGCTTGCCTGAGCGGGTAAAGCAGATCTGGGGACGGGTCCGCGATTTCTTCAAAAACATGAAAAAGGGCCTGAAGATCGGCTTGATCGCCGGCGTCGTTGCCGTCGTTGCGCTGGCCGCCGCTCTTGTCCTTTACAACAAGTCCAAGCCTTACGTTATTCTCTTTGGAGGGCTTTCGTCGGAGGATTTGACCGCGGTGGTTTCCTACCTCGATACCGCGGGCGCCAAGGACTTCAAGATCCGGAACAACGATACCGTTTTGGTGCGCGAGAGTCAGGCGGATCGCCTGCGCGCCGCGGTCATTCAGCAGGGCTATCCCAAAACGGGTTACAGCCACGATACATACCTCAACAACATCGGGCCTCTCTCTTCGCAGGCCGACAGGGAGCAGCTCCGCCTTTTGGATCTGCAGGATTATCTCGCCGCCACGATCCGCTGGTTTGACGGCGTGACGGATGTGCGCGTGACGATCACCCCGGGCGAGGATCACCGCTACATCCTCGACGAACAGGTCACCGAGGCGACCGCCGGCGTATTCGTCCAGATGGCGAACGGCAAGTCGCTTACGAGCGATCAGGTTACGGCGATCCAGCAGTGGGTCGCGAGCGCCGAGCAGGGGCTCACGATCAGCAACGTTGTCGTGACCGACAACCGCGGTAACCGCTATACCTCAGACGGAAACGACGGCGGACTGAACGACACGCTGAAGTATAAGCTCGCCCTTGAGGAAAAGGTCAATGAGCAGACGCGCAACAGCGTCATGCAGGTGCTCGTCCCCTACTGCGGGCTGAACAACGTCGAGGTCAGCGTCCACAGCACCGTGGACGTGACGCACAGCTACTCCGAGTTGCTGCAATACTACGAGCCTGATTGGGCGGCGGACGGTTCCTCCGGCGGCAAGGGCATCATCGGCTCGCAGATTTGGGACAACAGCTGGATCCGCGACGGCGACGTGGAACAGGGCGGCGTGGTCGGAACGGCGACCAACTCGGAGATCAACGAGTATGTAACGCGGGACGGTACGCCGCGCGGCGACGAGCGCGAGGTGACCAGCTCCGGCGAGATCAATTACAACGTATCGCATGAGACCACGCAGACCGAGCGCCCCGCGGGCACGATCACGGATCTGACGGTGGCCATTGCGATCAACAGCTCGAAAATCAGTCTGCAAAACCCCAACGAGCTGAAATTCATGGCGGCGATGGCGGCGGGGATCGACGCAAGCCAAATGGATTCTAAGATCGCCATCGTTTCGTATCAGTTCTACACGGAGAGTACCGGCGGCTCGCCGATCGAGGAAGTCTCGATGATTTTGGGACTGCCTGCGTGGGCGGTCTACGCGGCGATCGCGGGTATCGCGCTGTTCCTTGCGCTGCTTCTTGTGCTGCTGCTGCTGCGCAACAAGAAGAAGCAGAAGCTTGCGCTCCTGCTTGCGGAGGAGCAGGCGGCGGCCGACGCGGCTGCCGCAGCGGCTGCCGCGGCTGCCGCGCAGGGTGCGGACATCATGGACGTCCACACCGAGGAGAGCATGAAGATGCGCATGGACGTCCGCCAGTTCGTCGAGGAGAACCCGGCGATTGCGGCGCAGATGATCAAGAACTGGCTGCGCGGCGAGGAAAGCGACAAGATGCAGACGTAACGGCGGCATAAGGAGAGGGGGCGAGAGCCGTGGCCAAAAAGCGGAAAAAGGTCGAAGAAGAAGTCGAAGAAGAAGTCAAGGAAAGCCAAAAGCCGGCGGAACCGGAAAAGACCAAGCGTGTGCTGGAGCCCCAGCAGAAAGCGGCGGCGGTCATCGTCGCGCTCGGAACGGACAAAGCCTCGCTTCTCTATCAGCACATGGATCCGGACGAGATCGAACAGGTCACCATCGAGGTTGCCAAGCTCGGCTTCCTCGACGCGGAGACCACCGAGGACGTCCTCAACGAGTACTACCAAATGTGCATGATGAACAAGGCGGTCACGGAGGGCGGCCTTGAGTATGCACGATCCGTTTTGGAAAAGGCGTTTGGCGGCGCGACGGCGAACGAACTGCTCGCCAAGGTTACAAAATCTCTTAAGAACAGGGAGTTTGCGTTCCTCAACAAGGCGCGCGAGAAGGATCTGTTCACGGCGCTCCAGTACGAGCGGCCGCAGACCATCGCGCTGGTGCTTTCCTACGTGGCGCCCGAGAAGGCGGCGGCGGTCATCGAACAGCTCGAAGGCCGCCGGCAGATCAAGGTCGTGGAAAACATGGCGCAGATGGACAGCGCCTCCCCGACCGCCATCAAGATCATCGAAAGCGAAATGCAGAAACGTTTCGACAATATTTTCGTCAGCAACAGCAACGTCAAGGTCGGCGGCATCGACTTTGTCGCGAGTGTGATGAACAACATCGACCGTTCGAGCGAAAAGTCCATTTTCGACGGCCTGAGCTCCCGCAACGAGGAACTGGCGGACGAGATCCGCAAGCGCATGTTCGTTTTCGAGGATATCGTTACCATGGACGATCGCAGCGTGCAGCGCTTTGTGCGCGACTGCGACCCGAAGGATTTGGTGCTTGCCCTCAAGGCGGCGAATCAGGAGGTCGCGAACAAGCTCTTCGGCAACATGTCCAGCCGTATGGCGGAGAGTATCCGCGACGACCTCGAGATCACCACGAACGTCCGTATGAAGGACGTAGAGGAGGCGCAAAGCCGCATCGTGGGCATTATCCGCGGCCTCGAGGAGCAGGGCGAGATCGTCATCATGAAGGGCGGAAAGGACGATATCATTGCCTAGGATATTCAAGAGCTTCCAAAATGGCGGGGCGAGCGATTACGTGTTCAAGCCCGCCATGGAGCTGAAGGTGGAAAAGAAACCGCCGGAAGCGCCGCCGCCGGAAGCGCCGGCCGCGGAGGACGTTTCCGCGCCCGCCGTCGAGGCGAAGGACGCGCCGCCCGCCGAGTCGACGCCGGAGACCGATCCGCTCGGCTACGCGAAGATCCAGGCGGAAGCCATTCTCGCGGACGCGCGGCGGGAGGCGGCGGAGTACAAAGACCAGCTGCGCGCTGAATTTGAAGAGCAGCTTGAAGCGGCGAAAAAAGACGCAAAGGATGCGGGATTCAGTCGAGGCTATGCCGAGGGCATGGCGCAGGCGATGCAGGAGGGCAAGGAAGAGTGCGAGCGCATGGCGCTTGAGCAGATCAAGGGCATCGAGGGATTTTTGGAAGCGGCGGCGCGCGCGCGCGACAAGGTGATCGACGACAGCCGCGAGGAACTCAAGGATCTTGCTGTCGCCATTGCCGAGAAGATCATCCACGTCAGCCTCAAGAACTCCAGCGACATCATCCTCCGCATGGTGGACGCCGCGACCGACACGCACAAGCGCTGCGAATGGGCGCATGTTTACGTTTCGGACTGCGACGTGGGCGGGAAAGCCTACACCGTGCCGGAGCTGACCGCGGCGCTGAGCCACATTGCCGACCGCGTCCGCGTGATCCCCATGCCGGACGAAGAGAGCGGCACCTGCATCGTGGAGCTGCCCGACGTCATCTATGACGCGAGCGTTTCGACACAGCTCGAAAACATCAAGGAAGTACTCGACGGCGTGGTGCTGGAAGATAATTAGGAGAGGCGGCCGGCATGTTCCGTAACGCGATCAAACAAGTCCAACAGGCAGAGACGATCAGCCACACGGGCAAGATCGAGAACATCGTCGGCATGTCCATTGAGGCGAGCGGCGCCAAGGCCGCCGTCGGCGACATCTGCCGCATCTACAGCGACGAAACGGGACGCCAAGTTTCTGCTGAGGTCGTCGGCTTTAAGAACGACCACATCCTGCTCATGCCGTACTCCGAGATGAACGGCATCTCCGCGGGCAACTTTGTCCGCAACACCGGCAGACAGCTTGAGCTGAAAGTGGGGATGCACCTCAAAGGCCGCATCATCAACGCGCTTGGACAGCCAATCGACGACAAGGGCCCGCTCGAAGAGGGCGAGAGCTACTGCGTTGGCGGAAGTTATATCAATCCCTTGACGAGGCCGCCGATTCGTGAGAAAATGGAGTTTGGCATCAAAGCGATCGACGGGCTGCTGACCATAGGAAAAGGTCAGCGTATGGGCATTTTCGCAGGCTCCGGCGTCGGCAAGAGCACGCTGCTGGGCATGATCGCGCGCGAGGTCAAGGCGGACATCAACGTCATTGCCCTTGTGGGCGAGCGTGGCCGAGAGGTGTTGGAGTTCGTGCAGAAGGACCTCGGACCCGAGGGCATGGCGCGCTCCATCCTTGTGGTGGCGACGTCCGACCAGCCGGCGATGCTGCGCATGAAGTGTCCCACGGTCGCGACAGGCATCGCGGAGTATTTCCGCGATCAGGGCTGCGACGTGCTGCTGATGATGGATTCGCTCACGCGATTTTCCATGGCGCAGCGCGAGATCGGCCTCGCGATCGGCGAACCGCCGGTAGCGCGCGGCTATACCCCCTCGATTTACGCGGAGCTACCTAAGCTTCTCGAGCGCAGCGGAAACTTCCAAAAAGGTTCCATCACCGCGATTTACACGGTGCTCGTCGAGGGCGACGACATGAACGACCCCATCGCCGATACCGTCCGCGGTATTTTGGATGGGCACATCGTGCTCTCTCGCCGCCTCGCCGCGGCGAACCACTATCCCGCCATCGACATCGGCGCGAGCATCTCGCGTCTGATGGTGGAGCTGGTGGACCGTGAGCATCAGCAGCTTGCCTCCCGATTGCGCGACATCCTGAGCGTCTACGAGCGCAATGCGGATCTCGTGAACATCGGCGCCTACAAGCAGGGCAGCAATCCCAAGCTTGACTACGCGCTCAAGAAAATCGACGACATCAACGAGTTTCTCAAGCAGGATATCCACGCGGCGTTCAGCTATGAGGAATGTATCGAGCAGATGAAACAGATTTTGGCATGAGCGTCATGCCGCTGAAAAATCGGCGAAAGGACAGGGGCGGTTCCTGTGAAACGATTTCAATTCCAGCTTGAGCCGGTGCTCAAATACAAGCAACAGACGCTTGACTCGCTCATGTCCGAGCTTGCTGAGACGCAGATGGTTGCGGCGGCGCAGGAAAAGGTACGCGACGAGGCAATCGCGAGGCTTGCGGCATACGACGAGGAATTCGCAGAGAAGCGGGAGCTCGGCTTTACCAATCTTGAGGCGATGGAGTACGAGGCGGGACAGCAGGTGCTTGAGCAACGTCTCAGGCGTGAAGAAATGTTGCTCGCACAGCGGCGCAGAGAGCTGGAGGCCGTACGGCAGAGGGTCGTGGAGGCGCGTCAGGAGACGCACGCGATCGAAAAGCTCAAGGAGATCCGCCGCGGCGAGTATGATGCCGCCGCCGCAAAGGCGGAGGAAAAGGCGCTGGACGACCTGACCGCGGCCCGGAGGGCAATTGCGGCGGGATGATCCATATAATGCAGTATTGGAAAGGAGGTGAAAGAAATGGAAGTGAACAACCCGATGGTGGACCAGTTGCTGGTGAACGCCGCGACTCAGCCGACCGCGGCTCCGAGCGCCAAGACGCCGAAGGATGATGGGGATGGCCCCGATTTCGACGCCATGGTGCAGCAGAAGCGGACGGATGGGAAGAGCGCGCCGAAGGATGCCAAGACGGCGAAGGCCGATGGCGCGCCGAAGACAAAAGAGGCGCCAAGCGCGGAGGAGCCCGTTGCAGACGAGCAGTATGCTATCGCGGCGGCGATGATGTTCCAGGCGCAGCCGGACGCACGCTACACGGTAGTGGTGAGCGCGGACACGGAGACGCTGCCGCAGCAGGATGCCCCGGCGCTGGATCCGGTGCAGGCGGAAGCGGAGATCGAGTTGCCCGAGATGCCCGAGGTACAGCAGGAGACCCTTGCCGGACCGGAAACGGAAGTGAGGAACGCGGAGGTGGAAGCGCCCCGCGCGGAAGCTGTACCGGTGCAGCGTGAAGTGAAAGCGGACGCCGCGCAGACGGCGGAAACGGACGATGCGCCCAAGGCAAGCCGCGCCGTGGAGCCCCCCGTGCAGGCGGCTCAGCAGACGGCACAGACCGATGAGAAGGCGCCGGAGGCGGAGCGCGCACAGCGCGGCGCGGAGCGCGTACAGCGCACGGACGCCGCGCGGCCGGAGGAGACGGAGCTGGGCGAGGCGGCAACGGCGCAGGGAGCGCCGCTGTTCGAGCGCGTGGACGCGCCGGTGGTCAAGGTCGCGGAGGCTACGCGCCCCATTCCGTTGGAGGCGGAGAGCGGCGTTGAGCAGCTCGGCGAGGAGCTCAGCGGCGTGATCGTCAACAGCGCGGACGTAAACCGCGTCGAGGTCACGTTGACGCCGGAGCGCCTTGGCAAGCTCACAATCGAGATCAGCCGCGGCGAGAACGGCGCGCTGAGCGTCGTGCTGCACGCCTCGAGCGAGCGCGCGGCGAACCTGCTGGAACGCGGCGCCGACAACCTGCAAAATCTGCTTGCGTCGAACGCGAGAAACAACGTGCAGGTGGAGGTTCGCCCGGCGGAGGAATCGCAGCAGCAGTTCCTCAATCCCGACGGGCAGAACGAGCAGAACCGTCAGCAGCAACAGCAGCACGGCGGCCGCCGGCGTGAGCAGAGCAACGCACAGGACTTCCTGCAGCAGCTCCGGCTGGGGCTGGTCGACGTCGAAGACGACGGCTGAACACAGGCAAAATAAGAAAGAAAGGAGGAAACAGGCATGAGCGATTTTTCGTTCGATCTCAATGGCGTGATCGGTACGCAGACGGGCCCTAAGGTGGCGGAGAACTCGACCAACAAGAAGGCCGGCAGCGACCTTGTGATGGACGACTTCCTCAAGCTGATGGTGGCGCAGTTCCAAAATCAAAGCATCGACAACACCGCCGACACCAGCGAGATGATGAACCAGATGGTGCAGATGTCCGTCATTCAGGCGATCACCAACCTTTCCACCCTTGTGAGCGACTCCACGAACCTCAGCTATGCGGCGTCGCTGGTCGGCAAGGAGGTCACGATCGGCGAGCGCGACGGCAAGGAGGTCAAGGAGCTGCTCGGCATGGTGACGGGTACGGGTACGCTGGACGGCAAGCAGGTCATCTTTTTGGATGACAAGGAGACGCCCTACTACCTTACAGACATCATGGCGGTCGGCAGGCTGCCGGAAATCCGAGCCAAGAGCGCGGAGGACGAGGAAAGCGGCAGCGTGTGGCAGACGAACGGCGACGCGGGCGCAAACGCCGGCACGCCGACGAACGGAGGCTCGCGCGACCCGCACGTTCCCGACGAGGACGGCGCGCTCGGCTGAGCGCGGCAGAAGAGTAAGGAAGCAGAAAATCAACGGAAAAGCTAAGGAAAGGAGGCCTAGCAATGATTAACAAGATCCAGGGACCCGGGCAATTGAATCAGGGTGTCCCCGCGGCGCAGCAGCCGCAGAAGTCGGCGGGCGCAAAGCCGATGTTCGGCGCGATGCTCCAGCAGGAGAGCGCGGCGAAGACGGCGGGCGCGGCGGCCGGAACGAGCGGTATGGCCGGAACGGCGGCACAGCGGCCGGTCAACTTCTCCAAGCACGCGCTTGAGCGCGCGGAGGAGCGGGGCATCGAATTGACGCCGGTTTTGATGGACAGGCTGGCGAACTCCGTCGAGAAAGCGCAGGAGAAGGGCGCGACCAACATTCTTGCGTTCGACGATTCGCGGGCGTTCATCGTCAATATCCCCTACGGCAGAGTCATCACCACGATGTCGCAGGAAGAGATGAAAGAAAACATTTTCACCAATATTGACGGAGCCGTGCTTTTATAAATAGCAGGACCTTTTGAGGATGCTATGGGGAGCCGCCTGATGGGCGGTTCCCGACGGCACGTCGGAAAAAGGAGTGTAAAGAATTATGACAGGTTCCATGTATGCGGCGGTCTCGGGCCTCAAGGCCCATATGAGCGCGCTGAACGTCATTGGCAACAACGTCTCAAACGTCAACACTACGGGCTATAAGTCCACACGCTATACGTTCAACGAAGCGCTCTACACCACCACCCGCAGCGGCTCGGACGGCACGGACATCGCCGGCGGCCGCAACCCCGCGCAGGTCGGCTTCGGCGCGTCCATCGGCACGATCGACCTCGATATGAGCACCAAGAATTACTCGCCCACGGGCAAGCCGCTCGACACCATGATCGACGGCGACGGCTTCTTCATCGTCGGCGACAAGGTGACGGGCCCGGACGAGGTCAGCAAGATCAGCACGGACGACCTCACGACCCTCAAGGGCATGAATCTCACGCGCCTCGGTAACTTCAACATTGATCCGAACGGCTTTTTGGTCGACGGAAACGGCAGCGTGGTGTGGGGCTTTATCAACACGCAGGCGGATAACGCCTATAATTTGGAGACGGGCGCGGGTCAGAATGTGGCGCGCGACACGAACGGAAATCTTCCCGCCACCCCGCCGGAGGGCTTCAAGTATCTTACCTCGATGACGAAGGACGACATTAAGACGCTCAATTCCGCGCGCAAGAAGGAAGGCCTTCCGGAGCTCACGAACGTGGAGTATACCGAGAAGATCCGGCTCGACGCGGAGGGCAACCCGGTCATGCAGGACGGCAAGCCCGTCTATGAAACGGACTCCAACGGCAACGTGATCATGATCGTCAAGAGCGCGTCCGTGCCCGCGACCGACTTGAGCACCATTCGCATGCCCGTCATCAAGAAGACCTACAATATGGAGCTCAAAGATCCCCAGCCCGATGGCGCGACCGGCGCCGATAAGTACACCCTTCCCGCGAATGCGAAGGCCGTCTCGGAGGTCGTTTGGATGGATCCCACCTCGCTCAAGGACGGGGGCGAGGTCGGTACGATCGAGTTCGAGGAAAATACGACGGCGGATCCCAACACGGCGACGCGCACCGAGTACGAGCGCATTGAGAGCGACAGCGTGACCATCGACGAAAAGACCGGCGCGCTGCGCATTATGACGAGCGACGGTACGCTCTACACAGTGGGTTACCTCGCCATCGCCAAGGTCACGAACCCCAACGGCGTCACGCACGTCGACGGGCGCTACTATCAGGCGCAGGACGGCGCGGGCGTCATCCGTGTGACCGCTATCAAGGGCGCAATTTCGGGCGTGGAGAGCTCGGGCGACACCTCGCTCATTACGGGCGGCCTTGAATCCTCGGGCACCGACCTTGCCACCGAGATCACGAACATGATTACGGTGCAGCGCGGCTATCAGGCGAACACCCGTATCGTTACGGTGACGGACTCCATGCTCGAAGAGCTGGTGAACATGAAACGCTGATAAGCGCTGAAACAGCATTTTTTGGTTGATTGAACCGCTTTCCCCTCCGGCGGCGCGCCGCCGGAGGGGAAACGGATGGAAAGGATGAGCGGAATGATCGTACTGACGCGTGTGGGCAAAGAGAAAAAAGAAAAGTTCCTTGTCAACCACAACCAGATCCAGCACATCGAGTTTATCCCCGAGACAAAGGTCGTCATGATGAACCGCGAGTTCTACATCGTTGAGGAAACGGGCGAGCAGATCGTTCAAAAAATTGCGGACTACACCGCGAAGGTCATGGACATTCATCGCCAGGTCACGATGGTCAACAAGCGGTAGCAACGCCGGAAAACTTTCCCTACAGGGTGGATAGTCAGATATGAACATTACATATATCATCGGCGTCGTATTCTCGACGGTCTTCATCTTTCTCGGCATGCTGGGCTTCCCGCAGATCGACATCAAGAAGCTGATGAACTTCTGGGACGGCCCCAGCGTCATGATCGTTGTGGGATGTACTTTCGCCATCGTGGCGGCGAGTATGCCGGCGGCAACGCTCAAATCGATCCCGAAGCACTTCAAGATCGTCCTGAACACGAAACTCTTCAACCCGATGCTCTATATCGACCAGCTCACGGAGCTTGCCAACAAGGCAAGAAAGGATGGCCTTCTCTCGCTCGAAGCCAACGCGGCGGAGGCGACCGACCCGTTTATGAAGTCCGCGATCATGCTGCTCGTCGACGGCAGCGACGCCGAACGCGTGCGAACGGTGCTGGAAACGGATATCGAGAACATGTCGGCGCGCCATGAGGCGGGCGCGGCGCTTTACGACAAGGCGTCCGCGGTCGCGCCCGCGTTCGGCATGGTCGGCACGCTATGCGGCCTTGTGAACATGTGTAAAGGTCTTAATGTGTCGGAGGGCAGCTCGAACCTCGGTAACGATATGGGCACGGCGCTCATCACAACGTTTTACGGCTGTATCCTTGCGCACATGATTTTCGGCCCGCTCGCGACGCATTTGCGTTCGCAGGACGAGAAAGAGGTCATCTGCAAGCAGATTGTCGTCGAGGGCATCACCGGCATTCAGGCGGGCGAGAACCCCAAGTTCCTTCGCGAGCGCCTGTTGACCTTCGTTTCCCAAAAGGATCGCGACGGCGGAGGCGGCAAGAAGGGCAAGGGCGACGAATGAAAGGAGCCTGCGTAGGCTATGGCGCTTAAAAAGAAGGGCGGCGGCGGTGGCGGCGGCGCAAACTGGATGGACACATACGGCGACATGGTGACGCTGCTGTTGTGTTTCTTCGTCCTTTTGTACTCGATGTCCACCATCAGCCAGGACAAGTGGAAGGCGATCGTCCAAAGCTTCAACCCCAGCGCGATCAAGGAGTCCGAGGCGACTGCCGGCACGGAAGGCCCTCTCGACGACCCGTCGGACGGCATGGGTCTCGGCGAACTGGAGCTCGGCCCCGAGGAAGTCGAGGACATTATGGAGACGCTGTTCCAGTCGCTCTCTGAGTTTGCCGAGCAGAGCGAGATGCAGGACGTGATCGAGGTCACGCGCGGCGACGGCTACGTGTTCGTCTCCTTTGCCGACGCGGTGTTTTTTGACGGCGACAGCGCGGTGCTCCGCAAGGATGGCATGGATATCCTCGACGTCGTGGTCGGAGCGCTCGAACCTGCGGCGAATTACATCGACGAGATGCGCGTTATGGGACACACGGCGCAGGCGCGTGCGGGCGTGCCTAACAGGGTTTCCACGGACAGAAAGCTCGCGTCGGACCGCGCGACGAGCGTGCTTATCTACATTCAGGAGCACAGCAGCCTTGATCCCGCGCGCCTCATCAGCGTCGGCTACGGCCAGTGGCGTCCCATCGACGACAACGACGACCCCGAGCACCGCGCGCACAACCGCCGCGTGGAGCTTCTCATCACAGGCACCGATATCGAGAGCCAACTCGGCGACGCGCTGGAGCAGTATACCAGCATCCGCACCGGCGAGGCGTCGCTCCGCCCGAGCGGCGAAGCGGACGCTTCGGGCGAACCCGCCATGGCTCCGGCGCCGAATACGGCGGAAGGGACTTAACGGCTCGGAGCGCCTTTACCGATACACAGTAAGCGGCAGGAGAGAGATTCATGGCTGAGGTATTATCGCAAAGTCAAATTGATGCGCTGTTAGCCGCGGCAATGAGCGGGACACAGGACCTGTCGCAGCAAAAGGAAGAGAAAAAGTATCAGAAATACGACTTCCGAAGCCCTCGAAAATACACGAAAGAGCGTTTGAAGATGCTCAACGGCGTTTTTGAGAACTATGCAAAGGTCATCAATACCCGCATCAACGCGCTGGCCCGCGCCACCTGCGAGGTGGAAGTGGACACAGTGGACGAGCAGCGGTACTATGAGTTTTCCAATGCGCTCATCGACGGGCAGGTCGTGACGCTCGCGTATCTCAACATCAACGGCGACCGTGAGGATACGCCGGTCATCATCGTGGCGACGCCGAGCATCATGGTGAGCCTGATCGACCGCCTGATGGGCGGCAACGGCGACGTAGAGGAGGATCTTCCGTCCGACTACACCTACACCGACCTCGACTTGAGCCTTTACATCAATCTGATGACCGATTTCGTCAATATCATGGGCGGAAGCTGGGAAAACTACATTCGCCTCGCTTTTGAATTTGGACGAGTCGAAGCCAACCCTACGCTGGTACAGCTGATCGGCTTTGAAGAAACGGTCATTCTCGTGAGTTTGGACATCAAGTTTTCCAACAGCTCAGGGCGGTTGGATATCTGTCTTCCGGATGCGGTGCTCAGCAAGATCTTCGCGGAGATCAACAAGGGCAACGCGGTCATGCGCAAGGAGCGAGAGGATCATTCCGACGATATTTATTCCCATCTCCAGACCAGCGAGCTGGAGATCACGGCGGAGCTGGGCCGCACAAGGCTTCAGCTTCAGGATATTTTTAATTTGGAAGTCGGCGACGTGATCGACATGAGCATGAAGCAGGATTCGCCCGTCAGTCTGCGCATCGGCGGACGCGAGTGGTTCACCGGCTACATGGGCATGCACGACAAACACTTAGCCGTCAAGATCCGGGACGTCGAAGGCGAGCTGAACTCCGAGTTTTCGTTCCTGCATGCGAACAAGGACAAGAACGAGGGGGACGGCGCGCCCGCGCAGGAGTCGCAAGACCTGCCGGAGGACGTGCTCGACGCCGAGCCCATTTTGGAGCCGGAACTTGATGAGGGAGGGAGTTTGCAGGAAGATGGCTAATGAAATCTTTAACCCGATGGAGATCGACGCCATCGGCGAGATCATGAACATAAGCCTCGGCTCCTCCGCCACGGCTGTTTCCAATCTGCTCGACCACCGCGTCGATATTACGACGCCGACCGTCAGGGTCGTTAACGCGGAGGATTTTACGCTTGGCGAGCTGAATCCCGCGATCGGCGTGGAAATCCGCTACGTTGCGGGTTTGGACGGCGGGAACATTATGCTGCTGAAGCTGAGCGACGTGAAGCTGATCGTCGACATCCTCATGGGCATGGAGACGCCGGAGGAGGAGTTTGAGCTCAACGACCTGACGCTCAGCGCGGTCTGCGAGGTCATGAACCAAATGATGGGCTCCTCGTCCACGGCGCTTTCCGACTTCCTCGGCAGGGTCGTCAATATCTCGACGCCCGTGACCTTCAACTGCGACAACATGGACGACGTGAGGCGCGAGCATCTGCCCGTGCAGCAGGGGCCCATCGTGGTCGTGTCTTTCAAGCTGAGCATTGAGGGCGCGATGAGCAGCGAGTTCATGAACGTTATGTCTGTGGAGCTCGCCAAGGAGATGGTCTCCGGCTTCGGCCTCGGCGAGGGGGAGGATTCCTCCGGCGTACTGGAGGCGGAGGTCTCGGAGGATGATTCCGGCGGCCGCCCGATGTCACAGGAGGAGATCGAGGCGATGATGGCCGCCGCGAACACGACGCCCGCTCCCGCGCCCGCGCCCGAACCCGCGGGCGGCGGAGGAGTGCTTTCGCAGGAGCAGATCGAAGCGATGCTCGCAGGCGGTGGGGCGGCTCCCGCACCCGCGCCCGAACCCGCGGGCGGCGGCAAGAAGCTTTCGCAGGAGGAGATCGAGGCAATGCTTGCAGGCGGCGGGGCAACTCCCGCGCCTGCCCCCGCTCCCGCTCCGGCTCCCGCGCCCGCTCCCGCTGCCGCGCCCCCGCCTCAGGCGGCGCCCGCGTACTACGGTATGCCGCCCGGATGGATGGAGATGCAGCAGCAGATGCAACAGCAAATGCAGATGCAGATGCAGCAGATTCAGCAGCAGATGGCGCAGATGCAGCAGATGCAGATGCAGCAGCAGCAACAGGCGGCGCAGAAGCAGAACAAGGTCGTGCAGGCCAAGGGCGCTTCGATGCCGACGCTTTCCGACGGAACGAAGCTGTCGAAGGAAGAAAGCCAAAACCTCGACCTCATCATGGGCGTTTCGCTGGAGATCGCGGTCGAGATCGGGCGTACCCGCAAGAAGGTGCAGGACATCCTGACGCTCTCCAAGGGCTCGCTGGTCGTACTCGACAAGCTGGCGGGCGATCAGGTGGACGTTTTTGTCAACGGTAAGTGCATTGCGCACGGCGACGTGGTCGTCATCGACGATAATTTTGGCATTCGCATCAGCGAGATCGTGCAAAAGCCGACTCTCGATAACCTTACTTAATCAACACAACCAACCAAAAACTGTATGCAATGAAAGGAAGACAGAAAGATGGCAACGATTTTGACTGCTGACGACGCGGCCTTCATGAGAAAGGTCATCAAGGACACTCTCACCAAGAACGGCTTCACCGACGTGGTGGAGGCGGTCGACGGCGCGGACGCCGTGGCAAAGTTTGACGAATGCCACCCCGATCTTGTGATCCTCGACATCACCATGCCGAACATGGACGGGCTGGAGGCGCTCAAGGCCATCAAGGCCAAAAATCCCGCCGCCAACTGCGTCATGTGCTCTGCCATGGGCCAGGAGGCAATGGTCATCGACGCGATCCAGAACGGTGCGAAGGACTTCATCGTCAAGCCCTTTAAGCCCGACCGCATCATGAAAACGGTGACGACCATCCTCGGCAATCCGTAACATGCCCGTAAGCAACTTCTGGTCGCTCCTCGGCGTATTGGCGGTCGTCGTTCTGATCCTATATCTCGCGTATTTCGCGGCGAAGTGGGTAGGGACGCACGGCGCGCCCGGCGGCGCCGGAGCGCTCCGCGCGGGAGGAAGCGGGGACTTGCGCCTTCTTGCCCAGCTCGGCGTGGGACGCAACGAACGGCTCGTGCTCGTGCGGCTGGAGCAGCGCTGCTATTTGCTCGGCGTAACCGAGCACAGCATCACGCTGCTTCGGGAGCTGGACGACGAGGAATCGGCGCGCTGGCTGGCGCAGAACGGCAACGCTTCGGCAGCGCAGGGCTTCATGGAAGTGTTGAGCGAGACTTTACGCAGGAAGAAATGAGTGGTTACCCATGGCGGACGGAATCATTAACATAAACGGCGACAGCGTGCAGACGCTGGAAATCATCTTCCTCACGACGATGATCATGCTCATGCCCACTGTGGTGGTCATGATGACGTCGTTCACCCGCTACATCATTTCCTTTTCTTTCCTGCGCAACGCCCTCGGCACGCAGCAGACGCCGCCGAACATGGTACTCGTCGGCCTTGCGCTGTTCCTGACGCTCTTTACTATGGCGCCGGTGGTCGATCAGGTCAACGAGGAGGCGTGGAAGCCTTACACCGAGGAGCGGATCACGCAGGAGGTCTTCTTCGAGCGCGCGCAGATCCCACTCAAGCAGTTCATGCTGCGCAACGTCGAGACCTCGTCGCTGCGAATGTTCTGCAATATGGCGGGGGTGGAGGTTCCCGACAGCGTGGAGACAGGCACGAGCCTGCCGCTTCGCGTCATCACCTCGGCGTTCGCGACCAGCGAATTAAAGCGCGCCTTCGAGATCGGACTTTTCCTGTACATCCCGTTTCTGCTGATCGACATCATCGTGTCTTCAACGCTGATGTCCATGGGCATGATTATGCTTCCTCCGGCGATGATCTCAACGCCGTTCAAGCTGCTGTTGTTCATTTCGATCAACGGCTGGGAGCTGCTGTTTTCCACGCTCGTGCAGACCTTTAAATGAACGGAGGTGATCGCTCGCCATGGATGTCACGCGTATCATGGACGTGTTCCGCGACGGTATCGGCGTCGCGATCCGTATCGGCGCGCCGATCCTGCTTATTTGTATGCTTGTCGGCGTGATTGTCGCGCTGCTGCAGGCGGTGACGCAGATCCACGAGCAGTCGATCGCGTTTGTGCTCAAGCTGATCGTCGTGGTGATGATCCTCTCGCTCGGCGGCGGCTGGATGCTCGAAGCGCTGCAGGAATACACCTACTCGCTCTTTCAGATGATGTTGTAAGGCCATGTTCAACTGGAGCGCGTTTACGCTGTTTCTTTTCATCGCGATGCGCATGACGGGCTTTGTGCTCTTCAGTCCGGTCTTTGGGCGCAACGGTGTGCCGAACATGTTCAAGGCGGGCTTCATCCTGCTGCTTTCGTGGTCGGCCTACGGCGTCTACGGCGGCGGGACCGTCGCGATGCCCGACACGCTGCTGGAGCTCGGCGTGCGGCTCCTTTTGGAGCTGTCGGTCGGTTTTCTGCTCGGCACCGTGATGCGATTTTTCTTCTTTGTTCCCGAGCAGGCCGGCGAGCTGATCGACGCACAGATGGGCATGAACATGGCGAGGACCTATGATCCCACCACGCAGTCCCAGTCGACGTCGACGGCAAACCTGCTGAGCATTTTGGCGACGCTGCTCTTTTTCGCGGCGAACGGCCACATTACCCTGCTGCGCATGATGCTCACCTCGAGCGAGATCGTTCCTTTCGGGCGGGCGATGCTCACCAAGGTGGCGGCAGAGCGCGCGCTGGAGCTTTTTGCGGAGTGCATTCTGCTCGCGGTCAAGCTGTCGCTCCCGATCCTCGGCGCGGAGCTGATGGGGCAGACCGGCATGGGCGTTTTGATGAAAGCGATCCCGCAGATCAATGTCTTTTCCATCAATATTGAGCTGAAGGTGCTCATCGGGCTCCTCATGCTCCTGTTCCTGATCGCGCCGATGGGCAACTTCCTCTTGGAAATGGAGGCGGATATGCTCGCGGAGCTGCGCAATCTTCTGACACTCGCGACCGGATAGTCCGTGACACAAGGGGGGATACGGCTTGGCGGAAGGTGAGAAAACCGAAAAAGCCACCCCGAAAAAACGACGGGACGAACGAAAAAAAGGCCATGTATTCCTCAGCAAGGATGCGGTTGCCGTAGCGTCGCTGGTCGGCAGCGTTACGATGCTGCGCCTTACGTTCACCGCCTCGGCGGAGCAGATCGGCGCGTTTACGCGCTACTGCATGGCGCTGGCGAAGGATCCGGAGATCGCAGGCATCCCGGGAGAGCTCGTTTTACAGGGCGCGATGCTGATCGCGCGCGTCGCGGGGCCGCTGTTTGCGGCGACGATCGGCTTGACGCTGATCGCGACCATGGCGCAGACACAGATGCTCATTTCCTTCGAGCTTATCAAGCCGAAGTTCGATAAGATCAACCCGATCAATGGCTTCAAGAACCTCTTTTCCCTTAAAAGTTTGGTTGAGGTCCTGAAGAACACCATCAAGATCATTATTCTGCTATATATCATCTATACCTCGCTGCGGGACATTATGAACGTGGCGGAACGGTATATGTACGCGGACCTTTTCAACGCCTGCTCGCATTTGTTCAACGCGATCTTCCTCATGTTCATGAAGGTCATCCTCGCCTTTGTTGTGCTCGCCGCGGCGGATTTCATGTACCAGTGGTGGGACTTTGAACGGCAGATGAAAATGACCAAGCAGGAGGTCAAGGAAGAATACAAGCAGACTGAAGGAGATCCGCAGATCAAAGGACGCATCAAGCAAATGCAGCGGCAGATGTCGCAGTCGCGCATGATGCAGAACGTGCCGGGCGCGGACGTCGTCGTCCGAAACCCGACGCATGTGGCGGTGGCGCTGCGTTACCACCCAGGAGAGGACGCCGCGCCGATCGTGCTCGCCAAGGGCCTCGATTATTTGGCGCTGAAGATCGTGGAGATCGCGAAAGAGAACGACATTGTCACGATCGAAAATCGGCCGCTTGCCCGCGCGCTTTACGCGGAGGCGGAGGTGGAGCACATGATCCCGCCCGACCTCTATGAGGCGGTGGCGGATATCATGGTCTACCTCTACAAAATGGACCGGATGGAGGCGCCGCCCGATATCGCGCGCGAGCTTTCCGCTCCGCAATAGCAACACGGGAGACCGGCGTACGGCCGGGAAGGGATAACGCATGAAGATACGACAGCTATTACAGAATAACGCGGTCACGTTGTTCGTGGTCGTTGTCGTGATGTTCATGATCATCCCCATCCCGTCGTTTCTGCTCGATATCCTGTTGGTTCTCAACATTTCACTTTCCGTCATCATCCTCGTGATCACGATGAACATTCAGGAGGCGCTGGAGTTTTCCATCTTCCCGTCCCTGCTGCTCATCACGACGCTCTTCCGCCTCGGCATGAACATCTCCTCGACGCGCCTGATCCTTCGCGACGGCGCAATCAAGGGCGAGGCGGCGGCGGGCGACGTGATCGGTGCGTTCAGCGAACTGATCACCGGCGGAAATATCGTCATCGGTTTCATCATCTTCATCATCATCGTGCTCGTCCAGCTCATCGTTATCACGAAGGGCGCCGAGCGCGTGTCCGAGGTCGCTGCGCGTTTCACGCTCGACGCCATGCCCGGCAAGCAGATGGCGATCGACGCCGACCTCAACTCCGGCATGATCGACGAGCAGACCGCGCGCCTGCGCCGCAGCAAGATCCAGCGCGAAGCGGATTTCTACGGCGCTATGGACGGCGCGACCAAGATCGTCAAGGGCGATTCGACCATGTCGATCATCCTCTCGCTCGTCAACCTCGTCGGCGGTATCGTTATCGGCATGGTGCAGGGCGGCATGGACTTCTCGACGGTGCTGAGCACCTATGCCAAGCTCACCGTCGGCGACGGGCTTGTGTCGCAGATCCCCGCGCTGATGATCTCCACCGCCACGGGCATGATCGTGACGCGCTCTGTCTCCGAGGGCAGCCTCGGCGAGGATGTGCGCAGCCAGTTCACCGCCCAACCGACCGCCATTATGGTTGCCGGCGGCGCAATGGTTTTCCTTGCCATGATTCCGGGTACGCCGACCCTGTCGCTGGTCCTCGTCGGCGGCGCGCTGCTCGGCGGAGGCTTCTATCTGCTCCGCCGTCTGCGCGAGCAGGCCGCGACAGCGGAGGGAGAGGCGCCCGCTCAGGGCGAGGGCGGCGGCGAAATGACGCCGGAGAGCGCACCCAGTCAGGCAGATTTCTTCAAGGACATCGGCAACGTCTATCAACTGCTCACGGTTGAACCGATCGAAATGGAGGTCGGCTACAGCCTGATTCCGCTGGTCGATGAGCAAAGCGGCGGCAAGCTCATCAACCGCATCGTGATCTTCCGCCGCCAGTACGCGCAGGAGATGGGCTTCGTCATTCCGACCGTGCGATTGCACGACGGGTCGATGCTCGGCACAAACCAGTACATCATCTACATCAAGGGCGAGGAGGTCACCCGCGGCGAGATCCTGATGGACTATTACCTTGCGCTTGAGCCGTCCACGCCGGTCAAGGAGATCGACGGCATTGAGACGGTAGAGCCGGCGTACGGCATCCCCTCGCGCTGGATCCTGCCGGAGAACAAGGAGATGGCGGAAATCTACGGCTATACGGTCATCGACCCGCTGTCCGTCATGCTCACCCACCTCTCCGAGACCATCAAGCGCCATGCGTACGAGCTGCTCGGACGTACTGAAACCACGCAGCTCGTCGAGAACCTCAAACGCACCTCGCCGGAGCTGGTCGAGGAGACCTGCCCCGCGATCGTGAGCTACGCGCTGCTCGAAAAGGTGTTGCGAAACCTCCTCATGGAGGGCGTTCCCATCCGCGACCTCGGCACGATCCTCGAAACGCTGGTGGACGCGATGAACAACACCCGCGACCCCGACCTTCTCACCGAGAGCGTGCGCGGCGCGCTCGCGCGCACCATCACGCGCCGCTTCTGCGAAAACGGACAGCTGCGCGCGGTCACGCTCGACGGCGAGGTGGAGCGCCGCATCGTCGCGTCGCTCACAAAGAACGAGCATGGCATCTACCTTGCGATGGGCCCGGAGCTGATCCAGCCCGTTATCACCCAGCTTTCCGAGGCAATGAAGAAGTTCCAGGAGCTCGGACAGTCGCCGATCCTGCTCACCAGCCAGGTCATCCGCGTTTATCTGAGCCGCTTGCTCGCGCAGTATTTCCCCGGCCTTTACGTGCTCTCGTTCAACGAGATCGTAGGCACCGTGCAGATACAGTCCATCGGCAACATCAGCTTGCAGGCCGATGAAAAGAGGGCGGTAGGCGCATGAACAACGCTGCGTTGAAAACTTCATACGCGGACATGTCGGTGGAGGTGCTGTTCGACGAGTACCGCCGGAATCCGAACGACGAGCTCAAATGGGAGATCGTCATGCGCCATTCGGGCATCGTGCGCAACATCGCCTTGCAGATTCAGGGCGTGTACTGCACCTTTGCCCAGCTCGACGACATTATCAACGAGGGGCTTATTACGCTCGCCAAGGCGGTGGATAAGTACGACCCGTCGATCGGAAAGTTCGACACATACGTCGCCAAGCGAATCCGCGGCATGATCATCGACCTTGCCCGCCAGCAGGACTGGGTGCCTCGTCCGGTGCGTCGCCGCGCTAAGGAGATCGAGCGCGCGAACGCCGAGCTTTACAATGAGCTGGGTCGGTTTCCGACCGATCAGGAGGTCGCGCAGCGACTCGGTATCCCGGAGGACGAGTATTTGGACGCGATGGCAAACAGCTCGATGTATAACGTGGTCTCGCTGGAGGAAACGCTGGAGGGCTACGAGCAGATCTCGGGGCCGGAGGAGACTGCCGCCGATATGATGCCGGAGGCGTCGTTGGAGCGGCGGGAGATGCTCGACACGCTGACCAATGCCATCGGACAGCTGCGTGAGAACGAGCAGATCGTGCTTTCGCTCTACTATCAAAAGGACATGAAGATGAAGGATATCGCCGACATTTTGGGCGTCAGCCATGCGCGCGCGTCCCAAATCCATACAAGGGCGATCCAAAAGCTCAAGGTATTGATGACTCAGCAGTAAGCGTCAAAACGAACGGACGGACAAACGGAAGGAACGAAAAGCAGAAAGGACACTTTATGTTCAAGGGCTTTTACAATCTGACCTCCGGCATGCTCACGCAGGGGCGCAACCTCGACGTGATCTCCAACAACATGACCAATGTTGCAACTGCCGGCTTTAAGAGCGACCGCTACACGTTCTCCACGTTTCAGGAGGTAATGTGGAAGCGCGTCGGCAATATGGACAGAAAATATACCGACCTCGGCGAGCAGAGCTGGATCACGGCGCCGAGCCAGCTTTACACCGACTTCGAGCAGGGTTCCATTGAGGAGACGGGACAGCCGCTGGATTTTGCCATCGAGGGCGACGGCTTCTTCGCGCTTGAGACCGCGGACGGCGAGCGGATCTATACCCGCAATGGCAACTTCGGGCTCGATAACGACGGCTATCTTTGGCTTTCCGGCTTCGGGCGCGTGCTCAACCCGAACGGCGAGCCCATCCGGCTCTACACCGACCGCATTACCGCGGACGATATGGGCAATCTGTTCACCGAGAACGGCGGTTATCTCGGCCGCGTCGGCGTGTTCCGCTTTGAGGACAACGGCGCGCTGCAAAAGAATGATCGCGGCTTCTTCGTCTCGGAGGCGGAGGGGCAGGCGACGCAGGATGTGCGCATCCACAACAAATGGGTCGAGCGCTCGAACATCGACCTCGTGCGGGAGATGACCGGCATGATCACCGCCGAGCGCGCGTATCAGAGCGCGGCGGAGCTCACGAAGATCTACGACGACGTAATGCGCAAGGCCACGGAAGATGTGGGCAGACTCTAAAAAGGAGGAACGGCTGAATGAATTTTTCTTTCTATACCGCTTCGGTCGGCGCGCAGCAGCAGCAGGACCGCCTCGACGTACACGCGAACAACATAGCCAATGTCAACACGTTTGGCTTCCGCGCCAAGCAGCCGTCCTTTTCCCAGTTGATGACGGGCTCCGTCAAGAGCATCGAGGATTATATGCAGCGCGGCTACGGCTCGCGCATGGAGGACGCGCAGACCGATTTTCGCCCCTCCGCGCTCACCGGCACGGAGCGCAAGCTCGACTACGCGATCAACGGCGACGGCTTTTTCGGACTGCTTGACCCGAAAAACGGCGAGGTTTCCTATACGCGCGACGGCTCCTTCACGCTCTCCGAGTTCAAGGAGGCGGACGAGAACGGCGAGCAGGTGAGCAAGTGGTACCTCTCCGACGGCATGGGACGCTTCGTGCTGGGCAAAGAGGGGCGCCGCATTGAGGTCGATGAGGAAACGGCGGCAAGCACCGACATTCCGGAGCTTCCGGTCGGCGTTTTTGACTTCATCAATCACGACGGTATGCTGAGCCTCGGCGACAACCGCCTGATCCCCGTCGATAAGAACGGCGGCGTCGGGCTTGGCAGCGGCGAAGCGGTGCAGGGCTATTTGGAGCTCTCCAACGCCGATCTCGCCAACGAACTCTCCAAGGTCATCGAGGCGCAGCGCTCGTTCCAGTACATGCTGCGTATGGTGACGACCTCGGACGAGATAGAAACTACGGTCAACAGTCTGCGATAAACTCTAATATCACCATCTATGGGAGGGATGCACGTTGGAAATCAAAAACTACGATGAACTTAGCTCGATGGAGATCGACACCCTGCGTGAAATTGGAAGTATCGGCACGGGTAATGCTGCGAGCGCGCTTTCGACGATGCTCGACCGCGAGATCCGCATTACGATGCCCGAGGTTCGCATCATGGGCTACAATGAGGCCATCGAGTGGATTGGCGGCCCCGAGGCCATCACGGCGGGCGTGCTGGTGCATATCAGCGGCCAGATGTCCGGCGTCATGCTCGCCACGCAGTCGCTTGATTTTATCAACATTGCGCTCGGCAGCATGCTTTCCGAGCATATTGACGACTACAGCCAGCTCGGCGAGATTGAGCTCAGCGCGCTCGTTGAGATCGGAAACATCCTGATTTCCACGTTTATCAACGCCCTCTCGGGCCTTGCAGACATCTCTCTTGAACTGACCGTCCCGAGCATTACGGTGGATATGCAGGGCGCGATCCTTGCCGTGCCAATGGTTGCCTATGGCGGTCAGACCGACTATCTGATGACGATCGGCGGAAACTTCATCTGCGACGGGAAGGAAGTCCCCTGCCGACTGTTGCTCTCGCCGGATATTCGGTCCCTTAATTTCCTGTTGAGAAAGCTGGGCGTGATGGAATGATCAATTCTGGACAGAATCCTCCGACCGGCGGGGCACAGCGACCGACGACGTGGGCGGCGCCGACAAGACCCGGCGCGATGCCCGGCACGGCAAGGCCGGGGATGCCCGGCACGGCGCGTCCGGCAATGCCCAGCGCGGCGCCCGGCGCGGCAAGGCCGGGGATGCCTGGTACGGCGCGTCCGGCGGTCCCTGGCGCGGCACCCAACGCGGCGCCCGGCGTGGCAAGACCGGGGGCACCCGCTGCGGCGAGACCTGCTGCGCCCGGAGCAGCGCCCGGAGCAGCGCCCGGTACAGCAAGACCGCTGACCCCCAACGTGGCGGCGCCGGCCCGACCCACGGGTGCGGCGGCAGGCGGCGCGGGACAGAAGCTCACAGTCGGCATTGCCGACATGAAAATGCTTCAGGGTGACGGCGAGATCATCACCTACGCACTCGGTTCCTGCATCGGCATTTGCCTGTGGGATCCCCAAATCAAGCTGGGCGCGCTGATCCATATCATGCTGCCGCTGAATATGGAGCCGGGACGCAAGAACTCAATGAAATACGCGGACACCGGCATCAAGGAGACGCTTGCGCAGCTACTTGCCAAGGGCGCGCGCAAGGACCGGCTCGTTGCGAAGATTGCGGGCGGCGCGAAGATGTTTGAGGTTGCGGGCAACAGCAACCTCGGCAACATAGGCGCACGGAATATCGAAAGCGTGAAGCTGAACCTGCGAAAGGAAGGCATCAAGATCCTGGCGGAAAACGTTGGCGGCTCGGTCGCGCGTACGCTTTCGTTCTACCCGGCGACCGGCGTGGGTGAAATTCGGGCTTACGGACAGCCCGTCATCACATTATAGTTTTGGAGGGAGTGTACACAAATGGCAGAGAACAATAACGAGATCCTGCTCGAGTCCGGTACTAACGAGATCGAGATCATGGAGTTCACCGTGGGCGGTAATCTGTACGGCATCAATGTGGCGAAGGTGGACGAGATCATGCTCTGCATGCCCGTCAAGGCCATGCCGCATACGCATCCGGCGGTCGAGGGCATTTTCAAGCCCAGAGAGACTGTCATCACGGTGCTCAACCTTCCGGTTTACCTCGGGCTTCCATCCGAGCTGCACGAGAAGGATCTGTTCATTATCACGAACTTCAACAAGATGCATATCGCGTTCCGCGTCCATACGGTCATCGGTATCAGCCGCATTTCGTGGACGGCCATCCAAAAACCCGACAAGACCATCAGCGGAACGGGAGAAAGCGTGGCGACCGGTATTGCGCAGTGCAACGGCAGGCTCGTCACGATCCTCGACTTTGAGAAGATTGTCGCCGAGATTGCGCCGGAGAGCACCATCAATTCGGGCGAGATCGACCGGATGGGCCCGCGCAGCCGCAACGATCAGCCCATCCTGCTGGCGGAGGACTCCGTCCTGCTTTCCAAGATGATCCAGGAGTCGCTGCACAAGGCGGGGTATACCAATATCACTTGGTTTGCCAACGGCCTTGAGATGTGGGAGTTCCTCAGCATGGCGAAGAAGATGGGCAACGTCGATGAGAAAGCTGCGCTTATCATCACCGACATTGAAATGCCGCAGATGGACGGCCATCGTCTGACAAAGCTCGTCAAGGACGATCCGGAACTCAAGCATATCCCGCTGATCATCTTCTCATCCCTCATCACTGAGGAGATGCGCGTCAAGGGCAAGCAGCTCGGCGCGGACGAACAGATGAGCAAGCCGGAGATCGGGCATTTGGTCTCCGTAATGGACCACCTGCTTGGCGCGAACTAACGCGTAATCATCCCAGGCCGCGCTGGTGCGGCAAAGGAGGAAGGACATGGCGAATAAATACATCGTCAGACGTCCGATCAAGGACACGGAAAGCCGTGTGATCGGCTATGAGATCCTATACCACGGCGAAAACGAGCTCTATGGAGACTCGGAGGCTGAGAGAAAGGATGCCAAGGTGAACGAGTTTGCCGTGGCGGACACGATCAACAGCTTCCTGACGCAGAACACGGAGCGGTTCAAGGGCTCGCTGAATTTCATGACGTTCACGACGACGTTGCTGCTCAAGAAGGTTCCGCGCCTTTTTGACAAGGAAGATCTCGTTATCCAGATCGACGACAGCGTAATCATCCACCCCCTCGCAATGCACTTTGTGCAGATGTATAAGAAAGAGGGGTATCGGGTTGCGGTCAACGATTTCCAGTTTGCGCCGCGTTACGTGTCGCTGATTGACGACATCGATTTCATCAAGCTGAACTTCAAGACGATGAACGATGTGTCGCTGCGCAATCTCATCGAGATCGCCAGCGGCATGGGGAAGCATTGCATCGCCTATGGACTGGATACCGACGAGCTGTATGAGAAAGCCCGTTCGCTCGGTATTACCGAGTTCGAAGGCGACGCCGTCGCCGAGCGGATGGCGTCCAAGGCGCATGACACGAGCTACCTCAAGAGCACGTTCTTCCAGCTGCTGATTTCGGTGACGAAGGAAGAGCCGGATATTGACGAGATCGAGCGCATCATCTCCATGGATGCGTCGCTCAGCTATGCGCTGCTGCGCCTTGCCAACACGGTGCATTTTGCCACTCGCAGCCGCACGACCAGCATCCATCAGGCAATCATGAACATCGGCATCACGCAGCTTCAGCAGTGGATCTACCTCCTCTGCGCAAGCAATGCCGACGGCGAGGTCGACCCCTTCTTCGAGGAGTTCCTCAAGATCTCGTTCATGCGCGCGAATTTCTGTTCGTCCCTGCTCGGTTATACGAAGACGGTTCCCATCTCCAAGAACGAAGCCTATCTCATGGGCATGTTCTCGACGCTCGACTACCTCATCGACGCGCCGTTGGAGGAGACTCTTGCCGAGCTGCCGATCTCGCAGGACGTCAAGGACGCGCTGCTCAACTGGAGCGGTCCCGCCGGCGCGCTGTACGCGCTGATGCTCAGCTACGAGGGCGCGGACTGGGACAAGGTCAACAAGCTCAGCGATATGCTCGGCATCGCGCCGAATATTCTCACGACGCTCTATTTCGAGTGCATGGAGCAGGCCAATCAGGTTTGGGAGAACATCAACGAGATGGGTCAGTGAGATGGGCCGGAGTGAAAGCGCTTGCATTTTTCACGGCAAGCTGGTATAATAAAAGACACCGATTAAAAGGAGGTGCGGACGCATGGATATGATGGACGCCGCGATGGGCAGCATGAGCCTTGCCTCTTCGGCGCAGGCAATGCAGTACAGTGTAAGCATCGCGCGGAAAGCGATGGACGCCGAGACGCAGAGCGCCGCAAATCTGCTCAATATGCTGCCGCAGCAGCCGTTCCAGCCGCGCGGTCCGCAGCCGGGCGACGTACCTTCGATTTCCAAGGGGAATTTTCTCGATACCTACGCATAAGTACACTTCCCAAAAACTATGAAAGAATGCTCCGCCAGTCGCTGACGGAGTATTTTTTTCCACCGCGGGAAAAGGTCTGCATTGAAATCACTGACTAGTTTACATAATTTTTCGGGAGGTATCGCTATGGCACATCAGACGAAGACGCTGGAGAAGCTGAAAAAGGGCAACGAACTCTATCTCTCCGCCAAGCAGAACCCCGGCGACGTATCCCCCGAGGTGCGCAGGGAGACGACCGCGAACGGGCAGCGTCCCGCGACCGTCGTGGTTTGCTGCTCCGATTCCCGTGTGGTGCCGGAGGCGATCTTCTCCGCGGGGATCGGCGAGCTGTTTGTCATCCGTGTGGCGGGCAACGTCCTGCTCGATACGCAGCTCGCGAGCGTCCAATATGCCGCGGGGCATTTGAAGAGCCGGACGATCATCGTGCTCGGGCATACGCATTGCGGTGCGGTCGGCGCGACGCTTTCCGGCGGCGGGCACGGCCTCGTGAAGATACTGACCGACGAGATCAAGCGCGCCGTCGGCGATGAGACCGACGAGTATCAGGCGGTCGTCAAGAATACGCTTGCGGGCGTCGAGGCGATCAAGACGAAACTCGCCGACGACCATGAGGCGATCACGCCGGAGACCGACGTGATCGGCGCGGTGTATGACATCGAGACCGGCAAGGTCGAGTGGCTCTGAGCGCGGTCGAGTATGCGCCCTTGCCCGCGCGCGTGCCCCGGCGGGGGCGAAGCGTATCTTTAGGAAAGAAAGTGACAGATGCTTATGGAACGTTCCAGCGGTATTTTACTGCCGATCTCCTCGCTTCCGTCGCCGTACGGCATCGGGACGTTTGGCAGGGCGGCGTATGAGTTTGCCGACTTTCTGAAGGCGGCGGGACAGAAGTACTGGCAGCTTCTGCCGCTCGGCCCGACGAGCTACGGCGATTCACCGTACCAAAGCTTTTCGACCTACGCGGGCAACCCGTATTTCATCGACCTTGAAGCGCTCGTTCGTGATAAGCTCCTGACGCGAAAGGAGGTCGACGAGCGCGCGTGGGGAGAGAACCCCCGCTACGTGGACTACGGCAAGATATTTGAGAACCGCTATCCGCTCCTGCAAAAGGCGAAGGAGCGCGGCTGGGCGCGCGACCGTGAGAAGGTGCGCGCGTTTGAAGAGGCGAACAAGCTTTGGCTCCCCAACTATGCGATCTTTATGGCGCTCAAGCGCCGCTTCGGCATGAAGGCATGGAGCGAGTGGCCCGACGAGGCGGCTCGCATGCATGAGCCGGCGACGGTGGAAAAATACCGTGCGGAGCTTAAAGACGATGTGGAGCTGTTTACCTATATCCAGTTCCTCTTCTATCAGCAGTGGAGCGCGCTCAAGAGGTACATCAACGGCCTTGGCGTCCGTATCATCGGCGATCTGCCCATCTACGTCGCGATGGATAGCGCCGACGTTTGGGCGGAGCCGGAGATGTTCCGGCTCGACGAGCATCGTGTACCCACCGCCGTGTCCGGCGTGCCGCCGGATTACTTTACCGAGGACGGACAGCTTTGGGGCAACCCGCTCTACGACTATGAGACGATGGAGCGCGACGGCTTCGGCTGGTGGATTCGCCGTATCGGCGGCGCGGAAAAGCTTTATGACGTTATCCGCATTGACCACTTTCGCGGCTTTGAGAGCTTTTGGGCGGTGCCGTTCGGCGAGAAGACCGCACGAAACGGCAAATGGGTCAAGGGGCCGGGGATGCGACTTGTCGGCACGCTGACGGGCTGGTTCCACAACCTCGAATTCATCGCCGAGGATCTTGGTTACCCGACGCCCGAGGTCGCGCAGATGCTCGCGGAGTCGAGGCTTCCCGGCATGAAGGTGCTGGAATTTGCCTTCGATCCGAACGAGCCGAGCGACTACCTGCCGCACCGCTACCGTGAGAATTGCGTCTGCTACACCGGAACGCACGATAACGCGCCGCTTGGCGAATGGCAGGAAACGGGCGACAAAGAGGAGCTTGCCTACGCGAAGAGGTATCTCGGCCTCAACGATGAGGAGGGCTTCTGCTCCGGGATCATCCGCGGCGGCATGAGCTCGGTGGCGAAGCTGTTCGTCGCGCAGATGCAGGACTATTTAGAACTGGGTAAATATCACCGCATGAACACACCCGGCGTCGCGACGGGCAACTGGGAATGGCGCATGCTTCCCGGCGAGGCGGACAAGAAGCTCGCAAAGCGCATCGCGGAAATGACCAAGATGTACGGAAGAGCCCCTCGCGAGGAATAAAAAATCGCTCCATGCAATGCATGGAGCGATTTTTTTCAAACGGATCAGAGCAGATTCTCCTCGCTGTCCCTGTCAAACAGATGGACAAGCTTGGGCTGGAACGTGAAGCGGACGGCGCTGCCGTTCGTGATGTTCTTGCCCTCCAGCTCGGTCGTCGGGACGACGGCGACGACGTCCTGACCGCCCGCGTTCATGTGCAGATGCAGCTCGGAGCCCATCATCTCGCTCACGTCCACCTTTGCCTCAATGCCCGCGTCGCCAAGCGAGATGTGCACAGGGCGGACGCCCGCGACCACGTCCTTGGGAAGCGTGCCCTTTGCGGCGAGCGCGCGGGACTGCTCGTCGGTGAGCGCGAGCTTGTGACCGAGGATCTCGACGGCGTACTGATCGCCCTCGCGTGTGAGCTTTGCATTCGGGAAGAAGTTCATCTGCGGCGTGCCGATGAAGCCCGCGACAAACAGGTTCTTCGGATGATTGAAGACCTCCTGCGGCGTGCCGATCTGCTGAATATAGCCGTCGCGCATGATGACGATGCGGTCGCCGAGCGTCATCGCCTCGACCTGGTCGTGCGTGACATAGATGAAGGTCGTATCGATCTGCGAGCGCAGCTTGATGATCTCCGCGCGCATCTGGTTGCGGAGCTTCGCGTCGAGGTTAGAAAGCGGCTCGTCCATGAGCAGCACCTTCGGCTCGCGCACGATCGCGCGCCCGATGGCGACGCGCTGGCGCTGGCCGCCGGAGAGCGCCTTGGGCTTGCGATCGAGGTACTGCGTGATGCCGAGCGTCTCGGCGGCGTGGTTGACGCGCTGGTTGATTTCCTCCCTGGGCATCTTGCGCAGCTTGAGCGGGAACTCCATGTTCTCGCGCACCGTCATGTGCGGATAGAGCGCGTAGCTCTGGAAGACCATCGCGATGTCGCGATCCTTGGGCGCGACGTCGTTCATGAGCTTTCCGTCGATGTAGAGCTCGCCGCTGGTGATTTCCTCCAACCCCGCGACCATGCGCAGCGTCGTGGACTTGCCGCAGCCGGAGGGACCGACGAGGACGATGAATTCTTTGTCCTTGATGTCCAGATTGAACTCCTGAACGGCGACAACGCCCTCGTCCGTGACCTGAAGGTTGACTTTCTTTTCAGCCTCCACGGCCTTTTTCTTCTTTCTTCGGCTCTCGCCGGGCGCATGAGGATAGACCTTCTTGATGTTTTTGAGTTGTACCTCTGCCATGCTGCATCGACCGAAGCCCCGCTGCCTCCGCATGCGAAGCCTCGCGGCCATCCGCAAAGGAATGCGCCGCTTTACGGCAGGTCTCCACGCTGCCGCACCGCCGGTCGGACGGAAATTTCCTCCTTTTGTTTTCCCGACCGGACTACAGAGGTGGAGTAGGCCGGCAGGGTTGGAATGGAAGGCCCATTTAAGCCGTTTTCATTATAACGCGGCGCGAGCTTCTTGACAACAAAAAGCTCGCGCCAACAGCAACTTAATCGTTTTCGACAAAAGTAAACAGAAGCTTTTATCCATTTTGACAAGGAACCGGATACGGTTGCGTGCAGCCGTGACGGATCGCCCGCCATTGCTTGACAGGGCGGAAAAGCGAGAGCAGCATCAACGGGAGAAACGACGCCATGAACAGCGGGAACAGCAGAACGCTTGCGGGGGAAAGCCTCTGCGGGCATAGGGCGGCGAGCGCCGCGGCGAGGAACAGGGCCCCTCCAAACGCGGCGAGGAGCGAAATCACGGCAAGCAGCGCCCACACTTCCAGCATACCCTGCGTTGCCGCACCGAGCGCGAGCAGCAGCACGGGCAGCGGTGAGAGCGCCTGCGCATAGGGCGCGCAGAGGAAGAAAGCGGCGTCGGCGGTGCGCGCCGCGTGTTCTGGGGACGCGGAGCCGAGCAGACGCGGCAGGGCACGCTCTGCGGTTGACATAATACCGCTACACCAACGCCGGCGCTGTGTGAGCGAGACGCGGAAAGAGACGGGAGCCTCGTCATAGGTCAGCGCGTCTGGCACCCAGCAGACGCGCTCGCCGAGGGCGGCGCATTGCGCGGCGAACTCCGCGTCCTCGGCGATGGTCGAGGTGTTCCAGCCGCCGAGACGTTGCAGTACGTCGCGATGAACGGCGAAGCCCGTGCCGACGAGCTTCGCGGAGAGGCCCAAATTCGCGCGGGAACGGTTGAAAAAGGTTTCGTTCAGCGCGAAATAGAGCGCGTAGCAGCCCGCGACCCAGGAATCGCGCGGATTTTTGACGAACTGACGCGCTTTGGCGACCTTTGCGCCGGAACAAAACGCGTCGTTTATACGTGAGAGAAAATCGGGACGCACGATGTTGTCGGCGTCGAGTACGCAAAACGCGTCATAGTTCTGCGGCAACAGCCACGCGATCGCCTCGTGCAGCGCGTCGCCCTTGCGCGTCACAGGGTCGAAGCATCGGAAGATGTTCGCGCCCGCGGCGCGCGCAGCGCCTTCGGTGTCGTCCGTGCAATTGTTGGGGATGACATAGATATCGTAGAGCGCTTCGGGGTAGTCCTGCGCGCGCAGGCTCCCGACCAGCGCGCCGACGACCGCCTCCTCGTTTCGCGCGGGGATCAGGCAGGCGAAGCGCGTTTTGGGCGCACAGCGCGTATAGGGCGCGGGGCGCTTCCAAAACAGCAGAGCCGTGAGAAAAAACCAAAGGGGAAACGCCTTTAAGAAAAGGGAGAGCGCGATGCCGATGGAATCGAACAGCATGGGGGACGACCGCCTTTCAATTGATGTTGTAAGGTAACATAACAAAGGAATCTTAACGGCGGACGGCGATTTTTCTTAAGTTTTTCCTAAGAGCGGCAAATTAAAGAATTCTTATGAAATTCCCCCTGTTCATCTTAGGAAAGTCCTGTTATACTGTGCGGCGAGGTGAGAAAAAAGGCCATGTATAATGTTCTGATTTGCGACGACGAGCGGGACATCGTCTCCGCGCTGAAAATCTATCTCTCCGGCGAGGGCTACAACCTTTTGGAGGCGTACGACGGGCGCGAGGCGCTGGAGGCGGTGCGGCGAAACGACGTTCACCTTATTTTAATGGACGTGATGATGCCGGGGCTCGACGGCATCGCCGCCACGGCAAAGATCCGCGAAGAGAGCAACGCGCCGATTATTATGGTAACCGCAAAAAGTGAATCCGGCGACAAGGTGCTGGGGCTGAACGTGGGCGCGGACGACTACATCACCAAGCCGTTTGACCCTGCGGAGGTGGTGGCGCGGGTGCGCTCGCAGCTTCGACGCTATACGCGGCTCGGCGCCGCGCCGGAGCCGGAAAAGGCGGGGCGTTATGCCGTCGGGCCTATCCTGCTCGACGAGGAGGGCAAGAGTGTGAGCGTGGACGGCGAGGGCGTGACGCTCACGCCGATCGAGTACAACATCCTGCGCCTGCTCATCAAGCACCCGGGACGCATCTACTCTTCGGCGCAGATCTATGAGGCTGTGTGGAACGAGGACGCGGTCGGCGCGGAAAACGCGGTATCGGTGCATATCCGGCATTTGCGGCAGAAGCTTGAGATCGACCCTTCCGAGCCGCGCTATTTGAAGGTCGTGTGGGGCTTGGGGTATAAGCTGGAGGACATGAAAGATGAAAACCGTTGAATGGACAAGAGCCTTTTGGGCAAAGGCGTGCGCGTTTGTGACCGCGACGCTGCTCGTGCCGTTTGGGGGACTCTGCGGCGCGTCGCTCGCCGCCGCCGCCGGCTTTGAATGGTGGATGGGCGGCGCGAACGAGGACTACTGGCGATTCCAAAGCTGGGCGCAGGATAAATATTGGACGCTGCGCGGCATGGGCGTGCTGTATCGTCTGCATAGCCACGCCATTCCGCTGCTCGCGGCGTCCGCGCTTATCCTGCTGGTCCTCGTGATCTACCTTGCGCGCGTCGCGGGACGGCAGCAGGGGCGGGAGGAGGTCGTGCCCGGCTGGCAGGAGAAGATCCCGTTTGACCTCTACCTCGCGGTGGCGGCGGCAGGCGTTGCAATGCTCGCCCTGATGCTCGACGAGATGCCTTATTGGTGGGACGACGAGCCGTTTGCCGCCGCGCTGTTTCTGCTGGGGATCACGGCGGCGGCGACGGCGTTGCTGCTCGCGGCGTGGATGACGCTTTGCACGCGCGTCAAGCTCGGCAAGTGGTGGAGGAACACCGTGGCGTTTTGGGCGCTGCGCCTTTGCTGGCGCGCTGTCAAATGGTGCTGGCGGGCGTTGCGCGCCATCGGGCGTGGGATACGGGATATGCTGCGCGGGCTTCCGCTGGTGTGGAAAACGGCGGCGGTTCTGGGCGGCATGAGCCTGCTGGAATTCTTCACATTCCTCAATAGCGGCATGCACGAGTCGAATTTTTGCTTTTGGCTGCTGTTCCGCACGCTGCTGATCGCTGTGATCCTTTGGGGGGCAATCCAGCTGCGGCGCCTGCAGGCGGGCGGTGAAGCGCTGGCGGCGGGCGATTTCGACGCCAAGGTGGACACAAAGCGCCTGACATGGGATTTCAAGCGGCACGGCGAGAACCTTAACGACGCCGCCCGCGGGATGCAGCTTGCCGTCGACAGGCAGCTCAAATCGGAGCGCCTCAAGACCGAGCTCATCACCAACGTGTCCCACGACATCAAGACCCCGCTCACATCCATCATCAACTATGTGGGGCTGCTGCGGCGCGACCCGGGCGAGGAACAGGCAAAGGAGTACCTCGAAGTGCTCGACCGCCAGTCGAAGCGGCTCAAAAAGCTCACGGAGGACTTGGTCGAGATGTCCAAGGCGTCGACCGGGAACATCCCCGTGAACGCCTCGCGGCGCAGTGTCAACGAGCTGGTGTCGCAGGCGCTGGGGGAGTACGGCGAGCGGCTCGAAAAGGCGCGTCTGGAAGCCGTGACGGATTTGCCGGAGCGGGAGGCTTTCGTTTGGGCGGACGGAACGCTCCTTTGGCGCGTGCTCGACAACGTGTTTTCCAACGCCTGCAAGTACGCGCTGCCCGGAACGCGGCTCTATATCGACGTATCGGAGGAAGGCGGCAAGACGCGCCTGACGTTCAAGAACATCTCGCGCGACAAGCTCAACATTCCGGCGGAGGAGCTGATGGAGCGCTTCGTGCGCGGCGACGCCTCCCGCGGCGGCGAGGGCAGCGGCTTGGGGCTCAACATTGCCAAATCCCTAACCGAATTGCAGGGCGGCACGTTCGGCGTCAGCGTGGACGGCGATTTGTTTCGAGTTGACATAACTTTTGATACCGTACAGTGAGCCTTGCTTTTCAGACAAAATCGCGGTATAATGAAAGCGCCGAAAAAAGGCGCTTTCATTATACCGCAGGCGCGCAGCGCCGCTGTGGCATATGAGGCATGATCTTTAAAATGACTGCACAGCAGTCATTTTACTATTTGAGGGGGGCGAGCCTATGTGGGCGGAAAATGCGGTGTTTTATCAGATCTATCCCTTGGGGCTCTGCGGCGCGCCGGCGGCAAACGACGGCGAGCTTGTCCATCGCATTTTGAAGCTTCGCGATTGGGCGGCGCACATCGAAGCGCTCGGCGCGGACGCCGTTTACCTCTCGCCGGTGTTTGAAAGCGACGAACACGGATACGACACACGCGACTATCGGACGCTCGACTGCCGGCTCGGCACGAACGAGGACTTCCGCGCCGTCGTGGACGCGCTTCACGCGCGGGGGATCAGGGTCGTCATCGACGCGGTGTTCAACCACGTGGGCCGCAACTTCTGGGCGTTTCGCGACGTGCGCGAGCGAAAGTGGGATTCTCCCTACAAGGACTGGTTTTGCCTCAATTTTGACGGCAACACCGCCTATAACGACGGCTTTTATTATGAGGCGTGGGAGGGACACTACAACCTCGTCAAGCTCAACCTCAAAAATCCCGCCGTCGCGGACTACCTGCTCGAAACGGTCAAATATTGGGTCGATACCTTCGATGTGGACGGCCTGCGCCTCGACGTGGCGTACTGCCTCGACCTCGACTTTATCCGCCGCCTGCGCGCGTTCACGGATGCGCTGAAGCCGGAGTTCTTCCTCGTCGGCGAGACGCTCCACGGCGACTATAACCGCTGGGTGGGCGACGGACTGCTCCATTCCTGCACGAATTACGAGTGCTACAAGGGGCTCTATTCGAGCTTCAACTCGATGAACCTCTTTGAGATCGTCCACTCCCTCAAGCGTCAGTTCGGCCCCGAGCAATGGACGCTCTACAAAGGAAAGCATCTTCTGTGCTTTGTCGACAACCACGACGTCACGCGCGTTGCGAGCATCCTGCGGGACAAAAACCACCTTCCGCTTATTTACGCGCTGATGTTCGGCATGCCGGGCATCCCCTGCGTGTACTACGGCAGCGAGTGGGGCGCGGAGGCGGAGAAGCAGTCCGGCTCCGACGCGAATCTCCGCCCCGCGTTCGAACGGCCGGAGTGGAACGGCTTGACCGATTGGATCGCGAAGCTCGCCAAGGCGCATCGCGCGAGCAAAGCGCTCTGCCACGGGGATTTTGGCGACAAGCTGCTCACCAACAGGCAGACGGTCTTCCAACGGTATTGCGACGGTGAGCGCGTGCTCGTCGCGATCAACGCCGACGGCGGGAGCTATTGGGCGCATTGCGATTTCGGCTGCGGGAGGGCGACCGACCTTCTGACGGGACGGGAGGTCGATTTCGGCGGCGGACTGGAGCTTCCACCGTATTCCGCCATGTATCTGCAATGTGAGCATTGACATTTTCGCACATATTTGCTATTATCGTTCAATAAGTTTTTATTAAAAATAACGATTGGAGATGGCTTCATGACCTTCTATGCACTAATCAGCGACAGCTTTACGACGGTGCAATGGGCGGAGCTTCTGCTGCGCATCGTCGTGGCGGCGATCTGCGGCTGGCTGGTCGGCGTGGAGCGCAGCCGTCGCTTCAAGGATGCGGGCGTGCGCACTCACTGCATGGTTGCGTGTACGGCGGCGCTGCTGATGATCGTGTCCAAGTACGGCTTCGCTGATCTCAGCAATCCGGACGGTTCGTTTTTCCCAGGTGTGCGCGGCGCGGACTCCGCGCGTATTGCGGCGCAGATCGTCAGTGGCGTAAGCTTCCTCGGTGCGGGCGTCATTTACCGTGATCGGAAATTTACCACACGTGGATTGACCACAGCCGCCGGTATTTGGGCGGTTGCAGGGATCGGCATGGCAATCGGCTCGGGGCTGTACGTCGTCGGCGTGTTTGCCACGGCGTTCATCATCTTCCTCCAGTACGTCACGCACCGCTTCAACGTCGGCGCGGACCGCTACAGCGACGCGGGGCTGGAGGTCGTCTTCAGTCACGACGGCGACGCCGACGAGGCGCTTTATAAACAGCTGGAGGCGTGGGGCGTCATTGTGACGGAGACGCAGATCGACAAGCAGCCAGATCAAAGCATGAAATACCGCCTCGGGCTCAAGCTCAAGGACGAGATCCGCGGCGATATGATCAACGATTTTGTGAACAAGCACAGCGAGGTCGTCTCGTTCAAGATGACGCGCATGGCGCAGGACAGCTGACGCGAACGATAACAAGAAACGGG
>JAWRIJ010000126.1:0-7417 GCA_040307975.1 Oscillospiraceae bacterium | reverse complement strand
AGCGCGTCCGGCGCCTCCGACGGGACGCCCGGGTATAGGGCGGGCACATTCGGCGCATTCGGCGCATTCGGCGGCCACGGGAAAAAATCCGGTTCGACCGCCGCGACGGGAGCGTCCTCCTCCGCTTTCCACGCGTTTATGTCAGGGTGGGTGAAGATGAGCCCGTTACCGCCCTGCTGCCACGTAATGCCCGCCGCCGTATCCGGCAGGACGACGACCTGACGCTTCTCGGTACAACCGGCGAACGCCATCGCCGACACGAGCGCAAGCAGAAGCACCGCCGTCCGTCCGCGCATGACGCTCACCCGCCTTTGTCTGTGGATTCTCCGACCATTATACCGTCTGCGCGCGAAAACTGCAACACAAACTGAGCGGACGGAACGCGCAAAACAGGAGCGGAGGACGCGCGCGGGCGCAAAAGCGCCCGACCCCGTGTGGGGGCGGGCGCTTTTCGATTATTTATGCCGTTTTGTATCGCCGTTGCCGTATCAGGCGTAGGCGCGGCAGAGGAAGGTCACGATCTGGCCGCGGTTGCAGGTCATGCCGGGGCCGAACATCGGGCGGCCGGAGGAGTCGTTGCCGATGCCGCTCGTGATGTTGCGCGAAAGCGCCCAATCCACCGCCGAGGCGGTCTCCGAGCCGCTGGTCACGTCGCTGAAGGAGCTTGCCTCCGCACCGGGCTTGCCGGCGAGCTTCCACATATAGGTCACGACCGCCGCGCGCGTGCAGGGCGTCTTCTCACCGAAGGCGGGGCCGATAACAAGCCCCTTCTCATACGCCCACAGCGCCGCGTTGTAGAAGTAATCCGAGCTCTTCACGTCGTTGAACGGATTGGAGATCGTGGGCAGCGGGCTTCCCTGCGAGCGCCACAGGAAGGTCAGGATCTGCGCGGTGTTGCAGGTCGTCTCCGGCTCAAACTGCTCCACGCCGTTCTTCTTGCCCATGCCGTTCGTGATGCCGCGGCCGACCGCCCACTTCACGCCGACGGCGAACCAGTCGTTGTCCTTGACGTCGCCGAAGCTGCTCGACGTATTCGTGCCGTTCGACGCGTTGACGCGGATGTAGAGCGTGCCGCTGCCGACGGTGCTGCCGATGGTGTTGTGGACGGTGAACGGGATGCTGTAGTCGCCGCCGTAGTTCGGGACAAAGTACAGATTGCCGAGGGCGGACTGATCCACGTCACGGCTGCCGACCGCGTTGCGGTTCGCATCCAAATAGAGCGTGCCGACGCTGCTCGTGGACGTGCCAAAGCGCAGATAGCTCCAGTTGCCGCCGAAAGCGTTCGTGATGGTGGAGCCCAGCATACTCGACCCCGTCGCGCCGCCGGACGCGGCGTTATAGAAGTAGTAAGACTGCGTACCCTCAAGCGAGATCGACGCGTTCACGCTGCCGCCGTTGATGATGATGGAGGTCGTGCCCGTCAGCGTGTTGCCGCCGTAGGTCAGCGTATACGTAGCGCTGTTCGTACCCGCCGCGATGGGATCGGTGTACATGGCGGCATACTCCGCCATGGTGTAGTTGGTGTTCGTCTTGACCGGCGTTCCGTTCGCAAGGCGCACCACCGCGACATTGCTGCCGCTGATCGCGGAGAAGCGGATGGTCGCGCTGTCGGGCAGGTTCACGCCGTAAACGCTCTTGAACTGCGCCTTCAGCGCGTCATAGGTGCCCGTGCCGCGATAGGGCACGCCGATGGTCGTGGAGACGCTGGGATTATAAGTGTTGCTCTTGTTCGAGACCGTGACCGTGCAGTTGCGGCGGACTTCCACGCCGTTGCGGTCGGTCACAACCGCGGTGATCGTCGCCGTGCCAATGGTACCGGCGCTCTTGACCGTCGCGCTCACACCGTTGCCGCTGACCGTCGCCACAGCCGTGTTGGACGAGCGCCAGGACACCGTGTAATAGACGTTCGAGGGAGTGACGTTGACGTTGAGGCTTTGGTTGCTGTAGGTGGCAAGCGTCATCGACGTCTGGCTGATCGTCGCGCTCACGCTCGCCCCCCGGATGTAAATGTCCAGCGTGCCGGAGAGCGAGTCGCCCCGATAGTCGAGCACGTAAGGCAGGCTGAACGTGCCGGTGTCGAGCGGCTCAAAATACATGTCCACGCACTCGTTGAAGGTATAGCTCGTATTTGCGCGGATGCTGCTGCCATTGCCCTGATGCATAACGCCGTAGCGGGAGTTGCCCGTCGAGCTGAAGCGTATTGTCGCGCGGTTATAGTCCAGATTATAGCCGTAGACGCTGCGGAACTGCTTGGCCAGGTTGTCGCTGGCGCTGGAGCCGTAATAATCCGATCCGAGCGTGACTGTCATCGTATTGTTGTAGACCTTCGAGCTGCTCACGTGGACGGTGCAGGAGCGGGAAAAGCTGCCGCCGTTGGTGCCCGTGACCGTCGCGGTAATGACCGCGCTGCCGGCATAACCGCCCGTCTCCACGGTCACGGAGGTGCCGCTGCCGGACACGTAGGCGATGCTGGAGTTGCTCGACGTCCAGCGCACGCTGTAGGGCGCGTTGACGGGCGTGACGTTCAGGCTGAGATAGCGGCTGGAGTAGGTCGCCATATCCAGCGAGGTAGCGCTAATGGACATTCCCGTCACCGTCGAGCCGCCGGAAGAGGTGATGCTCAGCGTGCCGGTGAGCTTGTTGCCGCCGTCGGTAAACGAATAAGCCGTAGTGAACGTGCCTGCCGAGGTAGCCAGGAAGTAGACCCCCTGGAAGCTTCCGAAGGAGATGCTCTCGTTGCTGCGCAGCTGGCTGCCGCTCTGCGCGCGCAGCATGCCGGTCGGACCGCTCGGCGAGGTGATTTGGACGACCGCGCTGCTGCTTGCCGCCTTGCCGAACTGGCGCTGGAACTCGGAGGCAATGTTGCTCGCGACGGAGGAGAGCGGATAGTTCGCGCCGACGGTCGCGCTGCCGCTTGCGTTATAGGAGCCGCTGCCGCCCGCGACCACCACGACCGCGTCCACGCTCTTGACCAGTCCGGTCGCCTTGTCGAGCACGTCGACGGTAACGGTGGCGGTGCCGGCGCTCACCGCGCGCACGGTCGCGGTCGCGCCGCTGCCGGACACGCTGACCTTGTTCGAGGTGGAATGCCAGTTATACTGGTAGTTGCTGTTGTTGCCGCTGCCGCCGCTGGCGTTCGCCGTCAGCATGCCGCTGCCGCCCGCGCTGAGGTTCAGGCTGCTCGGGCTGACGGTCACGCTCAAAGGCGTGGCGGAGCTCTCCACCGTCACTTCCCACGTCGTGGTGTCGCAATTGGTGCGGTTCTCCGCGTCGTAAACCGTCAGCGACACGGTGCCGGAGCCCTCTTCCATGGCGTAAAGCGCGGCGTTGGTTCGCATCTCTTCCTTAAGCGTTACCGCGCCCTGATGGTTCCACGCATATTCATAGCTGCCGCTGCCGCCGCTGACCGAAGCGGTAACGTTTTCCGAAGAGCCCGCCTTCATGTTAAGACGCGAACCGCCGCTGACTTTTACGGGTGCACTCACGGCGTTCACGGTAACAAAGCATTGCACCGTTTTCGTCATGCCCGCGCCGTAAGTGGCCGTTACGCTGACCGAAGCCATTCCCGCCGACAGAGCGTTCACAGTGGCGGTTTTGCCGGAGCCGCTGAGGGAAATGACGGAATCGTTGCCGCTATGCCACGAGAAATTCGTCACATCCGACTCATTTCCGCTCACGACCGAAACGCTGAGCGGATACGACTCGCCCACGTCAAGCCACATCGAGGATTGGCTGATGTCGATCTCCACCTCGACGGGCTTCTCCTCGGTCGGCTTCTCCTTGACCGTAACGGACCACGCTTCCTGTTCGGTGATCGGAATCGGCAGGTCGTTGCCCTCTTCATCCTCCGTCATTTCATAATAGGTGATCTCGGCGTAAATCATCGCCGAGCCGGCGCTTACGCCTGTAATCACCGCGGTGTCCTCGCTCCCGCTCACCGAAACCGAGGGGTTGTCGGAGGTCCACCGGTATTCACCGGTGGTGTAGAAGGTCGCGGAAAGCGTTTGACTCTCTCCGACCTCCAGCGTAACCGAGCCGCCTGCCGCGGAGGCCGTGACGCTCATGCCGAGCATCATTGCCAACACGAGCCCCAAAGACAGGATGCGTTTGCTTATTCTCTTCATGTGTACTCCTTCTTTCATAAATTTGCTTTTCCTACCATATCTTATCGAGCCGCTTGACTCGGATTTTTCAGCACGACAGTATATACAACATATATTATAGATTCAAAACCGCAATTGGTCAAGGGACACAAAAGGAAAAGGCGCCCTGTCGGGCGCCGGCGCGTTTTGAAACCGATCCGCCGCAAAGCGGCGGCGCGAAAAAAGACGGCTTGCTCCTGCAAGCCGTCTTTTTTCGTGGTGCGCGGTACAGGACTCGAACCTGTGACCCCATGCACGTCAAGCATGTGCTCTACCAGCTGAGCTAACCGCGCGAGTCAGCATGTAGTATATTAGCTCATCCATTTGAAAATGTCAAGCCTTTTTTTCAGGCTATCCCTCCTTTATAATGCATTTTATTAAGATGGGAGGAAATGGGGTATTTTTGAAATGAAGATCGGGTTTGATAACGACAAGTACCTATCCATGCAGTCCGAGCACATCCGTAAGCGCATCGCGCAGTTCGGCGGCAAGCTCTATTTGGAGTTCGGCGGCAAGCTGTTTGACGACTTTCACGCCTCGCGCGTGCTGCCGGGCTTTCAGCCGGACAGTAAGGTGCGTATGCTCCAACAGCTCAAAGACGACGTCGAAATCGTCATCGCCGTCAACGCCAACGACATTGAGAAAAACAAAGTGCGCGGCGACCTCGGCATCACCTATGACGACGACTGCCTGCGTTTGATGGACTCGTTCCGCTCACTGGGGCTGTACGTCGGCAGCATCGTGGTCACGCAGTATGCGGGTCAGGGCGCGGCGGACACGTTTTTGAAGCGTCTCGACGCGCTCGGCGTGAAAAGCTACCGTCACTACCCGATCGCCGGCTATCCCTCCGACGTCGCGCACATCGTCTCCGACGAGGGCTTCGGCAAAAACGACTTTATCGAGACGGCGCATTCCCTTGTCGTCGTCACCGCGCCCGGTCCCGGCAGCGGCAAGATGGCGACCTGCCTTTCGCAGCTCTACCATGAGCATCGGCGCGGCGCCTCCGCGGGCTACGCGAAGTTTGAAACCTTCCCCATTTGGAATCTCCCTCTCAAGCACCCCGTCAACCTCGCCTACGAGGCGGCGACCGCCGACCTCAACGACGTGAACATGATCGACCCCTTCCATTTGGAGGCCTACGGCGAAACGACCGTCAACTACAACCGCGATGTGGAGATCTTCCCCGTCCTGCGCGCGATTTTCGAGCGCATCCAAAACGAGTGTCCCTACCGCTCGCCCACGGACATGGGCGTGAACATGGCAGGCAACTGCATCGTGGACGACGCAATCTGCCAGCACGCCTCGCGCATGGAGATCCTGCGTCGCTATTACAACACGTTGGTCGCGCGCGTGCGCGGCGAGGCGGACGACGAGCAGGTGCGAAAGCTCGAACTCGTCATGCAGAGGGCGGAGGTCACAAGCGACCTTTGTCCCGCCTATGCCGCGGCGCTCGAAAAGGCGGAGGATACCGGAAAGCCCGCCGGCGCGATGACATTGCCCGACGGGCGGCTCGTCACCGGCAAGACCTCCTCGCTGCTCGGCGCGGCGGCGGCGATGCTGATGAACGCGCTCAAGGTTCTCGGCAGGATCGACGATGATCTCGACCTGCTGCCCGACGTCATCATCAAGCCCATTTCGGCCATGAAGACCCAGCATCTCGGTCACAACAACCCGCGGCTGCACTCCGACGAAGTGCTGCTCGCGCTTGCCATCTCCGCGCTCACCAATCCGCTCGCCGCGCGCGCGCAGAAGCAACTCGGCAAGCTCCGCGGCGCGGACGCCCACTTCTCCGTCATCATCTCGGAGGAGGACGTCCACCTTTACAAGCGGCTTGGCGTCAACGTCACCTGCGAGCCTCGCTATGAGGTCAAAAAGCTCTACCATAAGTAATTTCCCGAAAGAGGTTTGCCGAATGGATCCCATTATACAAATCATCGCAAAAGAACTCGGGCGCAGCGAGGCGCACGTTCAGGCGGTCGTTGATCTGCTCGACGAGGGCAACACCATCCCGTTCATCGCCCGTTACCGCAAGGAGCTGCACGGCTCGATGGATGACACCGCGCTGCGCGCGCTTGAGGAGCGTCTTGCTTACCTCCGCTCGCTGCAGGAGCGGCGCGAGGCGGTCAAAAGCTCCATCGGCGAGCAGGGCAAGCTCACGGACGAGCTCGCCGCCGCCATTGACGCCGCGGCGACGCTCGCCGAGGTCGAAGACCTCTATCGTCCCTACAAGCCCAGACGCCGCACGCGCGCGACCGTCGCGAAGGAAAAAGGGCTTGAACCGCTTGCGGACACGATCTTCGCCCAGCCGAAGGAGCTCGGCGACCTCCGCGCGCTCGCCGAACCCTATGTGAACGCGGCGGCGGGTGTCGAGACTGCCGAGGACGCGCTTGCCGGTGCGAGCGACATTATCGCCGAGCGTATCTCCGACGACGCGGAGCTGCGCAAAACGCTGCGCACGCTTTTTGAGAAGAAGGGCTTCGTCCGCTCCGCCGCGACGGGCGAGGAGGACAGCGTCTACCGCCTCTACTACGACTTCGTCCATCCGGTCGCGCGGATGCAGGGGCATCAGGTGCTCGCTCTCAATCGCGGCGAAAAGGAGGGCTTCTTAAAAGTCAGCGTCACGGCGGACCGTGACTTTGCGCTCAGCGCCGTTTACGGCGCTTTCGTCAAGAGCGGCACGAGCGCCGCCGAATTTTTGCGCGCCGCCTGTGAAGACGCCTATGACCGCCTGATCGAGCCGTCCATTGAGCGCGAGGTACGTGCGGAGCTGACGGATACCGCCTCCGAAGGCGCGATCCATATGTTCGCGCTCAACCTCAAGCCACTGCTGATGCAGCCGCCCGTCAAGGGACGCGTCACGATGGGCCTCGACCCCGGCTATGCCCACGGCTGCAAGGTTGCGGTCGTGGACGGCACGGGCAAGGTGCTTGACACCACCGTCGTCTACCCCACGCAGGGCGAAAAACGCAAGCGTCAGGCGATTGACACGCTCAAGGCGATGATCAAACGCCACGGCGTCTCCCATATTGCCATCGGCAACGGCACCGCTTCACGCGAAACGGAGCAGATGGCGGTCGAGCTCATCAGCGAGGCCGGAGGAGGGCTCTCCTATATGATCGTAAACGAGGCGGGCGCTTCGGTGTACTCCGCCTCGAAGCTGGCGGCGGAGGAGTTTCCCGACTACGACGTGAATCTGCGCTCCGCGGTCTCCATTGCGCGGCGGCTTCAGGACCCGCTGGCGGAGCTGGTAAAGATCGACCCCAAGGCGATCGGCG
>JAWRIJ010000125.1:0-8621 GCA_040307975.1 Oscillospiraceae bacterium | reverse complement strand
CCGCTTCTTCGCGCATGGAAGAAGAAAGACGTCATGTTGTTTCGCCGGACATTGCTTCGCTGGTGTCCAGCGTGGGGTCGAAAAAGCTGACCTCGGTGGTGAGGGAGCGGATGTGGAGGATGTAGTTGGCGGGCAGCTGTCTGGGGGCGTAGCCCGTAACGGATTTGAAGACGCGATTGAAGTTGCGGATGGTGTTGAACCCGGTTTCCGCGAGCAGATCGCCCACGGAGAGATCGGGACTGGAGCCGAGCAGGTCGATCGCGCGGCTGACGCGCACAACGTTGAGGTAGCGCGAAAAGGTCATGCCGGACACCCGCTTGAAAAAGCGGGAGAAATACGCTTCAGACATGTTCATAAAGGCGGCGGCGTCCTTGAACGAGAGCGTGTTGTAGTGCCGGCCGATTTCGGAAAGCAGTTCCTTGTAGCGCAGCACGGAGAACGAGTCGTCGCCGCGCTTTTCCGTGAGCTCCTCGCCGCGCAGGATGTCCACCATCAGCTCGGTTGCGACCGCGTTGACCATTTCGGCGTAAAAGCGCGGCTTGGTCTGATATTCGCGGTAGATCCGCTGCATCCGCTCCTTGACCAGATAACGGTCGCGGAACAGCGGCGCTTTGAAGCGGTATTCCGGCAACTCGTGCCCGGCGGGCTTTTCAAGCTGCGCGACCAAAAGCAGGCTGTCCCGGTCGCTTACGATGTTGTGGATGCTCTCGCTGTTGCAAAAGACGCAGTATTCCGGCGTCAGCTCGTAATACTGCCCTTCCAGCATCACGGTCGCCCTGCCGGCGAGGCAGGCGATCAGCTCGCTCTCAAAGTGCCAGTGGGGGATGTTGCGCAATCCGGAATACTTTTCGATCCAGAGATGCGAACCCTTGTCAAAGGCGCGGTGTTCATAATTGGCGAGCATGACGGATCCCCCCATCCTTGATTTGGCTTTATTATAGACCGCCATTGACCGGAAAACAAGAAAGAGGTCAATAAATGTCCAAAAGCTGACAAGGGACTTCTTTCCTTTTGTTGTCAATAGTGATAAAAAAGAAATGAAATAAAGGGCGTAAATGAGCGAATTACACAACTGGAGCGGCGAGCGGCTGCCGCAAGAGTGTTGCGAAGGGCGGGAGAATAAATGACGATGGACAATATCGAGCTGATTCCGCTGGAGAACTTGATCCGCCCGGAGGGCTTTGCCTGCTCCTGCGGAAGACGGCACAAGGCGCCCGTTCCGTATCTGAAGATCGGCTCCAGCGCCGCGTGGATGGTTCCCGACGCGCTGCGCGCGCTGAGCTGCCGCCGTCCGATGGTGGTGTGCGACGAGAACGGCTGCGCGGTCGCCGGAAAGGATGTGTGCGAGGCGCTGAAAAAAAGCGGGATCGACTATTCCGCATTGGTTCTCTCCGGCGAGGACGGCGGTCGCGTCAAGCCGTCCGAGCAGGCCGCGGGCACGCTGCTTTTGCGATTCGAGAATGGCTGCGACGCGATCCTTGGCGTCGGCAGCGGCGTGATCAACGATCTGTGCAAGGTGCTCGGCGGAGCGACGGGGCGCCCCTGCCTGATCGTTGCGACCGCGCCGTCGATGGACGGCTACGCGTCCGACGGGGCGTCCGTGGAGATCGGGAACGTTAAGCGCTCGCTCAAAGAGAAGATGCCCGCCGCGATCCTGTGTGATACCGGCGTGCTTGCGGAGGCACCGATGCGTATGATCCACGCGGGGCTGGGCGACGTATTTGCAAAGTATACCGCGCTGTGCGACTGGAAAGTTTCGCATATCGTGACCGGCGAATACTACTGCGACGCCATCGCGGGGCTGGTCCGCCGCTCGCTGAAGGAGACGGTGGACGCGGCGAGAGGCATCGTGCAAAGAGAAGAACGCGCGGTACACGCCGTCGCCGAGGGGCTTGTGACGAGCGGGATCGCGATGGCGTTCGCAGGGAACTCGCATCCGGCGTCGGGACTGGAGCATTATTTTTCCCACTGCTGGGAGATGATGGCGCTTGAGCGGGGAAGAGAGCCCGAGCTGCACGGCGTTCAGGTGTGCGTCGGCATGCTTTTGACGCTGCGGCTTGTCGAGACGCTGCGGACGATGCGGCCGGACATGGCGCGCGCCGAGGCGGCGGCGGACCGGTTCGACGCCGCGGCGTGGGAGGCAAATCTGCGCCGCGTATTCCCGAAGGCCGCAGATCAGCTGATCCGGCTGGAACAGCGGACGGGGAAGAACGGGCGGACGGGGCGTCTTGCACGGGCGGAGCGCATTGTCGGCGCGTGGAACGAGATCCTGAAGGCGTTCGACGAGCTGCCCGAGCGCACGGAGCTGAAGCGCCTGCTCGCGGAGATCGGCGCGCCGACAACGCCGCGCGACATCGGCCTCACCGCGGACGACGTCGTGGACGCGTTTGTCTGCTCGCGCGATACGAGGGACAAGTACCTGCTCAGCTCCCTGATGTGGGACGTCGGGTGCATGGACGAGCTGGCGGAGCGGCTGCGGGGCTGGTGCGGCGAATGACACAAGTGCCTTACGCATCGAGGGGATGCGGGACAATAGACAACAATTGCAGTGATTAGGAGGAAAAGAAATGAGCAGCAAAAACGGATCGGCCTCAAAGGCGAAGATGATCGCGGCGTGCAGCCTGATCCTCGTGTTCGTCTTTATGGCTATCGCGTCCGGGTTCAACTCGGACTGGGGCAATGTGAAGATCCAGGACGTTTACTATCCGAACTCCGAGGGCGGCACGCTGCATGGGCAGCTGTTCGTTCCCAAGACGGTCTCGTCCGCGGAACCCGCGCCGGCGATTTTGAACATGCACGGCGGCAGCGACTATCTGCAAACCGTGACGAACTACACCATCGAGCTCGCACGCAGAGGCTACGTGGTGCTGACGGTCGACGCCTACGGCTCCGGATCGTCCGACTTCGTTTCCGGCGCGGCGGCGACCAACGCCGGCGGCGGCGCCAGCCACGAGTCCGCGCTGCGCATGGACGGCGGCGCTTCGATCGGCATTGAGCAGCTTCTGTCCTACAAGTTCGTGGATCAGGACAAGATCGGCCTTGTCGGTCACTCGATGGGCGGCACTTACATCGCCAACGCGGCGCTGGATTACGCCGATAAGATCAGCGCGATCATGCCGTGGGGTTCCGGCTCGTTTGTGGATATGATGAAGAGCCACGAATCCTCCGAGTTCCGGTTCAACGTCGGCTACATCAACGCGCAGAGCGACGAGATGGTGGTCTTTGCCACGCACGAGGACCCCATTAACCTGCTCAAGAGCGAGCAGCTTGAGAACTTCTTCGGCACCGATCAGCCCATCGTCGCCGGACAGGTCTACGGCGACTTTGACGCGGGCACGGCGCGCGTCATCTATACGCCGAACACCACGCATATCGGCAACATCATCTGCCGCGACTCCATCGGCGCGATGGTCGACTACTTTGAAAAGGCGATTCCGAGCGGCACCGCGCTTGGCAGCAACGACCAGGTGTGGATGTACAAGGAGCTGTTCTGCGTGCTCGCAACGCTCGCGCTGCTTGCGTTTGCCGTCAGCCTTGGCTGCGTTCTGCTCGACGGCGAAGTGTTCTCCGCGCTCAACAACCGCAAGGAGATCGTGCCCGTTGCCGCTCCGATGTGGAGCAAGCTGGCGGGGCTCGCGGCGTGCATCGCCGTCCCCATTCTGACGCTGCACAAAGTGGGGCTGAAGCTTGCCATGAAGCCCGCCACAGCGTTCTTGCCGATGAACTGGGCAAATAACCTCGTGTGGCTTGCGGTTATCAACTCCCTGATTCTGCTGGCGGTGTTCCTTGCATGGCACTTTGCTTTTGCGAGGAAGCAGGGCGCAACGCTCGCCTCCTACGGCTTTGCCGACGACGAGGGCAAGATCCGCGCGGGCCGTGTCCTGCTTGCGCTGGTCTACGCCGCGGCGCTGATGTTCTGTGTGTTCGTGGTGGTCAACCTCTGCTATGCAATGTTCAAGATCGACTTCCGCTTTTGGCAGTTCGGCGTTATGCCGGTCACGCTCAAGCGCTTCAGCCATATCCTCGGCTACTTTGCACTGTTCGTGTTCGCGCTCGGCGTGATGAATACGGTGAGCAACGCTTTTGCCTCTCTCGGCAGCAACGGCGGAACGGGCGATGTGGTGAAGCAGTATGTCTTCGGCTGGCTGATCGGCGCGGGCGGCTTCCTGATCGTGCTCGTCATTTACTACGCCGGCCTCAAGAGCACGCACCAGCCTCCGTTTTTCTACGGCGCGCCGCCGTTCGTCACGGGCCACCCCAACTCGCTCGTGTTCAGCATGAAGACCACCGTGCTCGTGCCGACCTTTACGCTGCTTTCCGTGCTCAATACGGCGCTTTATCGCAAGAGCAGGAACATCTATGTCGGCTGGTTTTCCGCCGCCCTCTTCGCGGCGCTGATCCTCATCGGCACGAACGCGTTCGCGGTGTGAGCGCGCAAAGGGTACACGGGATGAAAAAAAGAATACTCAGCGCGCTGCTGGCGCTTGCGCTCTGCCTGCCGCTCGCGGGATGCAGCGGACAGATCGGCAAGTCAAAAGCGGAGGACCTCGCGCTCGAAGCGCTTGAACTCAACCGCACGACGACGCCGAAGATCGAGTCGGAGCTTGACAAATCCGCTGACCCGCCGGTGTATCGGGTCGTTCTCTATCAGCCGTCCGTGAACCAAATCGTACTGGTCAACGCCAAGACGGGGGAAATTGTTTCGATCACGGAAGAAAACGCAAATCGTGACTAATGGGTAACAAATAAGGAGACGAACATGAAAGAAAAGCTTACGCTCAAGACCTCGGAGGGAAGCTGGCGCCTGATGGCGCTCTTCCTCGCGCTGATCGTGCTGTTCAGCGCCTGCGCCAACGTGATCCAGACCGGCGGCTACCGCTACAACGTCGAGACCGTCAAGCTCGACGTCCGCGGCGCGACGCTTTCCTTTGACCAGTACCAGCCGCGCAACATTAACAGCGACGCGAGCGTCCCCGCCGTGATATTGTTCCACGGCGGCTCGGAGAGCCTCCCTGCGACGAGCCTTGTCGCTTGGGAGCTTGCCAAGCGCGGCTTCGTGGTGCTCAACGTCAGCATGTATAGCTGCGGCGAGTCGGGACAGCCCGCCATCACCGACGACGGCACCCGCGAGGAGAACTACTTCCGCGGCGGCGCGCAGGGCATGTACGACGCGCTCAAATACGTTCGCAACATCTCCTATGTCGACCAAAGCCGCGTTGGACTGTGGGCGCATTCCGCGGGCACGCTGGGCTGCGCCGCCGCCATCTATCTCGACGGCGCGTATCTGACGCTCAACGACCGCATGCTCAACATCCTGCACGATAACTTCGGCGTGGAGATCGCCGAGGAGCAGCTGACGCAGGACGCCGACGAGATCGCCGCCGCCGCGCTCAGCGCGGAGGACATGGCGGTGTACCGCTTTATGAAGAGCGAGCAGGAGGAGAAAGTCTCCACCTACATCAAAGCGTCTAGAATGTCCCCGGGCTCCGGCTTCGGCAAGAAGGTCACGGTCGCCGGCATCGAGGTGCAGCGCGACCCGCAGGTCAACGCGCTCACCGGCGTGGGCACCCATGAGGACGACGGCTACTATTACATGGGCGAGACCGACCAGTACAAGGGCATCTTCCACACCGCCGGCGCGACGGTCGAGCGCAACGGCTGGTATGAGATCCCCGACGTTTCCATAGACCCCGAGGCGACCTCCACCTACATCGGGCCGATGTTCGACACCACGGTCGTCAATTCCCCCGCGCTCGCGGCGGCTGTTGAGAAGGGCACCGCGCGCGTGATGTTCAGCCCGGAGACCTTCCACAACGGTATGCTGTGGGACGACGCCGCCATCAGCAAGACGGTGGAGTTCTTCGTCCAGAGCATGCACTACAACAACGGCGAACTGGGCGCCGCAGGCAGCGCGCCTATCGACGCGCGCAACGTGTCGAGCAGCTACTGGACGCTTGCGTTTACGACGCTTGCGCTCCTTGCCGGTATCGGCATGCTGGTCGCGCTGACCTCCATCCTGATGCGCACGAAGCTCTTCGGGTCCTGCGTCATGGAGACCTATGCGCCCACGATCGCGCCCAAGAGCAAGAACTTCCTCATCGCCGCGATCTTCTCCACCATCGCCGCGTTCTACGGCGTGTGGCAGAGCTCGGACGCGGATCTGTCGTTTAAGCTCTCTAACGCCACGGCGACGAAGTGGCTGCCGTGGGAACCGGGTCAGGTACGCACGTTCGTCATGATCATCTGCACGGCGGTCGTCGGATTGCTGCTGTTCCTGCTGCTTGGCGCCATTACGCGCAAGAGCCAAAGCGGAAGCGTCGCGGGCCTCAAGGACGTGCATCTTGCCTGCGGCTGGAAAAACTTCTTCAAGAGCCTGTTTGTCGGCGCGATCCTTTTCGCCGCGTTCTATGTCTGCGCCGCGTTCATCAAGGGCGCGTTCAGCACCCGCTTTATGTTCGCGGACCACTCCTTTGAGATGCTGCCCGCCTACGGCTTCATGCGCGTGGTGAAGTACACGCTGCTCATGCTCCCGTTCACGCTGGTCATCAGCACGCTCAACAACCTTTGGTCGCTCAAGGGCGTGAGCGACCGCGCGGATACCGTCATCAACGTGGCGGTCACCTCCTTCGGCGCGGAGCTGTGCGTGTTCCTCGCCATGGCCCTGACCTTCTCCAACCCCAACCACGGCGTGGTGTTCAACCTCCACACCATCCTGCCCGTCATCCTGCTCACGCCGATCATGAACTACATCTATCGCAAGATGTATAAGCTCACCGGCAGCGTGTGGGTCGGCGCGGTCACGGTCGCGGTGCTGCTCGCGTGGCGTCAGGCGGGGTATGTGTCTCATCAGTTCATCTACTGGGGTCCCGATCCCATCAAGGCGTTCTGGGGCTTCTATTGATTGCACGTGGAAGAAGGGTAAGATCATTGAAGAACTACGAATTTTGGTTCATTGTCGGCAGTCAGGATCTCTATGGCCAGGAGGTGCTCGACACGGTGGACGCTCGCGCGCGTGAGATGGCGGCGGAGTTGTCCGAGGCGTTGCCCTATCCGCTGGTCTACAAGGTGACGGCGAAGACCAACGCGCAGATCGCGGACACGATCCGCGAGGCGAATTACCGCGGCGAGTGCGCCGGCATCATCACATGGTGTCACACGTTCAGCCCCAGCAAAATGTGGATCGACGGGCTGCGCGACCTGCAAAAGCCGTGGTGTCACCTCGCCACGCAGTACAATGTCGAGATCCCGAACGACGAGATCGACATGGACTTCATGAACCTCAACCAGGCGGCGCACGGCGACCGCGAGCACGGCTTCCTCGGCGCGCGCCTGCGTAAGCCGCGCAAGGTCGTCGCCGGACACTGGAAGGATGAAACCGTCCGCAAACGCCTCGGCGACTGGATGAAGGCCGCGGCGGGCGTCGCCGTGTCGAAGCGTATGAAGGTGATGCGCTTCGGTGACAACATGCGCGAGGTCGCCGTCACCGAGGGCGACAAGGTCGAAGCGCAGATCAAGCTTGGCTGGCAGGTGAACACCTGGGCGGTGGGCGATCTCGTGCGCGAGATGAACGCCGTTACGGACGCCGAGATCGACGCGCTGATGGAGACCTACAAGGCCGCCTACGAAGTTGCGACCGACGATGTGAACGCCATCCGCTATCAGGCGCGCGAGGAGCTTGCCATCCGGAAAATGCTCGATCGCGAGGGCTGCCGCGCGTTCGCGAACACCTTCCAGGACCTCTACGGCATGGAGCAGCTCCCGGGGCTTGCCTCCCAGCACCTGATGGCGCAGGGCTATGGCTTCGGCGCGGAGGGCGACTGGAAGGTCGCCGCGATGACCGCGATCATCAAGGCGATGGGCGAGGGCGGCAATGGCGCGTCCGCGTTCATGGAGGACTACACCTATCATTTGGTTCACGGGCGGGAGTACTCGCTCGGCGCGCACATGCTGGAGGTCTGTCCCAGCGTGGCGGCGGGCAGACCCCGCATCGAGACGCACCCGCTCGGCATCGGCATGAACGAAAAGGATCCCGCGCGTCTCGTGTTCGAGGGCAAGGCGGGTCCCGCCGTCGTGGCGAGCATGATCGACATGGGAGGAAGGCTTCGCCTGATCGTGCAGGACATCGAGGCGGTCAAGCCCATCCTTCCGATGCCGAATCTCCCCGTGGCACGCGTGATGTGGCGGGCTGAGCCTTCCCTCACCACCGGCGTCGAGTGCTGGATCACGGCGGGCGGCGCGCATCATACGGTGCTTTCTTACGACGTGGGCGCGGACATGCTGCGCGACTGGGCGAGGATGCTGGACATTGAGTTTGTCCACATCTCAAAAGATACCACGCCGGAGAAGCTGGAGGAAGAGCTGCTGGTCAAGGACTTGGTTTGGAAGCTGAAATGATGGACTTAACGAAAACCGCGCTCGGCATTGAGCTGGGCTCCACCCGCATCAAGGCGGTGCTGATCGACGAGCGCCACACCCCCGTCGCCTCAGGCGATTTTGAGTGGGAAAACCAACTGAAGGACGGCGTGTGGACGTATCCGATGGAGCTTGTTCACACGGGCGTGCAAGCGTGCTTTGCCGCGCTCAAGGCGGACGTAAAGGCGAAATACCGAGCGGAGCTTAAC
>JAWRIJ010000124.1:0-38213 GCA_040307975.1 Oscillospiraceae bacterium | reverse complement strand
CCCCGCTTCAGCTTGTCTTTGCTTTGCTGCGTTTTGATTTTTTCTGCGCCGGAACGAGCATTTTGCGCAGCTCCGCGCCCTTGACGAGGTTGCCGTCCACTTTGAGCTGCCCGTTCATGAACAGCTTGTCCGCGCGGTTGTAGCCGTTTTTCATGTGCGTGCTCGCTTCCTTGAGCACCTTGCCGAGCGTCGCGACCGTCTGCTCCTTCGCCATGGCGCAGAGCTTCTCGTTCGCCTCGGCGGCAAGCGCAAAGTCCTTGCTCTTTGCCATCTTCTCATCATACTCGCGCACGATCTGCCGGCCCTTGACCATCACCGCGTCCTGATAGCGCTGGATGTGCTGGACGCAGCTATGATAGTTGGGGTCTGCGAGCGCGCCGAGCAGGCGGCTGCCCCAGTAGAAATCCTCCGTTGAGACGTCGAGCGTCACGCCGCTCAGGTACTTCGGCATCTTCGGCACATTCGGATAGACGGGCAGCAACGCGTCGAACGTCGTGGAGCCGAAGCAGATCCACTCAAGCCCACGGATCGCCTCCGGCACATTGGGACGGATCTGGCACACGGACATCACGCCCGTGCGGTTGATGCCGATGGAACGGTACATGCCGCGCTTGCCGGTATCCTGTCCGGAATAGGGGTTGTAGGGCGTACCCTGATAGTGGGACGAGAGCAGGTACTTCACATCCTCCACCGCCACCTTGCGGTCGGGAACGAACGACCACGGGATGTTGTCGCTCTCGGGCGTAAACTCGGCGTTCTCACCGTCCCAGCGGTGGGAGTGCGGCGTTAAATAGCGCCCCATAAACCACGCGCGCGGCGTGTTGTAGATGTGGTCCTGATCGCAGTGCGAGCCGAACACGTCGCGCGGGTTGAACGCGCCGTTTTGGTTGAGGTCGAGGCAGTTATCGGCAATGAATTTCTTTAGATCCTTTGAGCACAGGTGCGCTTTTTTTGCCCCAAAGGCGTCTTTCAGGTCGAACGCGTCCATACCGAACTGGTTGGGATTGACGACGCAAACGTCGTCGGGCACTTTCCTCGCCATCCAGTGATGCCCGCCGATGGTCTCCATCCACCAGACCTCGTTTTCGTCGTTGAACGCGACGCCGTTGGACTCGTAGGTGCCGTATTTTTCAAGCAGCTCCGCGAGTCTCAGCACGCCCTCGCGCGCGCTGTGGATATACGGAAGGACGAGCACGACGATGTCCTCCTCCCCGATGCCGCCGATCTTGTCCTTTCCGCGGCGGGACTTTGCTTTCTCGTAGACCACAAGCGGGTCCGCCGCGAGCACGCGGGGATTCGAGGTAATGGTCTCCGTCGCGGTCATGCCGACGTTGGCGGCGTTGATGCCGGTCGCCGCCCAAATGCCCTTCTCGCGGTCCACGCTCGGGCAGGCGGTGTAGCGCAGGGGCTTGTCCGGCAGTTCGATCTCCAAATGCGAGATGACGCACTTGTACTTCTTCGGCTGCTTGCCGGGCTCGACGACGATAAGCTTCTTGACGTCGAACGAGCCGTCGTCGGTGCGCGCGATCATGGTGGAACCGTCGTTCGCGGCGTTCTTTCCGACCAAAATGGTAGTGCAGGGCATAGTTGCCATCCTCCTTGTCCGTTCTCTTTACAATATCGCGCCGTGCGTGCCTTCGCGCAGGCTCTTTTTGACCGCGCGCCCCGTCGGCGTCGCGGCAAGGCCGCCGAGCGCCGTCTCACGCAGCTCCACGGGAAGCCTGCGTCCCACCTCGCCCATCGCGTCGATCACCTCGTCGACGGGGATGCGGCTCTCGACGCCCGCGAGCGCCATGTCCGCGGCGCTGACCGCGTCCACCGCGCCGATGACGTTGCGCTTGACACAGGGTACCTCGACGAGGCCCGCCACGGGATCGCAGGCAAGACCCATCAGGTTTTTGAGCGCCATCGCCACGGCATGGCCGATCTGCTCCTTCGTCCCCTTGCGCAGCGCCACGAGCGCCCCCGCCGACATTGCCGCCGCCGTACCGATCTCCGCCTGGCAGCCGCCCGCCGCGCCGGAAATGCCCGCGCGGTACGCGATGACCGCGCCGATGCCGCTGGCGACGTAAAGCGCCTCCAATATCTGATGCTGCGTAAGATCTTCATACTTGCAAAGGGGCAGCAGCACCGCGGGCAGCACGCCGCAGGCGCCCGCCGTGGGCGCGGCGACGATGCGGCGCATGCAGGCGTTGGACTCCGCCATGGAAAGCGCCTCGGCGATGACCTCGCTGACGTAGCCGCCGCTCATCGCCTGCCCCCGGATGGCATACTGGCGCATTTTGAGCCCGTCGCCGCCGACGAGGCCGCTCATGCTGCGCCGCCCGCCGGTATAGGAGTCCGCCGCGTCCTTCATCGCCTGCCAAACGGTCAGCATCTTCGCGATCGACTCCGCGCGCGTGACCTGCCGCTCCTCCATGTCGGAAGCGAGCACGATCTCCCAAAACTCCTTGCCGCTGCGTTCCATCTCCTCAAAGATTTGACTCATCGAATCCAGAGACATCGTCCTCCACCTCCTTATCATAATAAGTGACCGAAAGGATCCCCTCCAGGTCCGCCATAAACATCACCTGGTGCGGTTTGATGTGCTGATCGGTCTCAATGACCATCAACGCGTCGCCGCCGCGGCGCGAGCGGCAGAGGCTCATATTCGCCACGTTGATGCGAAGCTGGTTGAGAATGGTCGTCACCGCCGCGACCACGCCGTTTTCATCCTTGTTTTGAATGATGAGCGTGTTGTACTCGCCCGTGAAGTCCACCTCCACGCCGTTCAGCTTGTTGACGCGGATCCGTCCGCCGCCGACGGACGACGCCTCCAGTTCAAGCTTCTTCCCGCTTTTGCCCGTGACCTCGACGACGACGGTGTTCGGATGCGCGTCGCGCAGGTCCACCCGGTCGAAGGAATAGGCAAGCCCCGCCTTTTCCGCTTCTTCAAAGGCGTTCGGGATGCGCAAATCGTCCGGTTTCATGTCCAAAAGCCCCGCGACCAGCGCACGGTCGGTGCCGTGTCCGCGTCCGCTCTCGGCAAATGAGCCGTGCAGGTGGAATATCACCTCCGCGGGCTCCTCGCCCAACAGGGTGCGCGCCATACGCCCGATGCGTGCCGCGCCCGCCGTGTGCGAGCTCGACGGCCCCACCATCACGGGGCCAAGGATGTCGAATATGTTCATTTCTCCCGCTCCCTTGTCTTAGCATGATTCCTCTTTGCCGACTGTATCACAAATCCGCCGCAAACGCAATCCCGCTTGACAAATTAACCGCGCAGTGCTCCCATCCGTGGATAAATCACTTTCAGGGAGAGCGTTTGCCATGGTAAAAACGGCGGAGATCGTCAGCCTTTCGAGCGGTGTGATTGGGGAATCCTTTGTCGCGCACGAGGTGGAGCTCGGCGTTCGGCGTCTAGCGAAACGGACGGTCCCGCGGGACCGTCCGTTTTTTCAGCAGTTGCCGGTATACACGTGCTCCAGCGTCTCCCGCGCGACCTCCGCCAGACGGCAGGCCGTGTCCACTTCCGTCGGCGGACGGCCGGTCATGCGGTAGCGTGGGAAAAAGCGCGACAGATACCGCGCGTCCGTGAAGTCTTTTAGGTCGATGTCCACCGCGTCGATGAGCGGCAATATCTCGCGCCGCGGCGCTTCTCCGGCCGTTCCGTTCGTCACGAGTACGTTTCATGTCCCGTGCGCGTACTGCCCATGCACAGCTCACACGTCCCCCTCATGTGTGCCGCACCACCTCAAAGCGCTCCAGCCGGTACTTCTCCAGCGCGCCGATGCCGCCCTTTTCGCGCGCGATCTCAATTTGGCGCTCGACCGTGTCCACGCCGTCGAGGTCGGGCAGCAGCAGTCCCCGTCGCGTCCCACAGGAAACGATCACGCCGTAACGCTTCACGTCGAGCTGCGCGGGCGATACGATGGGTTCGCTCTCGCCGAGCACGTCCACGCTGTAGGTCAGCTCGTCCAGTTCGCTTGTGCGCACCGGTGAAAAGCGCGGGTCGCGCACTCCGGCGGAGACCGCGTTTTGCACGATCTCCCACGCCACCGAAGGCGCCGTCGGCGCGATCGTGCCGATGCAGCCGCGCAATCGCTCACCGATGTGGAGCGAGACGAACGCCCCCGCGCGCGTTTCCGCCAGTTCGGCGGGAAGGCCGCTCGGCAGCGAATCTAACCGCTTTCCGGTTTTGACATAGGTTTCGAGCGACAGCCTCGCGAGGCGCACCCACGCGCCCTCCGAGGCCTTCTGTACCGAAACGCGCTCCCGCCGCGTTTCGGCGAAGCGTTCGCCGAAACGGCGCGATAAGTCGCGTCCTGTGACCGTGAACACCGCGACGCCGTAGCCGACGCCGAACGGTCCCTCGTGGGAGAGCAGCTCCGGCTCGACCGCGAGGCCATCCAACGCGCCAGCCATGATCTGGAACGAGCGCTGTCCGCACTCCGCCGCACGGTCGCAAAGCCCCTCGTCCATCGTGAGAAAACGCAGGAAATCGCCCGACGCCATCGCCGCCGTGACCTGCTCGTCGTATACCGGCCCCTCAGGCGCAAAGCCATATGGCCCGTCGGGCTTCAGTTTATGGGAAAGGTCGCCGCTCGCGACAAACGCCATGCGCCGCCCGAGATTTTCCGCCGCGCGTGCAAAGCACTGCCCCAGTCGGTAGTGATGAAGCGGTGAATAGCCGGACAGTCCCACGCGCACGATGGGACAGCGCACGCCCGCCGCGCGCAAAAACCACAGCGGGATGAACGCGCCGTGATCGAGCGACGCGTCGCGCTCGCCAAGCGTTCCCGCGTCCAGTCCCTCCTCCTCTGCAAGCCGGATCGCCTCGTTTCGAAGCGAAACGTCGTAATCGGCCTCAAGCCGTTCGTCCGCCGCGCCGAAGCGGGACATGTCGCCGTGCGCGCCGGTACCGGGCGAGAGGTGAAAGTAGTCGGAATACATCACACTGTGCGGCGTTGAAACGATCAGCGCGTCCGGCTCCCATGCGGCGACGCGCGCCGCTGCGGCGCGATAGGCGTCCACGGTGGCCTGTATCCTCTTCTCCTGCCCTTTGCCGACGCGCGGAAGGATGAGCGGCGGGTGCGGAACAATGATCGCGCCCAAAACCGGCATAGTCTCACGCTCCTTTCCCCGGATCAATCGGGGCTGCGCCCCCCGCAGAGATAGAACACCGTCAGAAGACCCGGCCCGCAGTGCGCGCCGATCACCACGCCAAGCAATGTAACGGCGATCTCGCCTACCTCGGGATGCGCTTTTTTGATCTCATTTCTGATATATTCCGCATCGGCAAGGCAGTCGGCGTGGAGGATGTGGATCTCCGCGCCCGTCGCGTTGATTTTGGAAAGGTCGTGCAATACGCCGTTGAGGACAGCGTCGAGCGCCGCGCGCCGTCCGCGCGCCTTCTTCACCACATCCAGCGTGCCGCCGTCCGGCACGTAAAGCACCGGCTTGATGCTCAAAAGCGATCCAACCAGCGCCGAGGCGTTGGAAACACGGCCACCCGCTTTGAGGTACTTGAGGTCGTCCACCGTGAAGCGATGGGCGATCTTCAGCTTGTTCGCTTCGCCCCACGCCACGACCTCGTCGAAGCCCACCCCCGATTCCATGCGGCGTACCATCTCCATGACCAATAGCCCGAGGCCGCCGGATATGCAGCGCGTATCCATCACGTAAAGCTTGCGCCCGGGATGCTCCGTGCGAATTTGGATCGCCGCCGCCGCGCAGCTATGGTACGAAGACGACATTTTTTGCGACATATCAAGAAAAATAACGTCCTTATCTTCCGCCATCAGCCCCTCGAAGAAGCCATAATAGGTGGCCTCGTTGACCATTGAGGTCCTCAGCGCATCTCCTTTGCGCATGCCGGCATAGACCTCGGCGCGCCGTTCTTCTCTGCAATCGTCCTCAAAAAGGGTGCCGTTGACACTGTAGGTATAGCTGATAAACGGAACGTGGTGCTCATCGAGCCACGTTCTCGGCAGGTCGGCGGTGGAGGACGTCGCGATGACGTAATCAGGCATTTTCATTCTCCTTCCCTGTCAAAGCTCGTAAAACCTCGGTTCCATATGCTCAAACGTGCAAAAACGGCGAAACCCCAGCTCGTCGCGCAAAATCGCGCGCGCCTCGGCAAAATTGCCGCCGACTCGCTCCGGACGGTGGGCGTCGCTTCCGATTGTCAGAATCTCACCGCCAAGGTCGCGGTAAAGGCGGAATATCTCCCGTCTCGGCTGGATATCCTCCAGCTCATAGCGCCAGCTCGCCGTGTTGAGTTCGATGCCTTTACCCTTTTGAATGACGGTACGCAGGATCTCCGCAACGATATCGCGCGTTTTCTTGAACGGATATTCGCCCCGCGGGTCGTAGCGGCGCATCACATCCAGATGCGCCAGCACGCAGTAATGGTCGAAGTCCCGCGCGACGGCGAGCAGTTCCTCATAGTACCCCAGATTATACTCGTCCTGCGTCCGTCCCTCCATATACTCCGGCGGGTAGAACTCCTGATCGCCCACTTGATGAACGCTCAAAAGCGTAAAATCCAGCTCGCCGCTCCAGCATTCCCACAAGGCGTTGAACTGAGGGATCGTGTGCCGCTGTACGCCGAACTCCAGCCCCTGCCGGAGCGTGATGCGCTCCGCATAGCGGCGTTTCATTTCGGCAAGCTTTTCAAAATAGTGAGGGTAATCGGCATTACGATAGGGCTTTCCGTTCCGCTCCTCCACCGCCGCCGGATCGTCCCAGTCCCGCCGCACGCCGTAGTCGACATGGTCGGTAAAGCAGAGCTCGTCGAGCCTCAGCTCCATGGCTCGCTCGATCTGCGTCTCCATGGGCGCCTTGCTGTCGAAACTGAAATCGCTGTGAACGTGGTAATCCGCCGTCATCGTACTGTCTCTCCCGTTTCATTTGGTTGGTAAAATTTTACTCCCCCGCCTCCGCCTTGTCAATCGTCAACGCCCCTGTCAAAGAAAACCGCAAGGCAAAATGCGACGTATTCGCCGCGTGGAAGCGGTTGATTCATTTCCTGCACATTGTCGAATCTCGTCCGATTAAGTCTATATTCAGCCGCGCCGGCAATATAGACTTAAAAGGCGGAAATGTCGGAAATCATCGCAAAAGGCCATGCGGTTTGTCTTCATCCATTCAGATGCGCCGCCGATGCGTTCCATCACTTTGATAACGGATTTTTCGATTCGTAAGTCTATTATCGCCTTTGCGCTTTTCTGTCCGATTTCCGCTCTTCGCTCGTCGATTTCGGCGTGCGTTCGACCGTTGTCCGACGTTCGTTCCAACGTGAGGGAAGCTCTTTCCTGACGTGAAGCGGGAATGCTCCGTCAATAAGGTTTACTGATTTGTATACCCGCTTACCATATTGTTCCGTCAACACTTCATCCCATACCACACCCTTGTCTGCCGCCCCGGCGGAGGGCACGGAAAAAAGAGTTGAGAAATCCCGTTTTTTGTGATATTCTGATAAAGTAGACCGATTTGAGGGAGGAATCGCAACATGGCTGAAAAGAAAGAACACAAAATCGTTTCCGCCACGGACGGCGGCGAGGTCAAAAAGCCCAAGGCAAAGCCGCAGGCGGCGCAGGACTCTGTGCAAACGGTGCAGCACAGCATCAAGCCCGCCCCCGAAAAGGGCAACCCCGGCGCGCTGCGCGTGGGCGCGGCGGTGCTTTGGGTGCTGGCGATCGTCTTCGAGGTGCTTGCGGCGCTCGTGCTCTTCGGCAAGATCAACTTCACGTTCCTGCCGGTGATGTACCAGCTCATCGCCTTCATCGTGCTCGACCTGATCTGCGTGGTCATCGGCTCACAGCTTTGGAAAAGGGCGAATCACATCGACCCCGCCTCCGCGAAAAACAAGGCCAAGTTTTGGCTGTGGAACAACATGGGCCTGATTGTGTGCTGCTTCGCCTTTATCCCCATTGTTGTGCTGATGCTCTCGAACAAGGACCTCGACAAGAAAACCAAGGTCATCTGCACGGTCGTCGCGGTCATTGCGCTGCTTATCGGCGGCCTGACGAGTTACGACTGGGATCCCGTCTCGCAGGAGCAGCTCACCGAGGCGGAGCAGGTGCTCGACGGCGTCGACGTCTACTGGGCGCCATTCGGCAAGGTCTATCATACACACGAGGATTGTCAGGCGCTCAACAATAGTGAAACGCTGACGATGGGCAGCGTCGATCAGGCGATCGCCGCGAGCCGCACGCGCCTGTGCTCGTTCTGCGCAAGGCGTGATTCCATCACCGAGCTTGCCACAGACAACGCGGCATAACATAAACGGAAAGAACGAAAAAGGGAGACCGGCTCCATAGCCGGTCTCCCTTTTTTGATTGAATTACTGCCCGCCAATCTCGTCGACCGTGCCGTCCTCCTTGACGAGCTGGAAGCGGCAGTCAAAACCGAACTTCGCAACCGCCGCGACGACCGTTGCGGAGATGAGCACCCACGGGCCCGCCATCAGGCCGAGTACGCCGCCGGCAATGCCCGCGTTCACGGGGATGTTCAGCAGCTCCTCTTCGCCGCGCAGGACGCGGATGCGGTTGACGTTGCCCTTCTGCACCGCCGCCTTGATCCTGTCGATGACCTCGGAGGCCCCGGCGCCCACGCCGCCGTTCTCATTTTTTTCAATGGCAATGATCGCGTTGACGACGTCGCCGTTCGCGCTCTCCAACGCCGCTCTTGCCTCCTCGTAGGAAACGCCCGTGCGCTCGCGGACCTGATCGACCATCTCAAGCGTGATATCCATTGCGTTGTTCCTCCTCAAATAATGTAAAAGTGTGCCTTTGGCAGATCTCTTTCGAAACCACGATTAATGTAACATGAAAATATTTCCCGTTCATCAACGAAATGTGAACGAATCGTAAAGAACGGTCACTCTTCTTCCTTTACGCGCCGCTGGCGCTCCATATCCATAATGAGCTGCGCAAGCTGCTCCTCTATCTGCGGTGTAAGGCCCAAAAACTCGCAGCCGTACTCGATGCCGCCTCGATGCCTGATTGCGCGGCGGATCACACACATCAGCGGCGCAATGCCCATGCTCTCAAGCATCATGGAACGAATGGAAAGCTTTTCGTCAACCTTAAGCTCCGCGGTCGTCATGATACGCACGCCGCCGGCGCTGATGTTCGTGATCTGGCATAAGATCATGCCGAGATCCCGGTGCTGCGCCGCCATGACCTCCGCGGGGATCGCCGTCTCCAACCGATAATGGTTGCGGTCGTTATCATGCTTGTCCGATTCCGGCTCCGTCACATTCCAGCCGCCGTCTGGACGGGCGGAGATGTAACACAAAATATGGACCGCTCTCTTTTCCTCTTTCAGATAGCCGCGCAGCATAACCGGATAGCGTGGAATGGACGGGTCAAGCCGCGACGTAGTGATTGGGCGCACCATCACGCCGCCCTCCGGCGCAAGCTCCGCAGAAGCGAAGAAAATCAGCCGCCCTTCTCTGGTCATGACCTCGCTGCGGATCCCAACGAGCCGCGTCAGCTCGCGATAATCGTCGCTTTTATCCTTTCTGCCGCCAAACAGTCCCATCGGGCACACCCCCATGCACATTCGCTCAGCGTCAGTTTAGCACGATTAATGCACAAATGCAAACATTTTCATCCATGCGCAAAAACCTATTGCGGAACACGGCAAAAAATGGTATTCTAAAGTGAAAATTGATTCCACTTGACGTCTGAGAGGTACCGGCTATGAAAAAGATCCTGATCGTCGATGACGCGCAAAGCGCATTACGCGAGGCGTACGACCTTCTTTCCGTGCAATATGAGACCGTCTTTGCCACCTCTGCCGAGGAGGCTTTGAAGCTCTGCGCGCCCGAAGACCGCCCCGACATGGTCTTCTATGCGCTCGCGACGCCGCATCTCAACGGTCTGGAGCTCCAGCGCCGGATGACCGAGCGGTACGGCGAGCGCATCCCGTTCCTCTTTGCGTTCACCGACGAGGATGAGGAACGGCGCTATCTCAGCCTCGACGCGGACGCGACGGACTACGTCCTGCTCCCGTGCAAGAACAGCGTTCTGCTCCACCGTGTAAGCAACATCATGCGCCACATCGACAGCTTGCAGCAGCTTCGCGGCCTGCGCGCCGTCGCGGAGACGGACACGATGACCGGTCTTCTCAACCGCCGCTCCGTGCAAAAAACGCTCACCGAGCTCTGCGCGCGCGCAAGCGGTATCCTGATGATGATCGACCTCGACAACTTTAAGCTGGTGAACGACCTTTACGGCCACAGCATGGGCGACCGCGTGCTCATCCGCTTTGCCGAGATCCTGCGCCAAAGCATCCGCACGTCCGACATCGCCGGACGCATGGGCGGCGACGAGTTCATCGTCTTCTGCCGCGATATCCGCAACGAGCGTCTGATCGCCGACAAGGTGGCTGCTGTCAACACGAACCTGCTCGCCGCCGCGAAGGAGTTCATGGGCGAGGATATGAGCATTCCCCTCGGCGCGTCGATGGGCGTGGTCTTCGTCCCTGACGAGGGAACGAGCTTTATCGACCTCTATCGCAAGGCGGACAAGGCGCTCTATTCCGTCAAGCAGAACGGCAAGCACGGTTATGCGTTCTATCACGGCAGCCAAGCGCCCGCCAACGTGGGGCACCGCAAGGGCGGCTCCGAGTCGTTGGAGACCGTGCGCGCCATTTTGGAGGAGCGCGGGCGTCAGGGCGGCGCGTATGAGCTGGGACTGGAAAACTTCCGCTGCATCTTCCGCTTTTTGATGCGCGGCACAGAGGTTTTCCGCTACGACGCGGAGCTGGTTCTCTTTACCTTTGCTCCCGACGCGCCCGACGACGCGATCGACACCTTCGGCGTCATGCTCCGCCAGACCCTGCGCCGCACCGACGTCTGCGTCAAGAGCAGCAACCGCCAATATATGGCGCTGCTCCCGCAGCCGATCACCGCGCATGGGGAGGCCGCCATCCACCGTATTTTGGAGAACTGGGCAAAGCTCGGCAGCGCCCCTGTCACCGTAGAGCATGAGTCGCTCACACTGGGCGAATAGCAGCGTCATTGGCGCGACAGTTATGAAAAAAGCGCGTCCTCCCCGCGGGAAGGACGCGCTTTCCTCACTTCATCTGCCGCAGCGTCTCCGTCAGCAGCTTCCATGTCCGCTGCGTCGAGGCAATGTGCAGCTTTTCACCGGGGGTATGGATCGCCTCCATGTCCGGCCCGATGGATACGCAGTCCAATCCCGGGAGCTTGCCCGCGAACAGGCCGCACTCCAGCCCCGCGTGGATCGCCTCGATCTTCGGCGCGTAGCCGTACTGCTCGGTAAAGACGCGCACCATCAGCTCCCGCAGCGGCGAATCGGCGCGGTATGCCCAGCCCGGGTACTCCCCCGTCGTCCCCATGTCGCCGCTGAGACGCTCGGTGAGGCATCGCAGCGTGTCAAGGAGCATCCGCTTCTGCGTATCCACGCTGCTGCGCACGGAAAACGACGCCTTGACCGCGTCCGCTTCGGTGTCGAGGATGCCGAGGTTGAGCGAGGTCTGCACCAGTCCCGCGATTTCCGCGCTCATGGCAAAGATGCCGTTGGGCGCGCACAGCAGGAACGTCACGACGTCCGCCGTGCTGCCCGCGCTCATAGGCAAAAGCTCCGTCTCGCACGCTGAAACGCGCACGCAGACATTCGGATCGGTCGCGCGGTACTCATCGCGCAAGACGCGTTCCATCTCCTCCGCGACGGCGCGCGCCGCGTCCGCGTCGCCGACGATCACGGCCTCCGACATGACCGGAATGGCGTTATCCGCCATGCCGCCGCGCACGGTGCAGAGGCGGAAGTCCGACTTCTCCCGCAGTGTGTAGAGCACGCGCCCAAGCAGTTTGCTCGCGTTCGCGCGGCCCTTGTCGATCTCCGCTCCGGAGTGTCCGCCGAGCAGTCCGTCCACCGTGAGCCGCAGCGCAGCGCCCGCAAACGTCTCACGCGCGACGGGAATGCGGCAGTTCGCCCGCGCGCCTCCGGCGCAACTGACCGTAAAGACTCCCTCCGCCTCGGAATCGAGGTTGATGAGCCGTCGGCCGTCCAGCACGCTCGCGTCGAGCGCGGCCGCGCCGAGCAACCCGACCTCCTCGTCCGCGGTAAACACCGCCTCAATGCTCGGGTGCGGAAGCGTATCGTCGTCGAGCACAGCGAGCATCATCGCCACCGCCGCGCCGTCGTCCCCGCCGAGCGTCGTCCCCTTTGCGTAAACGACATCCCCGTCCACGGCGACGTCGAGTCCCTCGCGCGTCATGTCCTTTTCGCAGTCAGCCGTTTTTTCGCAGACCATGTCGATATGGCCCTGCAAAATGACCGGCGCAGCCGCCTCATATCCCGGTGAGGCGGGTTTTTTGATCACGACGTTGTCCAGCGCGTCCTGTACGTACCAAAAACCGCGCGTTTTGGCAAACTCCGCGACCCAGTCGCTCACCGCCCTCGTGTTCCCGCTGCCGTGCGGGATAGCGCAGAGCTGCTCGAAGAATGAAAATACCTCTTTGGGCTCCAGCCGATCCAATTGAGACATGCCTGATCCTCCATTGTTTGAATTTTCCCGTATAGCATAGCACGTCCGCGCGCGAAAAACAACGCCCGCGTCGTCAAGTTTTCCCCTTGCTTTTCACCGCGCTGCATGATAAAATCATAAATAATTGCGAAAGGGGGCGTAGTTTTGATGTCCGGCGTCCACGCCGTCGGCTATGGCGGCCTATCCGCTGCATGGCAGCAGTCCGTCTACGCCTCCCGTATCGCGGCAGCCCATTCCGCCGCCGCAAATCCCGCCCAGCCGGAGCGTCCGGTCGAGCCGGTCGCTCCCGTTCGCCGCGTCGCGCCGGACGCCGCCGTGCGTCTTCCCATCGCCGTGAAGGAGCCGCGCGTCCCGACCGAGGACGATCTGAACAACGCTGCGGATACGCTCGCGCGCATGCGTATCCAGTTCCCTGCGGAAAGCTTCGAGGGCGCGTGATTTAATACTTATTTTACAAATCCAGTGGGGAATTGTTAACAATTCCCCACTATTCTTATTCTTGCAAGGGATAAGTGCTTCTTCGTTTTTCCTCTCTCCTTAATAGAAAAGACCTGACGTGGGCGCGTCAGGTCTTTCTATTTGCGTTTCTCGTTATCGGCCCATCTTGCACCAGAAGTGCCAGGACGGCGCGACGGGCGGCTCCTCGCCCTTGATGACGGCAAGGATCACGCGGCGATGGATATAGACCCACGCGCCCAAGCACGCGATGAGCAAAACGCAAACGAGTTTTTTCTTCATGGCGTTATCCTCCTGTTTTTTATAGCTTACCTATAGCATACCAAATTATCGCTGAAAATCAACGGAAATTTTAAATATTTGCCGTTTCGCCGACTGGGATCGCCCTGCCGGTCGTTTTCAGCGCCTCGGTGTCCAGCACGTCCCCGTCCAGCACGAGGCGGCCGTTGATAAACACCTTTTCGATGCCGAACGGGCGCGACTGGTCGGGCGTGCCGCTGCGCAGGGCGTCCTCGTCGAAAACGGTCAGGTCGGCGAAAAATCCCTCGCGCAGATAGCCGCGCTCCTTGAGCTGGAAACGGTCGGCAATCGCTCCTGTCATACGGCGGACGGTGTTGGGCATGGTGTCGCCCGCGCCGCGCAGAGAATCGTGCAAAAACTTGGGATAACAGTCATAGATGGCGGGATTTTGGACGCCGTGCTCCTCCACCCACGCATCGGTCATGTAAAGGCAGAGCTCGTTGTGCTCAAATTCGTGGATGATCTCCGGCGTGGAGTACGGGCCCATGTTCACGCGTCCCTTGAAATCGCTCTTCTCGCACAGCATCAGATAAGCGCTCAAGTCGCTCATACCCTCCTCGCGCGCAATTTCATGCACGGTCTTGCCCTCGTACTTCTCATACCCCGGGCCGATATAGGCGATGCGGATATCCGAAAAGCCGAAACCGAGCAGCGTGCTCGTCGCCTTGATCAGCACGGAAAGCTTGAGCCGGTTGAGCGGCTTTTTGCGCTCCGCGGGGCTCATGCCCTGATACCACGTCGGCAATATGACCGTGATGACCGAAACGCCGAGGCACTCGTTATAGATGTCGAACATCACGTCCACACCCTCCGCGCGGAGCTTGCGGATCAGGCGCAACAGTTCGTCCTTATCCTTGAGCGAGCTGCGCCCGACGAAGATCGCATGCGAATAGTGCAGCTTGAGATTGGTGCCCTTCGATATTTCCATCAGCTCGTCGAACGCGCGTAGCAGATGCGAGCGCCCGAGCAGCTGCGGATACGCCATCGAGACCTTGGACTCTGCGCGCGGATGGACGGTGAGCGGCTTATTGTACTTGACGCACAGCGCCGCGACCTTCTTAAGTTCCTCCGTGTTCGCGTAAAGTCCCGGCTCGTACATCAAGCCGAGCGAAAGCCCCGCCGCGCCCTGCTGGAGCGCCTTTTCGAGGATAGCGAGCATCTTCGTCTCCTCTTCGGCGGTCAGCGGACGGTTCTCATAGCCCGCAACGGCGGCGCGCGCCGAGCAATGTCCCGCAAGCAGCGCCATGTTGCACGGCATCTTTCCGTCCACGGCGGCGAAATACTCCTTCACCGTACCGTATTCACCGCGGGTGTTGCGGAACCCGAACAGTCCGCCGCCGACCTTGTCAACATAGCGGCAGTCCGGCTCAAATCCCACGGTCGAAATCCCACAGTTGCCGGTCACAAAGGTCGTGATCCCCTGCCGGATAAACGGCTCAAAATACGGCAGAGGCTCTTTTTTGATGGCAAACCAGTCGTTGTGCGAGTGCCCGTCGATCAGGCCGGGCGCCACGGACTTCCCGCCGAGGTCGATCACGCGCTCCGCTTCGGTGTCGAGTGCCGCGCCGACACGCGCGATGCGGTCGTCCTCGATCAAAATGTCGCCCATGCGCGCGTCCGAGCCCGCGCCGTCGTATATCTTTGCATTTTTCAGAAGTAGCCTCAAGGCGTTTCTCCCCTTTCCAACCCGCTAAAAAGAATCGGTGCGTCCAGTATACACCGGACGCACCGATAAAACAACCACAATTTTCGGCACATTAGAGGCGCGGAACGCAGGCAAAGAGTCCGCCGGCACAGGCGTTATCGGTTCAGCAGCCAAACGCCGAAATTCAGATATCCGGCGAAGGCGACCCATATCAGGTAGGGGATCTGCATCAGCGCGGCAGTTTGGTCAACCTTGCCGAAGGTCGCCGTCATCATCAGGATCAGCGCCCATAGGATCACCAGCCAGACAAACGCGGGTCCGAACGCTTCAAGGTTGAAAAAGAGGATGCTCCAAGTGAAATTGAATGCGAGTTGGAGCAGGAAAAAGCGCAGCCCCCGTGTGCGGAGTGCGGAATCCGGCGTCAGAGCCACGCGGGCGGCTCCGATCCCCATCAGCGCGTAGAGGATACCCCATACGATCGGGAAGACGACGGCGGGCGGCGAGAGCGGCGGTTTGACAACGGACGTAGCGTAGAGCTTTGTCCCCTCCCGCGTCAGGAATCCGGCAAGCGCGCCGACCGCCTCCGCGAGCACGATCCAAAACGCATATGTTTTCCAGTTTTGCTTCATTTTGATCACCCAAGGCATAGCCTACGCAAAATTGCGCGGAATTATGCCTTTGCAGGCGGAAGTCCCGATACGTTGGATCGTATCGGGACTCCCGTTTTGCGGTCAAGCCGCTCACCATATTCCGTTCTGCTGCTTCTGAACCAGTCGGTCATCGATGTAAGTAAGCCGGATCTCACCTGTCTCGCCGCGGCCAAATCCCAGCAAGAGGCAGAGCACTACCTCGCGCTTCCCGCTTGTCAGCAGCGCTTCCTCCATATACTGATCCTGGCTGCCGATGTAGCCGCGAAACAGCTGGATCGCTTTTTCTTTCGGCTCGTCGAGCTTGATGGCATTGTAGATCTGTTTGGCTGACTCAATCCGATTCCGCGTCAGATAATAGACGACCAAATGCCAAATGGCAACACCGAGCAAGATAACAGCGGCGGCAATCAGGCAGACATACAGCCCGTGCATAACTTTTTCACTGACCATCTCCCATATTTCCGCCATGAACTACCCCCCATAGAACCTAACGATCGCTTCACCGAACTTGTCTATTTCCTCGCCCATGCCTTCGAGCGCCTGCCTGCTCACCCATGCCCCGATAATGCTGAGATACGCCGCCCTGAACACCGCTTCTTTGCTTTCCTCGTCGCCTCCGTGTTCCTCGACCGATCTGCTTGCGACATTTATATATTTCTTAATGAGGCCAAGCCGCTCGGCGACCAAAGCGTCCGGGATCCCACTGTCCAATGCCGCTTTTGAGAATCCCGCCGTGGCCTCGTGAGCTGTCTGCTCAGACTTTCCCGGCAGCGCAAACATGCTTGATAGCTGGCAGGCTAAGGCATAGCTTCCGTAAAACGCCTGCTCGCGGCCCTTCTTTTGTACGCCTGACGGAAAAACCTTCGCGTTGTGGGCAAGCGACGCGCAAAAATCGAAAGCCAAGTCCGTAAGGGAAGCTTCCTTCGACATATGATAGCCCGAAAACGGTGTATCGTACAATTTTTGGTACTGGTTTTTCTCAAAATCACTTGAAAACAGGCTCATAGCGACCTCCTGCAGCAAGTTTATTCGAGTTTATTTATTATAACAGAAATTATGCCGGATGGCAACATGAAACTGCGCTGAAGTAAAACACGGGGGAGCGGAATCATTCGCTCCCCCGGTCATTTTAACCCGATTTCATTTTCCCTCTGTCTTCTGTGAATGAAAATCAGCTGATTGCGAAAGGCAGCGCCTCGCCTCATAGAAAAGGGCGTATGCTGATGGCAAGGTCAGCCTTTTCGTTGATAACGGTAGCATTTCCTGTGCGCGCCGGATTATTCCCCGCAACGTGCCGATTCTGTTCATTCAGCAGCCACGCGCGAAACGGCGCCGCCAAACAAAAAGCGACAGGTCGAAACCTGTCGCTTTTTGTTTGGTCCGAGTGGCGGGATTTGAACCCACGGCCTCTTGGTCCCGAACCAAGCGCGCTACCAACTGCGCTACACCCGGATGTGCCATACGCGCAACATAGGTATTATACGCAGACGGTTCGGTAATGTCAAGAGGCAAGCGCCTTCTTTCGCAGAAATTTTCTTCCGCGCCGCGTCAGTCCTCCCGCGCTCCCGGCAGGAATACCTCGCCGAGCGGTTCCGGAGAGACGCCGCCGTTTGACAGCTCCGTAAGCGCCGCGGAAAACGCCTCCGTCCGCCCCTTCGGGAGCCGCAGCGTCACCGCGACGTCCGCGCCGTAATCGCTGCTCTCCGCAATCCCGCCGTGCGCGTCGATGAGGCGTGTGAGCCGCTCAAAGAGCGGATACGGAACGCTGACGCGCTCGCGCGTCCAGAGCATCATGCGCGCCTTGCCCGCGGCGTCCAGCGCGTCCTTTGCGCTCTTACTGTACGCGCGCGTCAGTCCGCCCGCGCCCAGCAGCACGCCGCCGAAATAGCGTGTCACCACGCAGACGACGTTTTCCACGCTCTCGCGCTGGAATACGTTCAGCATCGGCTGCCCCGCCGTGCCCTGCGGCTCGCCGTCGTCACCGTAACGCACGACGCCGCCGTCGTGGACAATATAGCACCAGCAGTTGTGCCGCGCGTCGTAATGCTTCTTTTTGACGCTTTCAATGTATGCGCGCGCCTCCGCCTCCGTTTCAACGCGCGCGACGCGCCCGATGAAGCGGGAGCGCTTCTCGGTGAACTCGCTCTCTGCTTCGGCGCAGGGGACGAAGTATTCCTCGCTCATTCCCAGTCCTCTTCTGTCTCGCGCCAGCCATCGACGTACTCCTTCACCCGCCCGAACACCTTCGGCACGACAGTCGCGATCACGTCGATGGTCTCGCCGTACTCCACGCTCTCAACCTTCGCCTCGCGGTAAAGCATGTCAAGTAGATTTCCTTTATCGTACGGGATATGCAAGGTCACACGGCGCGTACCCTTGTCCAAAATGCGATTGATCTGTGATAAAAGCTCTGGGAGACCCTCCCCCGTTTTGGCGCTGATGTTCACCGCCATGTCCCCGTGCGGGCGGATATCGCCGAAAAAGAGGTCGGACTTGTTGTAGACCCGAAGGCAGGGGATCGACGACGCGCCCAGCTCCGCGATCAAATCGTCCACGATCTGCGCCTGCTCCAGCCACTCCGGATTCGACACGTCGATGACGTGCAGCAGGAGGTCTGCGTACTCCAGCTCCTCCAGCGTCGCCTTGAACGCCTCGACCAACTGGTGCGGCAGCTTGCGGATAAAGCCGACCGTATCGGAGATGACCACGTCGAGCGTATCGCTGACGGCGAGTAAGCGCGTGGTGGTGTCGAGCGTGTCGAACAAGCGGTCGTTCGCGGGGATGTCGGAGCCGGTCAGGGCGTTCAAAAGCGTCGATTTGCCCGCGTTCGTGTACCCCACGATGGCGACGACGGGAATCTCATTCTTCTGCCTTCGGTCGCGCTGCGTGCCGCGCACGCGGCGCACCTCCTCCAGATCCTCCTTGAGCTTGTCGATCTTGCGGTGGATGTGGCGGCGGTCGGTTTCCAGCTGCGTTTCGCCCGGGCCCTTCGAGCCGATGGGGCCCTTGCCGCTCGTGCCCGCCTGACGCTCCAGATGCGTCCACATGCCGACAAGCCGCGGCAGCAGGTACTGGTACTGCGCAAGCTCCACCTGCAAGCGCCCCTCCTTCGTCCGCGCGCGCTGGGCAAATATATCGAGAATAAGCCCGCTGCGGTCGAGCACCTGCACGCCGAACTCCTCGGTCAGCACGCGCATCTGAGAAGGCGAAAGGTCGTTGTCGAAGATGACCGTTGTGGCCTCGGCGGACTTCACCAGTTCCTTGATCTCTTCGACCTTTCCTTCGCCGATGAAGGTGCGCGGATTCGGCGCGGGAAGCGTTTGCAGCGCGACGCCGACGCTCACGCCGCCCGCCGTCTCGACGAGGGCTTCCAGCTCGTCCATGCTCTGCTCGTCGGCGTTCTCCTTTTTCTCAAGCCGCGGCGACGAAAGCCCGACCAATATCGCTTTGTCTCGCGGGGCTTCGGTCTCTTCGTTCATAACGACGCTCCTTTGGCGTTTTTTGATCCGTTTTTGACAGTATAGCGAAAAAGAAGAGACGGTGCAAGCGCATCGTCTCTTTTTTGTGATTCAGTTGAGACCGAACTTCTTGTTGAACTTGGCGACGCGGCCGCCGGTATCGACCAGCTTCTGCTTGCCCGTGAAGAAGGGGTGACACTTTGAGCACACTTCCACCTTGATATCCTGCTTGGTGGAACCTGTCTCAATCACATTACCGCAGGCGCATCGAATCGTAGTCTGCTGATAATTGGGATGGATTCCTTCCTTCATTGCTCGTGTTCACCTCTTTCCGATTTTAAGATAGTCGCAGGGCGACTATCTTAAAGGACAATCGCCGTATTTCTCGCCGCTGCGCGGCAACCGAAATACACGGCCGCATCACAGCTCGCTGCGCGACTGTGATATATTAGCACGGCTTCCGCCAAAATGCAAGCATTTTTTGCTCGCATTTTGGATTTTTATCGTCTGCGCCCGATTCAGGCAAACAGTCTGCCGAACACGCCCTGTTTTTCCGTCCGCGCCGCCGCGAGCGTCATCGCGGCGGAAAGCAGCTCCGCCGCCTCGGCGCGCGTCAGGCCGCGGCCGAGCGCATCGCCGGAGAAGCCGCCGACGGGCGCGATGCTGACGGATTCAAGATTCGCCACCGCCTGCGCACACCACGCAGGGCAATCCTCGTCTGTATAGCTCGCAAGGTCAACGTCCGTCACCTTCAAAATGCGGTTCAGCACCGCCGCCGCCTCAGAGAGCGTCACGTCGCTGTCCGCTCGGAAAGCAAGCCCGTCCTCGGTGGGCGTGCCATATACGACGCCCGCGGCGAGAGCGCCGGCGGCGTTGCCCTTCGCCCACGCGGGAATGTCCGAATCGTCGCAAAAGCCCGTCACGGTCACGTCGCTGGGCTTCAGTCCTGCCGCCGCCATCGCCATAGCGATAAACTCGCCGCGGCTGACGGTGCGCTCCGGCTCAAAGAACCAGTCCCCACCGACCTTCGCGCCGGTGAAGACGCCGCGCTCGGCGAGGTCGACCGCCGCGGTGGCGCAGGATCGCCCCTCGGTGTCGGAATACGCCACGCCGCTTGCGACGCGCGCGATTTGGATTTTGACCGTCGCCGCGGCGCTCACGTGCCCGTCTCCGTCCGTCGCGACAAAGGTAAAGCGGTCGGCGCCCGCCTTGTTCTTATCCGGCGTGTAGACGAAAACACCCTCCTCGCTTACTTCGAGCACGCCCTTTTGCGGCGCCTCCACAACGGTGAAGGTCACCGCGCCGCCCTCGTTGTCGACCGCCTTGAGCGTCCCCGTGTAGGCGACGCCGCGGTACGCCTTGATCTCCATGTCCTGCGCGACCGGCGCGCCGGAAACGGGCGGCTCCGCGTCCTTCTTACCGCCGAACAGCGCCTGCGCGCTGAGCGGCAGCAGCGTCGTGAGCAAAATCGCCATCACGAACGGCAACGCGCGGGAAAGTCTATCGTTCCTCTGTTTCAAAACAGGTCCCTCCTTGTGGATGATTCAGTATTTGAGATACCTGTTTTGTATTGTTTTCAAAATCGCGCGCAATATACGATGCGAAACATTTTCCAAATCCGCCCCAGCAGACGCCCGCGACAGCCTCCACCTCATAATCCTCGCTCCCGCTCTCGCGGTTGACGACGATATGGTAGCGGCGCGTGAGATCTGCAAACTCTGCCGGAACAGGATCGGCCACAGCGCAGATAAAGTAGGTATAGCCGCCTTTTATGTACTGTTCCGTCTCTTCCGCGTCCTTCCCGTACGCATAAACATGGCGGTGCAGCGTATCGGCGTCAGTGTCGGCGTCATAGGTTTCGACGCTCACGTCGAGGGTCAGGTGCGTTATATCCGTTCCGCGAACGCGCCCGTAGTACACGAGCACTTCCTCATGCCCCTCGCGGCTCATGCCGACCACGCCCGCGTGGACGTCCGCGCCGTCGGACGTGTCGAGCGGCCAAAGGAACGACGGCTCCCAGCCGTAAAAATTCCAATATGTATAACGCAACGACAGGCTGTTCTCGCCTTCGAGGAGAGCAAGCCGCCCGGTCTTATGAAGCATCCCCGGCTTCCACTGCGCCGCAGCGGTCTTCAGCGGACCGTACACACCGCTGCGCTGCGCGGCGTAAGCGTCCGCCTGTGCGGGCAGCAAAAAACCGAGGTGCAGCACACCGTTGCAGAACAGCAGCAGCGCGAGCGCAAGTCCGGCGGTGCGAAGCGCCCGCTCGCGGCGGGGGTAAAGGCGTTTTACTTTCTTTTTCATCCTCGTACCTCCGACAAATCGACCGTGTGCTCAACGACTTTGCCGAAGCGCTCGTAACGCAGCGTGACGCGTGTTTCGCCCTCCTCAAGCTGACAAAAGGCACAGAGATAGGTCGCGCCCTCATTAGAATGACCATCGCCGCCATGGGCGCGATCCAGCTCGGAGCGATCCGCTCCCGCGAGGAAGTGAATCTTGCTCCAAATGTCCTGATCCACGCAGCCGAACGGCACGCGGTCGTAGGCGCAGAGCCAAAGCTTGACCCCGCTGCTCTCGTTTGTCCAATAGTTTCGCGCGCCGTAGAGCCGCACCACGTCGTCCCCGACCGTTATATACTCGTTCAGGCGCACCGCCTCGCGGTCGTCCGGCGCGCAGAAGCGGGAGTAGACGCTGCTCCACGCGCCGCCGAGCGTCCCGAGGCCGAGAACCGACCAGATCGCCACCAATACGATGATGACCACCGCGACGCGCTCCACCCACAGCCAAAGCGGGTGGTACAGCTTCGAGATCGCGCGCCCGGTCTCCACAGGGTCGCCCATTGCCTCCGCCACGCGCTCGTCCGCCTCCTCCTCCGTGCAGCCGAGGGAACGGAGCGTTTCGACGTGATCCTCGATGTGCGCCGCGAGCTCGCGCCGCACATCCTCCTGCTCCCCGCGCGTCAGGCGCTTCAGCTCCGCCTCCACGGCGTCGAGGTATTCTCCGCTCCGCATCACGTCGCCTCCGCGCGCAGCACGGCGTTCACCGCGCCCGCGTACCGCTCCCACGACGCCTTTTCCTCGGTGAGGCAGTTCCGTCCCGCGCGCGTCAGGCGGTAGTATTTGCGCACTCTGCCCGTGGGCGCCTCCTGCTCGTACGCCTCCACATAACGCTGCTTTTCCAGGCCGTGCAGCACGGGATAGAGCGTCCCCTCCTTCATTTCGAACACGTTCTGCGAGCGCCTTGATAGCTCCAAAATCATCTCATAGCCGTACATGTCCCGCGAGGACAGCAGGGACAGGAGCAAAAGCTGCGTATGCTCGATGCTCTGCTTTTTCATGGCAATCCCTCCATACCTAGAAATTCTATGCTTAGTATACATAGAATTTCTAGGTATATCAAGCGTAAAAAAAGGAAAGCGGCGCTTTCCTCTTTTTACGTGTTCATCAGCCATTCCGGCCTCGATCGCTTCTTGATGCCCGACACCACGCCCATCGCGGCGAAAAGCGTCATCACCGACGTGCCGCCGTAGCTGAAAAAGGGCAGCGTCAGACCTACGACCGGCAGCAGGAAGAGGCACATGCCGATATTCGCGACGGTCTGGAAAATGAGCATCCCCGCCATGCCGACGCACACAAGGCTCTCCATCGGCTGATTGGCGTCGTGCGCGACCATGAAGCAGCGCGCCACGATGGCGAGCAGCAGCAAAATGATCAGCGCGCAGCCAATGAAGCCCAGCTCCTCGCCGCACACGCAGAAAATGTAGTCCGTCTGGCGCTCGGGAAGACTGGATCGGTATGGCGACTGCGTCTGCGTGCCGCGGAACAGTCCCTGCCCCGTAAGGCCCCCAGAGCCGAGCGCAAGCATCCCGCGCGTCTGCTGCCATCCCTTGCCCTGCGGATCATAGCTGTGGTCGAGCACGACCATGATGCGCTTGTACCAGTCGCCGCGCAGGAGCTTGAAATGCCACGCCGCGAACGCAGCGCCCGTGACGCCGCCGAGGCCAAGGATGATCCAGCGCGCCGCCATGCCCGCCGCAAACGCCATGCACACGAACACAAAGAGATATACGAGCCCGCTGCCCGCGTCGCGCGAAATGACGTAGTAGAGCGCGAACATAAAAAACACGTGCGCCACGGGCTGAACGACGTTCGTGAAGCGTTTGAGGTCGCGCTCCTCGCGCAGATAGACGAGCTGGCGCGCAAGCAGGATGATAAACGATATCTTGACGATTTCCGCCGGCTGGATATAGAACGGGAAATTCTTCAGCACGCCCACGCCGAGCTTTTTCCCGATGTCGTTCACGCCCAGCCACGCGCGGTTGCCGTTGCGCGTCATACCGAACGGCGTGAGCAGCATCAGAATGAAGCCGACGTTGAATCCGAACACCCATTTCCACTTCTTGCTCAGTTCCGCCACGTCCAGCGACGAGAGCAAAAAATAAAAGATCGAGCCGAGCAGATAGCCCACGCCCTGCACCGCCACGTATTTGAGCGTACCGCGGTAAACCGTATGCGTCGCGCTGAGGATGAGCAGCATCCCGTAGAACGTCGCAAGCGAGCAAAGCCCGAACAGCACCAAATCCGCCTGACGCAGCAGATCGCCGAGCAATCCCGAGCCACGATGACGCATTCGCCCATCCCCTTTCTTTTGTATTGAAGCGTGCGCGATGGCAGTATAACACGAAACGTGCGGTCTGTAAACCAATCTTTTTATAGAGCTGGGCGCAAAAAAAGAATTGTCAAATGCTCTTTGCCGTGTTATACTGCACTTTTAGAATGGGTGAGAGTGGGGTTTCGGCATGCGGTATCTTTCCAAAAGCACATCTGATACCGAGGCTTTCGGCGAAAAGCTCGCCAAGCGTCTGCGCCCCGGCTGTGTGCTGGCGTTCACCGGCTCGCTCGGTATGGGCAAGACGGCGCTCACGCGCGGGCTTGCGCGCGGGCTCGGCTGCCGCGGGCGCGTTTCGAGCCCGACATTCACCATCGTCAACGAGTACGATGGCCCCCTGCCCCTGTTTCATTTTGATATGTATCGTCTCGGCTCATCGGACGAGCTGTACGACATCGGCTGGGACGATTACCTCGCGCGCGGCGGCGTCTGTGCCGTGGAATGGAGCGAGCGCGTCGCGGACGCGCTCCCGCAGGACGCGATCCGCGTGGATATCGCGCGCGGGCAAGCTGACGACGAGCGTGTCATCACCGTCACCGGATGGGAGGAGGAGCCGCTTTGAGGATACTCGCGCTGGAAACCTCCGCCAAAAGCGTATCCTGCGCCGTTACAGAGAATGGCGCGGTGCTCGCACACAGCTTCCAATGCACCGGACTCACGCACAGCCGGACGCTGCTGCCGATGGTGGACGCGATGCTCCAAAATGCGGAGCTGCCGCTTGCTTCCGTCGACGCCTTTGCCGTTTCCGCCGGCCCCGGCTCCTTTACGGGCTTGCGCATCGGCGTGAGCGCGCTCAAGGGGCTTGCGTGGGCGGAGGATAAGCCCTGCGTGGGCGTTTCGACGCTTGAGGCGATGGCGCAAAACCTTGTTCATACCGACGCGCTGCTTATTTGCGCGATGGACGCGCGGCGCGCGCAAGTCTACAACGCGCTTTTTGCGGCGGACCGCGGCGTTTTGACCCGTCTTTGCGACGATCGCGCCATCGGGCTCGACGAACTCGCCGCGGAGCTTTCCGGCGACGCGCGCCGGAAGCTTGTCCTTGGTGACGGCGCGCTTCTCGCGCACGGCTATCTTACGGAGCACGGCGTCGATTGTACGCTTGCTCCCGCCGCGCTGCGGTATCAGAACGCCGTCGGCGTTGCGCTCTCGGCAGAGCAAGCGCTTGCACGCGGCGAAGCGGTAAGCGCGCAGGAGCTTTTTATCTCTTATCTGCGCGTTTCCCAGGCGGAGCGCGAGCGTAGCGCGCGTTTGGTCGGTCAAGCCACTGGAACTTAACATTTATATATTATAGGAGGGCTTTCCCATGCTGTATCAGAACGACGAACGCGTCCATGTAATGGATCATCCCCTCGTCGCCCATAAGCTGACGATCATGCGCGACAAGAACACCAGCGTCAAGGATTTCCGCGAGCTGGTTTCCGAAATCGGCATGCTCATCACTTACGAGGCGACGCGCGACCTCCCGCTGACGACCCGTACGGTCGAGACCCCGCTTTGCACGGCGGAAATGCCGACGCTTGCCGGCAAGAAAGTCGCGGTCGTTCCCATTCTGCGCGCCGGTCTCGGCCTTGTGGACGGCGTGCTTCGTTTGGTCCCCTCTGCGCGTGTGGCGCACATCGGCATGTACCGCGACGAGGAGACGCTCGAACCGCACGTCTACTTCTGCAAGACCCCCCACGACATTGCCGAGCGCGACATCATGATCGTCGACCCGATGCTCGCCACCGGCGGCAGCGCGGACGCCGCGATCACCGAGATGAAAAAGCGCGGCTGCAAACACATCAAGCTGATGGTGCTCGTCGCCGCGCCCGAGGGTATCAAGCACATCCGTTCGGCGCACCCAGACGTTGACATCTACTGTGGCGCGGTGGACGACCACCTCAACGACCACGGCTACATCGTCCCCGGTCTCGGCGACGCGGGCGACAGGATATTTGGAACGAAATAAATTCGTTCCAAATATCCTACTTTGATCGCCGGTTCGCTCGCCGCTTGCGCGGCAACCGCGAAGCATGGCTGCGGAACGAAATAAATTCAGCAATACGGCGTATGATACGCCTTTGCAAATAAACCATTTCATCAACATCGAGAGGAAGATTTTGACCCATGAGTGCATCCAGAGAAAAGAAGACCCGTCAGGAGCGCGGCGCGGATTACGTCAGCCCCAAGCAGCAAAAGGCGCTGGAAGAGCAGAAAAAGGCTCAGCGTTCCACCCTCATTTTCACCGTCTGCGCGGTGCTGTTCGTGCTGTGCGTCGTGGCAATGCTGGTTTGGAACTCCGGCGTCATCCAGCGCGGCGCCGCCGCCGTGAAGATCAACGGCGAGACCTTTACCGCCGGAGACGTGTCTTTCTACTACAACAACACCCGCTCCAGCTTCTTCTCCGGCGCGGGGATAACCGACCCCGGCGGCTCCATGCGCAAGCAGGAATACGAAGAGGGCAAAACCTGGTTCGACCTGATCGTCGACAACGCGCTCAAGGCCATGGCCTCCACCGTTACCGCCGCGCAGGCGGCGAAGGACGCCGGGCTGGACAAGAGCGAAGACTATGACAAGGAGGTCAGCGATACGCTCGAGTCGCTCAAGACGGCGGTTTCGAGCAACGGCTACACGGTTTCGCAGTACCTCAAAAACGTCTACGGCTCGGTCATGACGCGCGAGGTTTATGAGCGCAATCTTCGCACCAGCGTGCTCGCCCAGCTCTACTCCGAGTCCCTCGCAGACGTTTCCAATTATTCCGAAGCAGAGCTGACCGCCAAGCGCGACGCCGACCCTGAGCGGTATGACACCGCCACCGTCCGCCACATCCTCGTCGACAGCGAGGTCGTGGCAAAGGACATCCTCGCAGACTGGGAAAACGGCCCCAAGACCGAGGATTCTTTCGCCGCGCTCGTCGCGGACAACTCCACCGACCCCGGCAGCAAGGACAACGGCGGTCTCTATGAGGATTTTGCCCGTGGCACGATGGTCGCGGAATTCAACGACTGGTGCTTCGACGACGCGCGCAAGCCCGGCGACACCGGCATCGTTCAGACCTCCTACGGCTACCACGTGATGTACTTCGTTCGCCGCGGCCTTTCCGAAAACTGGAAGGAAATGGCGGCGGAGGCGCTTGCGTCCGAAAAGCTTGCCGCGCTCTCTGAAGGTGTGGAACCCGAGCAGCTCGCCGGTATGAAGTATATTGACCGCTGATATGCTGACCGGTACGATTGTTAACGCGCTCGGCATCCTTGCCGGCTGCGCCGTCGGGCTGTTTTTGGGAAAGCTGTTTCCGGAGCGCCTTGCCGACGCGCTCACAAAGGCTATGGCGCTGTGCGTGCTCTATATCGGCGTAAGCGGCGCGCTTGCGGATGAGAACACATTGGTGATGATCCTTTCCATGGCTCTTGGCACCGTCGTCGGCGAGCTGCTGCGGCTCGACGACCGGCTGAACGCGTTCGGCGACCTAATCGAGCGCAAGCTTGCGGGCATGGGCGCGAAGGGCCGTATTTCAGAGGCTTTCGTCACGACGACCCTGCTGTTCTGCGTGGGTGCGATGGCAATTGTCGGCGCGCTGGAATCCGGACTTTCCGGCAACCACGAAACGCTCTACGCCAAAACGATCCTCGACTCGATCGGCTCCGTCATCTATGCCTCGACCATGGGCTTCGGCGTAGCGCTCTCGGCAATCCCCGTGCTTTTGTATCAGGGCGCGATCACGCTCTGCGCGTCGTTGCTCGCGCCGGTGCTGACCGATGTGGTCATTGCCGAGATGAAAGCGGTGGGTTCCCTTTTGATCGTTGCGATCAGCTTCAACATGCTGGGCATAACGAAGCTCAAGGTGATGAACAGCATCCCCGCGGTCTTTCTTCCCATCCTGCTATGTAAGTTCATGTAATACAATAGTGCAAAAGCACGTCCTTTCCTGGCCTATTTGGAAAGGACGTGCTTTTTGTCTATTTCCGCCAAAAGATGAGAAAAATATTTGCCCCGTTTCGACCGATTCGATTGACTTAATGCATATTATCTGCTACTATAATACCGTTATACTATGATGGGGGGAGTACCTATGAGAGATCTCAAGCATCTGATCTTCTTCGAAAACCTGCTCCAAGAGGCAAACAACGAGCTTGTCAAGAAAGCGCAAGCGGAGGGGAAGAAAGCGCTGGGCTATACCTGTTACTTCATGCCCGAGGTCCTGCTCGACCTGCCGGGCTGCTTTTCCGTCCGTCTACGCGCGCCGCGCAGCAGCTCGCCCGACATGGCGACCTACTACATGTCCAACCGCACCTGCCATTACGGTCGCGCCCTCTTTGAGCGCGCGCTGGAGGGCGGCTTCAACTTCCTCGACGCGCAGCTCGCCACCGAGACCTGCACCGTGACCTGCCGTTTTCAGGAGCATTTGGGCGCGATGGACGTCATCAAGAACCCCAACTTCTTTGTGGAGTTCTCCGACGTGCCGTTCAAGAAAAATGAAAACGGCATGGTCCACTTCCGCAAGCAGCTACAGGCGCATGTGCTGGAGCCCCTGCACGATAAGCTCGGCATCGACACCTCGGACGAAGCGCTCCTGAAGGCGATCGAGGAGCACAACGAGGTCTGCCGTCTCATCACCGAAATCGGCGCGTATCGCAAGCTGGACAATCCTCCCATCACCGGCTATGAGTTCCACGTCATTCAGCTTGTGACGCTGACATGTCCGAAGTATCTTATTCTCCCGTATCTCCGCGAGACTGCCGAGGAGCTCAAAACGCGCGAGCCGGAGCCGAAATTCCCGTTCCGCTGCCGCGTGGTGCTCGCGGGCGCTGAGAACGACGATCCCGATTTCACCAAGCTCATCGAAAGCTGCGGCGCAATGGTCGTCGCCGACCGTCACTGCTACGGCTCGCTTCCCGGACGCGAAGAGATCGTGGTCAAGGATGGGCAAAGTCCGCTCGACGCCATCGCGCGCCACTATCTGACCACGAGTTACTGCCCGCGTTTTATGCCGCAGGAGGATATGCGCCTGCGCAAGAAGTATCTTGCCGACCTCGTCAAAGAGTACAAGGCGGACGGTCTGATCGTCGCGTCGAACAAGTTCTGTGAGTATTGGAGCTATGAGCGCACAATGGACGCGCTCATTCTTCCGCGCGACTACGATATCCCCACCTGTTCCATTGAGAAGGAATATGTCAACGCCTCCACCGGTCAGCTCCGCACGCGCTTTCAGGCGTTTGTGGAGAGCGTGGAGATCAAAAAGCTACAGGAGGCGAAGTGAGATGAAGATGCCCAACCTTTCCGAGCTTGGCGGCAAGCTTAAGGCAGTTGCCGGCCTGTTTCCCGACCCGCGCAGCATCAAGCTCCCCAAAAATGCCGAGGAGGCAAAAAAGGCCGCGCACGATTTTTGGTACGGAAAACCCCACGGCGAGCGCCGCCTCGGCGATCTGTACGTCGATAAGACGGGCCTTTACAAGCACCGCGAATGGCGCGGCGTGAAGGATACGTTCTACTACTTCAACATGATCTGGCTCTACAACTACGGTCAGATGGTCGCCGACATCATAAAGTTTGGCGGGCCCGCGCTCTTTGCCAAGGGACTTTGGCGTTATCGCTGGCTGGGGCAGACGTATCTTCCCGTGCTGCACTGGTTTGACCGCGGGCTTGAGGGCCTGCGCGGCGAATCGCTGCGTGCGAGCGCGTGGCATTACCGCGCGATGGTCTGTGTCACGATCAATCAGTTCATGGACATGTTTCAGGCGGACGCAAATCTCCACGGCGGCAAGCACAACGACGCTTGGCACCACTCCATTGCCCACAAGGAAACGGTTTGGGGCGGCGTATTCTATCCGTGGTCGGATCGATTCAAGCACATTCCGCTGGAAATGATCCCTTACTTCGTCACCTGCCACGTCAACAACCATACCGTGCTCCACTACATCGACGCGGTGCAGTCAATCGGACTGCCCGGCGACCCCTGCCCCATGTGTCAGGCGGAAGCGGGACTGTTCGTACAAGACGATATGCCCGATTACGCGCCCTTTGTCGTGACCTCCAACGAGGCGTGCGACGGTTCGGTGGCGTCCACCGCCATTCAGGACTGGTTCCTCAACATCCCGCTCTTCGCCATGCCGCAGCCGATGCAGTTTGACGATCCGCTCGTGCAGGAGCATTGCGCAAACGAGATCCGCGATTTGTGGAAGTTCATCGAGGAGCAGACCGGCGTTCCCTTCAACTGGGAGCTTCTCAAGGAAAAGCTGGAGCGCCAAAACGAGCTGCAGCGCTTTGAGTGGGAGAAGTGGGACGTAGACGCCAAGACGAACCATTATCCCATCAACGGCGTCGCGCAGGCGCTCTATCGCATCTATCAGTCGCAGTACGGCGATCATTACATTTGGCATGAGACCGATAAAAAGGTCAGCCGCATCATGTCGAAGTGCGTGGAGAAGAAGATCGACACCTTCCCCAAAACCCGCCACCGCGTCATCGCGTGGTCGTGCGCGCCGCTGTACTTCTCCCACTGGTGCACCTGGGCGTACAACTGCTGGGGCCTCAACACGGTCATCAACATGGACTCGCTGATGTTCAACATGACCATTCGCACCGACAATCTCGACAACTGCGTCATGGACATGGCGCGCTATCACGAGTGGGCACCCATGCGCCGCATGGCGGTCGGCGGATTGCAGCATATCTTTGAGCTGTGGGACTACATGGAGCGCTTCAACTGCGACATGGTCATGATGTACGACCAGCTCCAGTGCAAGGGCATGCAGGGCGTCGTCGGCCTCTTTGAGGACGAGTTCCGCAAGCGCGACATCCACGCGATCTGGATGCCGCACGCGCTGCCTGACAAGCGCACGGTCTCCCGTGCGGAGATCCGCCGCATCATCAACGACTACATGACCACCGTGATGCATGAAGAGCCGCTTGACCCGTCGCTGCTCGAATTCGACGACGGCATGGGCTGGTAAGGAGGAAGAAAACATGTGCAAGTGCAAAAAAAGAAGAAACGCGAAAAAATGCGGCGGCTGCCTGCTGTGGCGCGTTTTCAAGAAGCTCTTTGGCATCCTTGCGGCAGTCTATGCCATCCTCTTCGCCGTGTTCTACTTCGACCTCGACGGCAAACTGCTGTTCTATGTGGTCGAGCCGTTCCTCTCCAAGCACTACGACAAGATGGAACGCAAAAACCCGCTCGACATGCCCTACAAGATCAAGGAATAACGGAAACAGCCGCAAAAAGCTCCCCGCCGTCAGGCGGGGAGCTTTTTCAGTATTCCGTGATTCAGGAGCGCAGCGAAGTGACAATGTCATCCGCCGCCTTCCACGCGGCGAGCAGCGCATCGCGGTAAACGCTCAGCGCGCCGTAGGCGTCGACCGTCTCGTCGATACGTTCGCGCAGGGCGGTGAGCCGTCCCTGCAAGCGGTCGCGCTCCTCATCCGAGCAGTCGTCCTGCGAGGCGCGCTCGGCAAGCTCGTACATCTCCTCCAGCATGCTTTGCACTTCATCAAGCATCGCTTCCGCGAAAGTGGGGTCCATTTCCATAGCGTTTTCCCTCCTTTTAACGGCATTATACGCGATGTTTAAGCAAAATGCAATAGGTTATTACGATTTGTTATCCTTTTACCTCGATGACGCGCACCGCGTCGTCGGCGATATAGAAGTACATTGTCCCGCCGTAGTCGAACGCGGCGTCAAGATCCTTGAACCACATCTTGCTGTCGGCGTTCCAGCAGGGGATATCCTGCGGGATGAAGTAGGTGACGCCGTTTGCCGTCGCGACCTCCTTGCCGACCCACGACGCCTTGGACACCGCCGTGGACTTGGTCATCTTCTCGACGCTGTAAGCATAAGCCATTTCTGCGCCGCCGTCGATAAACGACGCCGTTCCATCGCCAACATGCACCGCGATGAAGTCGCCCGAGGAAATGTCGCGCACGGATGACTGAGGAATGGTATATGGGCCTTTAACCTTTCCACTTCCGTCGTCAACGGAAACGGTATAGCTCCCGTCCTCTCCCTCTATCTTCGCGCGGCCGTAAACCATATCGGTCTTCGCCTCGCCGAGCACGATGACGTCGATCTCGTTATGGTCGTTGCGGTGGACATAGCGGATGCGATTCGCCTCCAAACGCGACACGCCGAGCGCCGAGAGGCTCGTCAGCGCGCCGTCCTGGATCGCGAGCACGTTGTCCGCGAGGTGATAAGTCCCCACCGTGTTCGTCGTGAGGTCGAGCGCTCCGGAAACCTCGCTGGTCTGCTGCGTAAGGAAGACTTTATTTGCCCGCGTCTGGCCGATGCTCACGACCTGCCCGCTCTTCCCCTCGTCGGAGGCGTTGATGTCGAGCAGGCTCGCGCCGCAGAACAGCGTCACCTTTCCCTTGCTGTCCACAAACCCCATCGCGTTGGCATTCGCGCCGGCCGTGCCGGGCTTGACCGCGCCGGCAAGCTGCCCGTCGGCGGTCAGCAGCAGCACGAGCTCGTCGCCGGGCTTGAACTCGGACATTCCCTGCCGCGCTGTGGAAAGCACGTTGAACTTTGTCCCGTTCAGCGCCTCGATGGTCACAGGCGCGCTCGGGGACGGCGTGCAGCTTTCATAGTACGCCGAAACGCGGGTATCGCACACGAGGATGGCATTGTTCCCCGCGGAATAGGTCGCCACGTCGTACTTTTTGAGCGCGCGGGAGGTCACCCGCGACCCATTGCGGTAAATCGCATAGTTGGTCTTTCCGTCAGCAAGCGCGTCAAAGCCCGCATTCGAGCCGTCCGCCGCGACAATGACCGCCGCGTCGCCGGATACGCCGCCCGCGATGGCGCCGCCCGCGTTGCCCGCCAAATCGCTTGTGGGCAGGAACGTCAGCGCCTTATTGTTCTGATCGAGCACCACGCGTCCGCGCACGCCGCGCAGCAGCGTGGTCGCCGTCGGATTCGCCATTTTCGTCTCACCGCCGGACGTGCGCATCACGCCCTTGGCAAGATCTACGGAGAGCAGCGTCGTCTCCTCGTCGTTGCCGAACGTCGCAAACTTCAGGAGCGTTCCGCCGCCGGACTTCTCCGCGCTGAGCGAATTGACAAACAGTTTCGCCGCCTGCGCGCGCGTGATCGTCGCATCTCCCGAGAGAGACAGTCCAACCGTCAGCTTCTTTGCCGCCGCAAGGTCTAGGTAGCCCTGCGGCCAAACCGCGCCGCTGTCCTTGTCGCTGTAGCCGAGCACGCGCATCAGCACCGTAACGGCTTCACCGTAGCTGATCTCCTTGTCCGGCAGGAACTTTCCGTCCGGGAAGCCGTGCATCAGCCCCTGCGATTTCTCATCGGGAGGCGTGGTAGCAAAATTGATGTAGCCTGCCGCCCAATGCCCCGCGCGCACATCGGGGAAAATCGTGCGGCTGCGGAAACGCACGACCTGGTCGCCGTTCCCCTGAAGCTCCACCGTCATCTTACAGAACTCTGCGCGCGTCAGGTGGCCGTAGGGGCGGAACGTACCGTTCCCGTCGCCGCTGACGACGCCCATGAGCCGCAGCACCTCGACGTTGCGGGCAACATTCGCATCCGTCACATCCGCAAAGCCCTCGTCCAGCGCGAACGCCGGAGCAGGCAGCAGCGACAGTGACAGCGCAAGCGCGAGCAGCGCCGCAAAAACTCTTTTTTTCATCAGAAACCTCCTCATTCAGAGCGAAGCGCGACCACCGGCTGCAGGCCGGACGCCTTGATCGCGGGGTACATACCGAACAGAACGCCGAGCGACACGGAGAACGTGAACGCCTCCAGCGTGATCGTCGGCGACGGGTAGAGCGACATCTCCTCCTCCAGCATATTGCCCAGCAGCACGCCCGCGAGGTGCGTGCCGCCGTAGCCGATGGCGATGCCGATGATGCCGCCGATGCCGCAAATCATCGCCGATTCGACGAGAAACTGCACCACGATCGAGCTGCGCTCCGCGCCGATGGCGCGGCGGATGCCGATCTCGCGCGTGCGCTCGGTGACGGTAACGAGCATGATGTTCATGATGCCGATACCGCCGACGAGCAGCGAGATGCCCGCGATGCTGCCGAGCACCACCGAGATCATCGTGAGCATGTTGTTGCTCTCCTCCTGCCACTGCTGCTCGCTGTAGGCGTAGCCCCAGCCGCGCGACCCGCTCTGCGTGAGCGAGTCAATGTAAGCCTGCAGCGTATTGATGACCTTGCCGATGGATTGCGAGTCCTTCACCTTAACGACGCACTCGTTCGAGCCGCCGCCGCCCGCGTTCGGGAGAAAGCGCTGCGCCGTATACGGCACCACGATCACGCTGTCCATGGAATAGCCGCTGCTCTTGTCCTTTTCGGCGTAGACGCCGACCACCTGAAACGGCACGCCGTTGATCATGAGGCTCTGATTCAGCGGGTCGGCATAGTCGAACATCGTCCGCGCCGCGCGCGCGCCCAGCACGCACACTTGATGATACTTCTCGACGTCGATGCTGCTCAGATCGCGCCCGCGCGCAAGGGTGAAGTTGTTGCAAAGCGAATACTGGTCGCTGCCGAGCACGACGCGCGGCTGCTCTTTCCAATCCATCGTATCCGAGGTCTTGGCGCCGTATTTGATCGTTCCGCCGATTTCGCCGCTCGGCGTAACGCCGATGGCCTCCTCGATGCCCATGCAGTAGTTGTAGATCTTCTCAAAGCCGCTCTCCCCGCTGTTGAGCTGCAAGGAGACCGTGATCTTGTTCGTGCCCTGCGCCTCGAACGCCTCCATCATCTTGCGGTTGTAACCGTCGACGGTCGCGACGATCGTCATGACCGACGCGATGCCGATGATGATGCCGAGCATGGTGAGGAACGAACGGCCCTTCTTGGCGAGGATGGACTTGAGCGCCATTTTGACCGCCTGACCGAATCTCATGCCCAATCCACCTCCTGCTCATGATCTTCGATGATCCTGCCGTCCGAGAGGCGCACGATGCGCTTTGCCGTCGCGGCGATACCGTTGTCGTGCGTGATGAGCAGGATGGTGCTGCCCTCGCGGTTGAGCTGCTGCAAAAAGCCGAGTACCTCGTGCCCCGTTCGGGAGTCCAGCGCGCCCGTCGGCTCGTCCGCCATAATGATCGGCGGGTGCGCCGCTATAGCGCGCGCAATGGCGACGCGCTGCTGCTGGCCGCCGGACATTTCGCTCGGCAGGTGCTTCGCGCGCGTGGAAAGCCCCACGCGCTCAAGCGCGTCCATCGCCATGTCGTGCCGGTCAAAAGCGGACACGCCCTGATAGATGAGCGGCAGCTCGACGTTTTCCACCGCCGTGAGCGACGGGATCAGGTTATAGCCCTGAAAGATAAAGCCGATCTGTTTGTTGCGGATGTGCGAGAGCTGCTTATCGGTCAGCTCCGCGACGTCTTTGCCCGCAAGAAAGTAATCCCCGTAGGTGGGGATGTCGAGACAGCCGAGCACGTTCATCATCGTCGACTTGCCCGAGCCGGACTGCCCCGCGATAGCGACAAATTCGCCGTAATCTATGGCAAGGCTTACGCCGTCGAGCGCGCGGACTTCGCTCTCCAGCCCTTCGCCATAGATCTTATATACGTCCTTCAATGAAATCAGCATGACCTTAGAACATCATCCCCATGCCGTTGTCGTTGCTCATCACGCCGGCATAGACGGTCGTGTCTTCCTCGACGCCGGAGAGGATCTCGACGTTGTGGTTGTCGGAAATGCCGACCTCGACGATAACGGGATAGAACCCCTCGCCGACGTTCGCGTCCGTGGAAAGCTCCGCGACATTCTCCGGCGGCACGTCGCTCTGCACGAAGAGCACCTTGCACGCCGTACCGTCCACGGTCTGCGCGGATTTGACGCACTGGATCGGAACGAGCAGGCAGTCGTCGCTCTGGCTTGCCGTAAATCGATAATTGACGTAGGCGCCTGACATCAGCAAGCCCTCGCTGTTGTCCACCAAAATGACCATCGGGAAGCGTGCGATGCCGTTTTCGGACTTTGCCGAAAGGCTAACGCTCTCAATCGTGCCGACAAGCGACGTCTCGCCCCAAAGGTCAAGGTCAATCGGCATACCCGCCTTGACATAGGAAACGTACATCTCGTCCACCGTCGTCTCGATCTTCATCATCGTTGTGTCCGCGATGCTCACCGCCACGGTGCCCGTCTTCGCCTCCTCGCCGGCGTGGATGTCGAGGCTCAGCACCGTGCCGTCGATTGGGGCGAACGCGTTGAGGGAATCGAGGTTCTTCTGCGCATCCTCCAGCGTTTTTTGCGCCGTCTTGAGCTGGTTTTCCAGCGACGCGATCTCGGTATCGTTGCTGTCCGCGGTCACGGACAGGATGCTCTCGCCCTCGTCCACGACCTCATATGTAAGCAGATTGACCCACGACACCTCGCCGCCGACCTTCGCGGTCATCGTGTCCGTGCGGAAATATTCCAGCTTGCCCGGCTCATAGGGATAGATCGTCTCGTCGCCGCTTTGCACGGCCGCCGTGGCAACCATATCCGCCTTGAGCGTTCCGGGGTTATCCAGCACAAAGACGACCTCAAAAAGTTTGCCGCCCTCGTCGGAAATGCGCTGCACCTTGTGGATCTCGTGGACCGTTCCGGTGACCTGCGCCATCGTAATGGGAATGGAGATGCTCGCGCTCTGCCCCACAGAGAAGTCGTTCTCATAGGCATAGCTGAAAAAGAGCGGCAGCAACAGCCGCGTGTCGTCCGCGATCTTCGCGATTTCCTGCCCCTTCACGATCGTCTCGCCGGGCTTGATCTTCTGCACCTCAAGCAGCTTGCCGCGATACGGCGCGCGGACGTTGAGGTCGTTTGCCGCCTCGTATAGCTTGCCGAGTTCCTTTTCATAGTTCGCGATGGTCTTAAGCGCGTCGTTTACACGCGCCTGGGCATCGCTGCTCTCAATGGTGTAAAGCGGATCGCCTTTCTGCACCTGATCGCCCTCGGCAACGTAGACCTCCAGAACCTGCCCGCCGGAGAGCAACGTCACGCTGGCGCTGTTCTTCGCCACCGCTGCGCCGCTGCCCTCGACCACGCTCGTGATCGAGCCGCGGCTGACCATCTCCGTGAGGATTTGCGCAGGGCCCTCGTCCTTTTTGCCGAGCTTCTTCCACGCAAAAAATCCCCCCACGAGGAGCGCTGCAATAATGATAAGTGAAATGATGCGCCGGATGATGCGTTTTTTATTCTTTTTTTTCTTTTTCAGCGGCGGCGCCGACTCGCTGAAAGCGGATTTCTGCTCCGTCGAAGCAGGCTTCTGCTCCGCCTGCTTTTCCTGATCGAGTACCTCTGCCATGATTTATCCCTTTCCCGACCGTGGTTAACAGCCGTACTAGAAAATTATATCATTCTTTTTCCGGGAAATCGTATCGAAACGGTTACACTTTTCTTTCTCGTCCGCCCCGCGATTTGACGAATCTCCCGCGCAAAAAGTTCCAGCTTAACTGTACTAACTGTATTGATACAGTTAGGTTAACATATGGCGCGGGTAAAGTCAAGTGCGCAGATGTAAATTTTCTGTTGAAATTTCCCAACCACTATCATATAATAATTAGGTATTTTTGCCAAGGAGATGATCCAGAATGAGCACCGTCACCATTCCCAGCGGCTATCACACGCCGCTTTCGGTCTACGAAATGCAGCGCGCCATCGAATTCATCAAAAGCAACTTTCAAACGAACCTGAGTAATGCGCTCAACCTGCGCCGCGTCTCCGCGCCGCTGTTTGTTGAGGAAAACTCCGGTCTCAACGACAACCTCAACGGCGTTGAGCGTCCCGTCGGCTTTGACATTCCCGACGTCGGCGTAAACGGGCAGGTCGTCCACTCGCTTGCAAAGTGGAAGCGGCTTGCGCTCAAGCGCTATGAGTTCAATCCCGGCAAGGGGCTTTTTACCGACATGAACGCCATCCGTCGCGACGAAGAGGTGGACAACCTCCACTCCATCTACGTCGACCAGTGGGACTGGGAGAAGGTCATCGAACGCGAGGATCGCAACGTCGATTACTTAAAGCGTACCGTACGCGACATCGTGAACGCCGTCACCGAAACGGCGGACGCGTTGAACATTGCCTTTCCGTCGCTGCACAACCGCCTGCCGCGCGAGGTGTATTTTGTCACGACACAGGAGCTTGAGGATCGCTACCCCGCGCTCTCGCCGAAGGAGCGCGAGGATACGGTCTGCCGCGAGCACGGCGTGGTATTCCTCATGCAGATCGGCAAAGCCCTTCGTTCCGGCAGCCGGCATGACGGACGCGCTCCCGACTACGACGACTGGGAGCTCAACGGCGACATTCTCTACTGGAACGAGCTGCTTGGGCGGGCGTTTGAGATCAGCTCCATGGGTATCCGCGTCGATCCCGAGTCGCTCGATCGTCAGCTCACGCTCGCGGGCTGCGACGACCGCCGCGCGCTCCCCTTCCACAAGATGCTGCTCGCAGGCGAGCTGCCGCTCACGATGGGCGGCGGCATCGGGCAGAGCCGTCTTTGCATGCTGCTCATCGGCACAGCGCACATCGGCGAGGTGCAGGTAAGCCTTTGGGATGAGGAGACGCGCAAGATCTGTGAGGACAGGGGTATTCTGCTTCTGTGACGGCAAAAAA
>JAWRIJ010000123.1:0-14299 GCA_040307975.1 Oscillospiraceae bacterium | reverse complement strand
CGGCGATTTTTGTCTCTTTTGCTGCAATTTGCAAAAGGGGTATGGACTTTTTTGTGCGTACAGTCTATACTATGATGCTGGAAAGAGGTGATCTCATGTTACAGGAAACCGCAAAGGCGGCGTGGGAATACGGCCGACAATTTCTGCTTCAGGGCAAGGTCGCCGACTATATCCCCGAGCTTGGCAAGGCAAATCCCGTGTATTTGGGCCTCTGCATCAAAACGCCGGACGGGCAGAGCGTCGAGTACGGCGATGTGGAGCAGCGCTTCACGATGCAGAGCATCTGCAAGGTCGTTTCGCTCGCGACCGCGCTCCAGCACAAGGGCTTTGACGAGGTGTTCGCTCACGTGATGATGGAGCCGTCGGGCGACGCGTTCAACTCCATCTTAAAGCTCGACACCGCGAGCAACCGCCCCTTCAACCCGATGATCAACGCCGGCGCCATCGAGATCGTCAATTTGCTCGCGCCCGACTTCTCGTTCGACGACCTATTGCACTTTACGCGCGCGATCTGCATGGACGAGGACATCGTGCTCGACGAAGCGGTCTATCACTCCGAATCCGACACCGGAGACCGCAATCGCGCCATCGGATACCTGCTCAAGAGCAAGGGCGTGCTCAGGGGCGACGTACTCAAAACCGTCGATCTCTATTTTAAGCTCTGCTCGCTGAGCGTTACGGCGCGCTCGCTTGCGGGTCTCGGCCTGATCCTCGCCAACGGCGGCGTCGACCCGCGCGGCGGCATCCGGCTTTTAAGCCCTCAGACCGTGCGCACGGTCAAGACGCTGATGTTTACCTGCGGCATGTACGACCGCTCCGGCGAGTTCGCCGTGCGCGTGGGCCTGCCGTGCAAGAGCGGCGTCGGCGGCGGCATTATGGCGAGCGTCGAAAACCAAATGGGTATCGGCACCTACGGCCCCGCGCTCGATGAAAAGGGCAACAGCATCGGCGGCGGCTATGCGCTTGAGTATCTCTCGCGCGAAATGCACTTGCATACCTTCGACTCCGAGCAGTCGTAAGGCAGCGCTTTAGCCGAATTTTGCGCGCCCGCTTTGTTCAAAAGCGAGAAAACGCGGTTACATGTGGAAATCCGCATTAAGAATCTGTATAATTTTTCAGGCGACCTAAAATAATTAAAGGGAGAGAATTGTTATGGCTGTTTGGAATTTCCTGCTTTATCTCACCGGCTGGCCCCTGGCGCTGCTGCTGTTCTGCGGCGGACTGTATTTCACCGTTCGTACCAAATGCCCCCAGTTCCGGCTCTTCGGAGAGTCCATCCGCGTCGTCAGCGAAAAGCCCAAGAGCGCGGGCTCGATTTCGTCCTTCGGCGCATTGATGATCTCGACGGCGTCTCGTGTCGGCACGGGCAACATCATCGGCGTCTCCACCGCCATCTGCATGGGCGGCCCCGGCGCGGTGTTTTGGATGTGGGTCACCGCCATCCTCGGCGGCGCAAGCGCGTTCGTGGAGTCCACGCTCGCACAGGTCTATAAGAAGAAGGATCCCGAGGGCGGCTCCTACGGCGGCCCCGCGTACTACATTGAGGCGGCGCTGCACAACCGTCCGCTTGCCATCGTGTTTGTTGTGGCGCTCATCATCACCTATGCCGTCGGCTACAACATGCTCGCGGCGTACAACCTTCAGAGCGCGTTCTCCGGTTTCAGCTTCTATCAGGCAAACCCGAAGGCGACTGCCGCCGTCATCGGCGCGGTTATCGCGCTGCTGTTCCTCTATACCATGCTCGGCGGCGGCAAGCGCCTTGTCAAGGTCACGGGCACGCTCGTCCCCATCATGGGAGTTCTTTACGTGCTGATGTCCCTCGTCGCGCTGGCGCTCAACGCCAAAAACATCGGCCCGATGTTCGGCATGATCTTCTCCAACGCGTTTGATTTCAAGGCGATCTTCGGCGGCTTTATGGGCTCCTGCCTGATGTATGGCTTTAAGCGCGGCCTCTACTCCAACGAAGCCGGTATCGGCTCCGCGCCGAACGCCGCGGCCGCGGCGGACGTTTCCCACCCCGCCAAGCAGGGTCTCGTGCAGATGCTCTCCGTGTTCATCGACACGCTGCTCCTCTGCTCCGCCACCGCGTTCATGACCCTCTGCTCCGGCGTCGAGCCCACCGAGGACCTTGCCGGCGCGGGCTTCGTGCAGGCGGCGCTGAGCAAGACCTTCGGCGCGGCGGGCCCGATCTTCATCGCGGTTGCGATGGTGCTCTTCGCCTTCACGACGCTGCTCGGCAACTTCTATTATGTGGAGAACGGCTTTGCCTACATCATGAAGAAGACTCCGAGCAAAACCTTCACGCTGGTCATGCGCGTGCTCGGCGCCGCCCTCATTTTCTGGGGCGCGGTACGCAAGTTCGGCGACGTGTGGGATCTGGCGGACGTGTGCCAGTGCATCCTCGCGGGTCTCAACATCCCCGTTTGTATCGTGCTCGGCGGCGTTGCGTACAAGGCGCTCGACAACTACGTCGAGCAGAAGAAGGCGGGTAAGGACCCGACCTTCAAGGCGAAGGACGCCGGCGTCACCGTTCCGACCGATTTTTGGAACTAAAGCGCAGCTCTTATCACAAAGGAGGGAAGTCCTGCGGACTTCCCTCTTTTGTGCAAAAACGCGCTTGTAAAAGTCCGCGTGCGCGCGTATAATAGCCGCATAATAAATTCGCATGAAATGGAGCTTTTATGGGCGACAACGTCTTTCGCGCCATCAATTCGACGCTCATCTACCTCGAACGCGGCGACGAGTACCTGATGCTGCACCGCACGAAGAAAGAAAATGACCTCAACCGCGACAAGTGGATCGGCGTGGGCGGTAAATTCGAGCGCGATGAGGCGCCCGAGGAGTGCATGCTGCGCGAGACGCGCGAGGAAACCGGCCTGACGCTGACGCGCTGGCGCTACCGCGGTCTCGTCACCTTCGTGTCCGACACGTGGGAGACCGAGTACATGCACCTCTTCACCGCCGATCAGTGGGTCGGAACGCCGCGCGAGTGCGACGAGGGAGAGCTTGCGTGGATCAAAAAGGAAAAGCTCCTCTCGCTCAGGCTTTGGGAGGGGGACAAAATTTTCCTGCGGCTTTTGGATACGGACGCACCGTTCTTCTCGCTCAAGCTCCGCTATGAGGGCGACACGCTCGCCGCCGCCGCGCTGAACGGCGAACCGCTGGACGTTGCCGGCGGCACATTGAATCAAGTAAGGGGGCAAACGACATGAGGTTTTCAAGCAAGGTTCAAAAGTGCGGACTCTCCCCAATTCGTAAGTTCCATCCCTATGCCGTCGCGGCAAAGGCGCAGGGAAAAACCATCTATCACCTCAACATCGGCCAGCCCGACGTCATTACGCCGCCCGCCTTTTTTGAGGCGATCCGCCGCTTTGAGCAGCCGGTGCTGGAGTATGCCCCCTCGCCCGGTATTCCCGCGCTTATCGACGCCATCGCCGCCTACTATGAGGCGCTCGGCATCCGCTTTGACGCCGGAAACATCCTCATCACCGCGGGCGGCAGCGAGGCGCTTGCCATCACGCTGCAATGCATCCTCGACGACGGGGACGAAATCCTCATTCCCGAGCCGTTCTATCCCAACTACAACACCATGACGCGCTCTTGCGGCGCGTCCATCCACCCCGTGCCCACCGACCCGGAAAAGGGCTACCACTACGCCGTGCGCGAGCAGATCGAGCGTGAGATCAACGAGCATACCCGCGCGCTGCTCATCACCAACCCCGGCAATCCCACCGGCACGGTGCTCACCCATGACGAGATGCGTATGCTTGCCGACCTCGCCAAGGAGCATAACCTGTTCCTCGTCGCGGACGAGGCGTACCGCGAGTTTGTCTACGGCGGCGAAAAGCTCCAATCCTTCGGCGAGTTCACCGATATCGACGAGAACCTCGTGGTCATCGACACGGTCTCCAAGCGCTTTTCCGCCTGCGGCGCGCGCATCGGCTGCCTCATCTCGCGCAACGAGGAGCTGATCGGCCACGCGCTCAAATACTGCCAGGCGCGCCTTTCCGTCGCGACGCTCGATCAGGTCGCCGCCGCGAACCTCTACAGCGCCGGCTCCGATTACTTTGCCGCCGTGCGCGAGGAATACAAGCGCCGGCGCGACACGGTCGTGCGCAAGCTCAAGGAGATCCCCGGCGTACAGTGCGAGTGCCCCGGCGGAGCGTTCTATCTGATGGCGGCGCTTCCGGTGGATGACGCCGACAAGTTCCAAATGTGGCTGCTGCGCGAGTTCGACGACCACGGCGATACGGTGATGTTCGCCCCCGGCGAGCCGTTCTACGCCACGCCCGGCAAGGGAAAAAACGAGATCCGCATCGCCTATGTCATCGAGGAAAAGAAGCTGGAGCGCGCCATCGACCTGCTCGCGCTGGGAATTGAGAAGTATAACGCAACGCATTGACTGCAAAAAGCGGCCGCCTCACGGCGGTCGCTTTTTTGCACATGTTTTGCCTTTACTTCGTGATCTGCTCCAGCGCGGCGAGACGGAGGCACACGCAGAAGACCTCCATCGCCTGCTCCAGCTCATTGAGCGGCGGCAGGCTCGGCGCGACGCGAATGTTGCTGTCCTGCGGGTCCTTGCCGTAGGGGAAGGTCGCGCCCGCGTCCGTCATCACGACGCCCGCGTCACGGCACAGTTCCCACGTGCGCTTTGCGCAGCCGGGACGCACGTTCACGGAGACAAAGTACCCGCCCTTGGGATCGTGCCACGTGGCAAGGCCGCGCGGCTTGATCTCGCGGTCGAGGATGTCGACGACCAGCTTGAACTTCGGCCCCATAACGCTTGCGTGCTTCTTCATCAGCTCCAGCGTGTGCGCCTTGTCCTTGAGGTATTTGACGTGGCGGAGCTGGTTGATCTTGTCGTAGGAAATGAGCTGGATGCCGAGCAGTTTTTTCATATACGCCATGTTCGCCTCCGAGCACGCGAAGCACGCGATGCCCGCGCCCGGGAGCGTGATCTTGGAGGTGGAGGCGAACTCGAAGACCATATCGGCGTTGCCGTACTGCTCGCACAGGCTCAGGATATCGGGAAATGGCACATAGTCTCCCACGAACTCATGCACGCCGTAGGCGTTGTCCCACATGAGCGTAAAGTCCGGCGCGGCGGGCTTCATGGAAGCCAAGCGGCGGATGGTTTCCTCGGAATAGATGACGCCGTCGGGGTTGGAGTACTTCGGCACCGTCCAAATGCCCTTGACCTTCGGGTCTTTGATGTACTCCTCGACCTTGTCCATGTCGGGGCCGCTCTCGGTCATGGGGATGGTGATGAGCTCAAACCCGAACGACTCGGTGATCTTGAAGTGGCGGTCATAGCCCGGCGCGGGACAGAGCCACTTGAGCCCGTCCTGCCTGCCCCACGGCTTCTCGCTGTGCAGAAGGCCGTGCGTCATGCCCTTGGCGATCACGTCGTACATCAGCGTCAGGCTCGCGCTGCCGCCCGCAAAGACCTGCTCGCTCTTGCAGCCGAGGATGTCCGCGAAATACTTCCGCGCGCACGGAAGGCCCGCCAGTTCGCCGTAGTTGCGGGCGTCGATGCCCTCGTCCACGCAGTCGGCGGGGTCGGAGAGCACGGTGAGGATGTCGCTCACGATATCGAGCTGCTGCTTACTGGGCTTGCCGCGCGCCATGTTGAGCTTGAGCCCCTTGACCTTGAACGCCTCGTACTCCGCGAGCGTCTTGGCATACTCTTCCTTGGCCTGCGCGGGGGTAAGATCGTTGTAATTCATAAGACGGCCTCCTGTTGAAATTATGTGATCCTATTATACAATGGGAATGGGAAAAAAGAAAGGCTCTTTCGAGCCTTTCTTTTTCGTTTTAGCCAAAGAGCGCCATCAAAACGCCCGCGGCGATTGCGGAGCCAATGACGCCCGCGACGTTCGGGCCCATGGCGTGCATGAGCAGGAAGTTGGACGGATTCTCCTTCTGACCGACGACCTGGCTGACGCGCGCCGCCATTGGGACGGCGGAGACGCCGGCGGAGCCGATGAGCGGATTGATCTTCTCCTTGAGGAACACGTTCATGAGCTTCGCGAGCAGGACGCCGCCCGCGGTGCCGAAGCCGAACGCCACAACACCCATCAGCATGATCTCGATGGTCTGGAGCGTCAGGAACGTGGTGGCGGTCGCCGTCGCGCCGACGGTGAAACCGAGGAAGATCGTGACGATGTTCATGAGCTCGTTGCCCATGGTCTTGGTGATGCGCTCGACCACGCCGGATTCCTTGGCGAGGTTGCCGAGCATCAGGCAGGCGACCAGCGGCGCCGCGGAGGGCACCAGCAGGGCGACGAACACGGTGATCATGATCGGGAAGATGATCTTCTCCTTCTGGCTGACCGCGCGCAGCGGGCGCATCTTGATCATGCGCTCCTCCTTGGTGGTCAGCGCCTTCATGATCGGGGGCTGGATGACCGGCACGAGCGCCATGTACGAATACGCGGCGACGGCGATGGGGCCGAGCAGCTCAGGGGCGAGGCGCGAGGTGACGTAGATCGCCGTCGGGCCGTCCGCGCCGCCGATGATGCCGATGGACGACGACTGCTTGGCGGTAAAGCCCAGGAACTGCGTGCCGACGTAGGTCATGAAGATACCGAGCTGCGCCGCCGCGCCGAGCAGCAGGGATTTCGGGTTCGCGATCAGGGGGCCGAAGTCGGTCATCGAGCCGACGCCCATAAAGATGAGGCACGGATAGATGCCGAGCTTGACGCCGAGGTAGAGGATGTCCAAAAGGCCCGCAGTCACGGTGACGTTGCCGATGGCGCCGACGTATTGCTCGGCGTAGGCAAGCGCGCTGAGCTGCGCTTCCAGCGTGTCCGTAATGCCGGAGGAGACAACCTCGGAGACAAGCTCCTCGATCTGGCCCGCGCCGAACAGGTCGTTCGCCGCCGCCATCAGCTGCGCGGCATAGGGCGCGATCACGTCATGCAAGGCGCCGTGCTGATAAAGCTCCAGCAGCTTTGTCGCGGTGATCGGGTCTCCGTGCAGGATCTCCCAGTTGACGTGTCCGCCGGCGAAGATGATCTCGTGGAACATATCCGCGCCGGGGAGGTTGGTGCACAGCATACCGAAAGCGATCGGGAGCAGGAGCAGCGGCTCGAACTGCTTGACGATCGCGAGGTAGAGCAGGACGAAGGAGACGGCGATCATAATGAGCATCTTCCAGTTGCCGCCCTGCGAGAACTGATAAAAGCCGGTCTGCTGCGCGAAGTTTAAAATAGCTTGCATATTCCAGCTTTCCTTTCAATCACAGTTATAGAAGGGGGTATTGGATAAAACGGCTTAGTTGTTATCCAATGACGCACAGCGTATCGCCGGGGTTGACGGTGGCGCCCTTCTGGACTGCGACGGAGGAAACGGTGCCGGAGGCGGGAGCGAAGATCTCGTTTTCCATCTTCATCGCCTCAAGGATGAACAGGACGTCGCCCTCCTTGACGCTTTGACCCGCGCTGACCTTGACGTCGAGGATGGTGCCGGGCATCGGGGAGGTCACGGCGCCGGAGCCGCCGGCAGCGGGAGCAGCCGCGGGAGCGGCGGCGGGAGCCGGAGCAGCCGCAGGCGCGGGAGCGGCGGCAGGAGCGGCCGCGGGGGCGGCGGGAGCAGCTGCGGGAGCGGGATGATAGGCGGGCGCATAGCTTCCGCGGCCGCCGCCCGCGGACTCCACGGTGACGTCGTAGCTGACGCCGTTGACAGTGACTCTGTACTGCTTAACCATAGTGATTTTCTCCTTAAATTAAATAGATTTTTTGATGCTCGTGATATTCCATCCGCGTGACGAGATGCCGGGCTCTTCCGAAAGCGCCGCCATGATCGCCACCAAAACGTCCGTCGGAACGCCGGAGGCGGTCTGCTGCGGGTGTGCCTCGGCGACCTTCTTGACCTCCGCCATGGTGTCGTTCTTGGGTGCGGGGGGCGGCGCGACCTTCGCCATGATCTTGCCCATAATCGTCGTGAGAATAATGATGCAGATCAGCCCGAAGAACACCGTGCCGATGCCCATGAGGACCACAAAAAGCTTGCTGTATTCCGCTGCTGGCATGAATTTTCCCCTTTCCTTTAGATTTCTGAAAATTGCTTACTGCATCGCCAAAACGTCCACGAACGCCTGAATGGCGGTCGCCGCCTGGCCGAAGTCGCGCATCTGCTGGTCGACGCCGAGCTTGATAAACGGGATCTTGTGCGCGTCGAGCGCCTTCTTCAGGTACGGGTACTCCATCTCCTCGGGGTCGCAGAACTGCTGCATGAACAGCACCAGCCCCTGCGCGCCCGAGTCCTCCACCAGCTTCGCCACAAATTCGCCGCGGCGGTTCTGCTCGCTCTCCTCGTCGTAGAGCAGCACGTCGTAATCCTGATCGGCAAACTGCTTGCACAGCGCCGTCATCGGATCGCCGGTCTCGTCCGCGTCCACGCGGATGCCGCGCGACTCGTGCGCCACGTCGTCCGCCGCGATGGCGACCTTGTTGTCCTTCAAAACCTTCAAAAGCGCCGGAGAATCGACCACGATGCCGGAGGTAACGATCTTCACGCCGTTCCACTTCGACAGCGGGAGCTTCTGAAGCTCCGCGTTGAGGGCTTCCAGCTTCTCGGTGTGCTCCGCCTTGCGCATAAAGAACGCGCTCTTGAGTACCGCCGAGCGCATGATCGGGTCGATCACGTCGCAATGCTCGTTCGCGAGCTTGACAAACGCGCGGCGCGCGGCGCGGGACTTATTGTAGACGCGGATCGCTTCGCGAATCTCGTCGTCGGTGATCGCCTTGCCGCGGATCTTCTCAAGCTCCGTCTTCACGTGAGTGTACTGCGCGCGGCAGAACTCCATGCCGAACTCCGGGCGGCGGTACTGCGGGTGCGCCAGGAAGATCGTCGGAAGCTTGCCCTCCATTGCCACGCGGATGTTCTGCGTCATGGGGCGCAGCGTGTCGCAGATGGCGGGGGTGATGACGCCGTCGAGCAGATCGCAGGTGCCGTCGAGCAGCATCTCAAGGTCGAGCTGGGCAATCGTGCAGTAGAACGTCGCGCAGTACTCCTTCGCCTTGGAGATGGTCTTGCTGTTGCTGCCCCACATGCCAAGCGGCACCATGCCCGCGGCCTCGACCAGCTCCTCGGGCGCGAAATACGGCAGCACGCCGATGCACTTGTAGCCTGCGTCCTTATACTTTTTCAGTTGGTTTTTGGGGCTGGCGGCAACGGCTGCAAACTCCTGAACCATCGTTTCAATGCTCATTGTTTCCGCCCTCCCTTACTTCTTGTTCGCCTGCATGGCCTCGACCAGACCCTGCACGCGCGTCTCATACTGCGCTTCGTTGAAGTTGCGCGGGTCCGCCTGGTCGCCGTCGAAGCCGGCGCAGGGGATGCCGAGGTCGCGCGTAAAGCGGCGCTGCATCTCCGCCATGTAGCCGGACCACGGCTTGCAGGAGCGATTGTAGTGGACGAGCACGCCGTCGACCTTGTTCTCGCGGCAGATGCCCTCGCGCCAATCGACGCCCTGCTCGATACATACGCTGTTCGGCGCTTTGCAGTACGCCTTGACCATCTCGTCATAGTTGTTGTAGACGAAGCCGAAGGCGGGGGCGTAGACGACGGCGGTGACGTTTACGCCGTTGGCTTTGAGCGGCTTGAACAGGTTCGGCAGCTTCGGCCAGCAGGGAATGCCCTCGAACATGACGCGGTACTGCTCCGGGAACGGAAGCGTGGAGGTGCCCTCCTTGATGTTCTTGTCGAGGTCTTTTTCGAGCAGCTCAAAAGCGTCCGCCGCGGCGCTCTTGCCGCGCGCGGTCACGACGTCCGCCATGTGGTTGAAGAGGTCGAAGCCGCTCATGGGCGCCGGCTTGTACTGGAGGTAGTCGCAGACCTTGAGCCAGTTCTGCGCGGTGCGGTTGGCGTGCTTGCACGCCTCCTCGAACTTCTTCTCGTCGAACTTCTTGCCCGTGAGCTTTTCGAGCTGCTTGATAGCGTTGTCGAACTGCGAGCGGATGTAGGCGACATAGTCGTCGTTCACCTCAACGGTGTTGTTGTATGGCACGTCGATCATGATGAGCGGGATATTGCACATACGCGCGATGTTCTCATACCACTTCGTCATGCAGTTGCAGATGTTGTTGCAGCACAGCACAAAGTCCGGCTGCGGAATACGCATCTGCTTGTAGGGCTGGATCGCGTTCAGCCGAAGCTCCTTCTCGCGCCCGTCGGGGAGCGCTTCGATCTCGTGGATGTCGTCGAGAACGATGTAGGGCTTCATGGTTTTGGGATCCTTCTTGGGCTTGCCCGTCGCCTCGTCGATGACGACGTTGCCGTTTTCATCCTTGAGCGGCTTGCCGCTGTTCGGGTCGATAACAAACTCGCCGGTTTCGAGGTCGATCTTGCGGCTCGCGCGCTTGCCCGCCGCGTAAGCGAGCGAAATACGGGCGTAGCCGCAGATATCGTTGTCGAAGCCGAGGTCCTCGGCGGCCTGGCACATGATCTCGCCGTCTCGCTGGGCGGCGATGCCGGCGGCCTGATTCTCGGGGTACATGACGTTCAAATCGAACGCCTCCGCCAGCTCGCAGGGGAACTTGGAGCTGGACCAGCCGACGAGCTTGCCCTGCGCCTTCGCTTCGCGGGCGTCGGCATAAACGTCGTCCACGACCTTGCGCAGCGCGAGCACGCCGGGGCTTACTTCTTTAGGCATGTTGATCTCCTCCTTGTTGGGATGTTGAAATACAATAGTTACTTGCTGGCCTTTTGGAACGCAAACAGCGCGGCGCCGAGCGCGCCGTTATACTGGGTGAGGGGGCTTGTGTGGATGTCGTGCTGAAGCTGGTCCTGCAGTGCGCGCACGATGCCGTGGTTCTGCGCGACGCCGCCGGTCATCACGACCTGATCGCGCACGCCGACGCGATGGCAAAGCCCCACCACGCGCGCCGCGACGCTGCGGTGGATACCCGCGATGATGTCGCACTTGTCGGTGCCCATCGCGAGCTGGGAGATGACCTCGCTCTCGGCAAACACCGTGCAGGTCGAGCTGATGCCGATCTCGCGGGTGGAGCGGTCGCCAAGGTCTCCGAGGTCGCGGGTGTTGACCTCCAGCACGCGCGCCATCACGTCGAGAAAGCGCCCCGTGCCGGCGGCGCACTTGTCGTTCATGACAAAGTTGCGCATCTGCCCGTTTTCGATCTCGATGACCTTGACGTCCTGTCCTCCGATGTCAATGACCGTGCGCACCTCCGGAAAGAGGAACGCCGCGCCGCGCGCGTGACAGGAAAGCTCCGACATCTGCATATCGGCAAGTCCGTCGAGCGAGTTGCGCCCGTACCCGGTCGCGAGGATGAAATCCATCTGCTCGCGCGTCATCTGCGCGTCGGCAAGCACGCCCTCAATGGCGCGCTGGGGGCCCGAGGTCCCGGTGCCGACGGCGACGAGGGATTTGCCCACGATCTCGGTTCCGTCTTTCAAAATGACGCACTTCGACGCGGTGGAGCCCACGTCGATGCCCATGGTGAAAATGCTCATGGTTTACTTGCCCGCGTAAAGGTTGTCGAAGTCGCGGATGATACGCGGGAGCAGCATCTGGTGGAACGGGCAGATGCTCACGGGGTTCTGATAGCAGGAGTTGACGAACGCCTGGATGTACGGGCGCATGTCGTTCATGTCCACGATCTCGTCGCAGAGGCCGAGCTTCGCGCAGTACTTGGGGCGGGACTTGTCGCTGTACTCCTGAATGAGCTTGTTCATCTTGTCGATGGTGGGCTGGAGGTCGTTGCCCGCCTTCTGCTCCTTCACGAGACGGCGCGCGTACATCGCGGTCGCCGCGGTCTCGCCGTGCATGACGTAGATCTCCGTCGTGGCGGTGCCGAGGGAGAAGGCGTTGTTGTCGTTGCCCTGCGGGCCGCCGAGGACGTAATGCGCGGCGGCGGTGCCCTTGCGCAGCGTGATCTCCATCATCGGAAGGCCGCTCGACTGGATGGAGTAGATGAGGCTCTGGCCGAGGCCGAGCAGCTCCGCGCGCTCGGCGTCGTTGCCGACGTCGATGCCCGTGGTATCCTGTATCCACAGCATCGGGATGCGGTCGCGCGCGCACAGCGTCACAAACTCGTTCATCTTGATGAGACCCTGGCGGTACAGCTTGCCGCCGACGCCCATCGCCTGTCCATACGCCGCCATCTTGTACTCGGGGTAGTTCATCAGCATGCCCTGCATGTTGGCAACCACGCCGACGAGCATACCGTCGATCTTGGCAAGGCCCGTGATCATCTCGGGGCCGTAGCCATGCTTGAACTCCATGAACTCCGAGCCGTCGAAGAGCCTCGCCATGACCTCGTACATGTCATAGCTGCGCTTCTGGTTGAACGGAACGATGGAATAGAGGTCGTTCGGGTCGAACAGAGGCTCCTTGGGGTCGTCCACGCGGAAGAACTCAGGGTCATAGGCGGGGAGGTAATCCATGTACTTGCGGATGGCGTCAATCATGCCCTCCTCGTCCACCTGCACCTCGCGGAAGAAACCGGTCTCGCTGTAGTGGATGGCGACGGTGCCGGGGATATCCGTCTTGAGGTTCTGCTGCGCCTCGATAAGCTTTTCCGCCTCTTCGAGATCGACGTAGCCCTTGGGGTTCATGCCGCCGACGATACCCGCGCCGCCAACCGCCATGTTGGCGTCCTCATGTGCGATGAGGATGGTGGGGCTGATGGAGTGGTAGCCGCCGCCCGCGGGGTTGGTGCCGTAGATGCCGACGATAACGGGCACACCGAGCTGGTTAAGCTCGGAATTCCGGTAGAACGGCGTACCGCCGCCGCGGCGGTTGGGATACACCAGCTCCTGCACGTCGAGCTTGACGCCGGAGCAGTTGAGCACGTACACCAGCGGGATGTGCAGGCGCTTCGCCGTATCGCTGCCGCGCAGCAGCGCGTCCGCCTGGCCGGGCACCCACGCGCCGGCGAGCTTCTTGTTGTCGCTCGCGATGATGACCGCCCATTTGCCGTCAATACGGCCGAGGCCCTTGACGATGCCGACGCTGCCGTCCTTGTTGTCGTTGGGGTTATAAAGGCTGTTCAGCGGGCACCACGTATCCTCGTCGACCAGCTCCATCACGCGCTGCATCGCCGTCCACTGACCGCTCTCATTGAGGGATTCGGTGGAACGGCCCGCTTCCAATGCGGCCTCGCGCAGCTCATGGATCTCCTGCTCGACCTCCTGGATCTCGGCAATGTTTTCATCGTTCGTCTTCGCGAGCTCCGTACCGATGGTGGGCATGGACTGGAAATAAGAGGGCATGGAATATTCGCTCATACTGTTGTCTCCTTCTCTTATTATTCGTTTGGGTTTAGTCCTTGGGAACCTTGATGAACGCCTGGCCGGGGTCGATCTCCTCGCGGATGAGGCGGATGATCTCGGCGGGCGGCGCCTCGAAAGTCTCCGCGCGGGAGCAGTCGATCTCGAATCCGGTGTTCTCCTGCACGATCTCCGCCGTCACGCCGGGGAACATATAGGCGCAGTACATACGCTTGGTCTCGTCGTCAAACTTCATGATGCCGAGGTCGGTGACGACCATCTGCGGGCCGCGGTTGCCCGGAAGCCCCGCGCGCTCGCGGCCGCCGGGGCCGTCCATCCAGCCGCAGGAGGTGATGTAGTCGACATGGTCGATGAAGCGGCGCTTCTGGTGCTGCATCATGATGATGGTGTTGCAGTAGGTGGCGATGCCGTTCGCGCCGCCGGAGCCGGTAAAGCGCGTGGTGGGCTGGAGATAATCGCCCTTGCCGAAAATGCAGGTGGAATTCACGTTGCCGTAGGGATCGATCTGCGCGCCGCCGATGAAAGCGACGAGACGATCCTCGTCGTGCAGCCACTCGTTCGCCTCAAAGCCGACAAAGCGGATGTTGGGCCACTGCACGGCGCAGTGCGCCATAAAGCGGTTGTCGCCGACGGAGCGGGGCACCTCCACCGGGGAGCAGTCCATGAGGCCGCTCTCGACGATGGGATGGCAGCTGGGGCAAACCGCGCGCTTGGCAAGCGACGCGCCGATGAGGGGCAGGCCCGTGCCGACGATGACGATCTGGTTTTCCTTGATGTTCTTGGCGATGGCGTACGCCTGCATTTCCTGCTTGGTGTATTTCGTATAATCAGACATTTTCATGCTCCTCCCTTCTTAGTGCGTCGTGGAATAGCCGAGATGCGGTTCGTTCTTCAGACGCATCAGGCGGCTGCCGCCGATCTTGTCGAGCAGGTCGGCCTGATCCTTGCAGCTGTAAACCCACTTCTCCAGATAATCCTGGAAGGTCTCGGGGATCTTGGCGCCGCTTTCGGCGTCTTCGGCGGCCTTCTGCGCCTTGGCCAG
>JAWRIJ010000122.1:0-5624 GCA_040307975.1 Oscillospiraceae bacterium | reverse complement strand
AACGGGGATATCCTCACCCTCTTGGGCAACGATCTTCAAAAGCGTGCCGTCAAATTCACTGACGACCTCGTTGGTGAGCTTGTCGGTCGTGATCTCAAGAATCACATCGCCCGCCTTCACCGCGTCGCCCTCATGCTTGATCCAGGACGAGACGGTGCCTTCCTCCATGGTAAGGCCCAACTGGGGCATCAAAACTTCATGTGCCATTTTTCGCCCCTCCTCTCACTTGTTCAGAACGCGCTTGACAGCCTTGACGATATCATCGGGATGCGGGAAGTTCTGATCCTCAAGCACTGGCGAGAACGGGGAAACGATGTTCAGGCCGCATACGCGCTCCACGGGCGCGTCGAGCTCGTCGAACAGCTCCTCCGATATCTCCGCGGAAAGCTCGCCGGCATAGCTGCCGCGCTTAACTTCCTCGGAAACGATGATAACGTTGTGCGTCTTGGAAACGGAAGCGCGGATCGCGTCCCAATCGACCGGAACGAGCGTGCGCAGATCGAGTACCTCGACGTCGATACCCTGCTGAGCGAGCGTCTCGGCGGCCTCCATCGAGAAGTTGACCTCGCGGCTCCAGCTGATGATGGTCAAGTCCTTGCCCTCGCGGCGGACCTTCGCCTCGCCGATCGGGGTGATGTACTCGCCGTCGGGGATCTCCTCCTTGCGGGCGTAGAGCAGCTTGTGCTCCATGACCACGACAGGATCGGGATCGCGCAGCGCCGCCTTGATGAGACCCTTGGCGTCTTCGGCGGTACAGGGAGCGACGACCTTGAGGCCCGGGAAGTGGCAGACCATGCCCTCAAGGGACTGGGAGTGCTGGCCGGCGTTGCGGCGTCCGGAGCCCATCGGCATACGCAGCACCAACGGGATCGAACACTGGCCGCCGGACATGTACTTGAGCTTCGCCGCCTGGTTGAACAGGGGATCGGCGCACTCGGTGACAAAGTCATCGTACATCAGCTCGACGCAGGGGTGCATCCCGCGCATCGCCGCGCCGACGGCCATGCCCATGAAGCCCTCCTCGGAAATCGGCGTGTCGATCACGCGGTTGGGGCCGAACTCATCCAAAAAGCCGGTGGTGATGGCAAACACATTGCCCATGACCGCCATATCTTCGCCCATGATGAACATTTTGTCGTCACGGAGCATCTCTTCGTGCAGGCCCTCACGAATGGCCTTGCTGACGCTTAATTTCTTGCTCATCTTGCCACACACCTTTCGTTATCAGCCGTATACATATCGTCGAACACCTCGCTCGGATCGGGATACGGAGACTCGTCCGCAAACTTCACGGCCTCGTCCATCTCGACCTGCGCGTCCGCCTTGATCTTTTCGAGTTCGTCCTTCTTGACGCCGAGCGCCGTGAGCTTCTTGCCCATCTTCTCGATGGCGTCGTTTTTGAGCGCGTCCTCCATGTACTTGGCGGGGCGATAGACCGCGGGATCGCCGCAGTAGTGACCCTGATAGCGGTAAACCTTTGCCTCGACGACATAGGGGCCCTTGCCGCTGCGCGCGTGCTCCATCGCCTTGCTCATCGCCTCGTAGACCGCGACCGGGTCGGTGCCGTCCACGACTGCGTACTCGACGTTGTACGCCGCGGCGCGGGTCGCGATGTCGGGCGTGTTGGTCACGCGATGGATCTCGGTGGAAACGCCATAGCAGTTGTTCTCAATGAACCAAACCATCGGCAGCTTCCACGCCGCCGCCATGTTCAGCGATTCATGGAACGAGCCCTCGTTCGTCGAGCCGTCGCCGAAGCAGCCGACCGTCACGCTGTTGTCGCCCATGATCTTGCTCGCAAGCGCGCTGCCCGCGCTGATGCACTGCCCCGCGCCGACGATGCCGTTCGCGCCGAGGTGGTTCATCTTCGCCATGTCGGCGATATGCATCGAACCGCCCTTGCCCTTGCAGTAGCCGGTCTTCTTGCCGAACAGCTCCGCCATGCACAGCTTCGGGTCGCCGCCGCGCGCGATGGCGTGGCCGTGGCCACGGTGCGTGCTCGTGAAGAAGTCCTGCGGCGCTATGGCCGCGAACGCGCCCGCCGCTGCCGCCTCCTGTCCGATGCTCAGGTGGATATTGCCGGCGAGCATACCCTTGGTGAAGCACTCAGCCGCGTGCTCCTCAAACGCGCGGATACGTACCATCGTGCGGTACAGATCCAGCAGGAACTCCTTGGAGTATCCCTCCGTTTTCTTTGCCTTTGCCAATGTTTTCACGCCTTTCTCATTTAATATTAATTGATTAGCCGTATAAAAACGTCATGCTCGATGGCGGTTCTATCGTTGAAATGCCGAATCGCTCAGTTCTGACGCGGGGCAAACAGGGGCACCTCCAGCTCCGGATCGAACTTGCGGCCCATGACCATGCCCTCGATCTCCGCGATCACAACGTCCACGGTCAAAAGCACCTTCGTGCCCTCGACCAAGTGTCCGCCGTGCCCGCCGCCGTACCGATCGCTGAGTGAAACGTGGACGTGCAGGTTGGTGTTCCCCTCGTCGTCGTGGCAGATGATGCCCGACGCGCTGAGCAGCTCGATGGGACCGGTGAGATGCAGCACCTCGCCGTAACCGTAGCCCGCCTTGGTCGGCAGTTCGACCGGATTGCAGTAGCACACGCCGTCGAGCGATCCGATCGCGCTGAGGATCACACCGTTGTTGATCTTCGCGCGCTTGCACGCTTCGGTCAGTCCGAGCAGCACGTCGGTCCCCGGCGTCAGGCGCAGGGGCACGACACGGGAGATCCTGCCTTCGGCCATACGGATGTCAAATTCTTCTGCCATAGAGATTCCTCCTCGCATCAAAAAATAATAATGGTATCGTTTTCACTCGTTTCCCGCGCCCTCACAGCGTCAAGCGCTCAAAGGGCTCCGAGAGCAGCAGCGCATCCGGACGCTCCGTCCCCCACAGCGCGTAGGCGTGCGCGAGGCGTCCGCGCATTCCGGTCGCGTCGTCTTCCCGGAAGGGGATGTGGTAGACGCAAACCGTCTCCGCATTCAGGCTGCCGTGAAAAAAACGCCCCGTGCGCAGCGCGGAAAAGAACAGCGGATTGACAAACACGGCGCGCAGCCGTGTATCGCCCAAACAGGCAAAGTCCTCGTGGACGTAATCGGCGTCGGCGGTGATGAGCAAACGCTTCTCGCCAAAGGTCAGCAGGTAGCAGAAATGCTTCACATGCGCGAATTTCTTATCAAGATGCGGCGTTAGGAACGCGTGTACCGATATCTCCGGCTCGATCTGATAGGAGGCGTGGTCGGTGGTGCCGGAGAGCGGAACAGCGGGCGTGCCGCTTTGTGTAAGCCGCTCGATCAACCCGCTCTCACGCACGCTGCGCGTGTCCGGCAGAAAAACTCCCTTGACTCTTCGCCGTTCGAGAAATTCAAGCGTCATCTCAGGCGAAAAGTGGTCGGGGTGCGCGTGCGTGAAGAGCAGATAGTCGATCTTCTCAAACGGATGCTCCGCATTCAGCATCCTTTGCCAAGCCTTGTCCGGCAGATTGCTGAACGGGTGCCCCTCGCGGCCGTAGATCCCATCCAGCAGAAGCGTCGTGCCGTCGTATTCCAGCAACAATCCCGCGTTCGCCACGAGTGTCACACGCAGCGTCCGCCCCATCCGTACACTCCTTCCGCGACATCTTATGTCTCTCTGCCATCCGCATTCATTTGCTACCGCTATACGCAGACAGCTAACCTCTTACTAACCTCTTACAGGTATGAATAAGTTTATGCGCTTCTCGCCGAAAAGTCAATTGCGAGTCGTTGATTTGGGGACATTTTAGCACTTTAAACAGTTTTCAAAAGCGTTTCTAGTTGTTTTGACGGTTTTGATTTTTTCCTTGTTTATTCTTGAGTTTTTCATACATCTGTCGTAAGATGTCTCTATGCGGATGAAAGGAGAATGCATCATGACAAGGATACCCGCAGCTTCTTCCCTGTCGGAACAGGCGGCGCACGCGATCATGGATATGATCCTCGTGGAGCAGCGGTTCCGTGTGGGCGACAAGCTGCCGAACGAGCTGGAGCTCGCCGAGGAGCTCGGCATCAGCCGCGTGACGCTGCGCGAGGCGGTTCGCATCCTTTGCACCCGCGGGCTGGTGGAGATTCGCCGCGGGCGCGGCACTTACGTGATCTGCGGCGACCCCTCGGAGGCGAAACAGGACATTTCCGCTCCTTTTTCCGCGCCGGACGCCACCATACGTGATTTGCTGGAGATCCGGCTCATGGTCGAGCCCATGGCGGCGTACTATGCCGCCAAGCGTGCGTCCGAGCAGGAAATCAGCCTCATTGACAGCCACCGCCTGCGCATCGAGGAACTTGCCGCCGAGGGCAGGAGCGTCCTCCGTGAAGAGCAGGATTTCCACAACGCCATCTCCATGGCGAGCCATAACCACCTGATGGAACGGCTGTTGCCGATCATCAACAAGTCGATCATTGCCGATCTGCTCTTTTTTAAGGAGAGCGTTGATTATTCGATCCAGGATCATCAGGAGATCGTTCGGTGCATCCGCGCGCACAGCGCCGAAGCAGCCCGCACGGTGATGCGCCTGCACATTATCCACTGCTATCAGATCGCAGGGCAGGAGGTCGAATGATATGCGGCTCGATTATTTGGATCTTGCCTCCACCAATCCCAGCCGCAATCTCGCCATAGAACAGCACGTCTTTGACGCGCTGCCCCGCGACCGCGCCTATTTTATGCTTTGGCAAAACGACAACGCCATTATTATCGGAAAGCACCAAAATACGCTTGCCGAGATCAACGAGCCGTATGTCCGCGCGCACGGGATCCGTGTCGTGCGTCGGCTCTCCGGCGGAGGCGCCGTGTATCACGATCTGGGCAACCTCAATTTCACGTTCATCATGGACGCAGGCGACACCGCAAGGCTTGACTTCCGCCTTTTCTGTCTTCCGGTCGTGCGCACGCTTGAGCAATTCGGCGTCCGCGCGGAGATCAACGGACGCAACGACATCACCATCGACGGCAAAAAGTTTTCCGGCAATTCCCAGTATCTTCGCGAGGGGCGCGTCATGCACCACGGAACGATCCTGTTCGATTCAGACTTGAACGTCGTTTCCGACGCGCTGCGCGTCGACGAGAGCAAGATCCGCTCCAAGGGCGTCAAATCCGTCCGCAGCCGTGTGACGAACGTGCGCCCGTTTCTCCCCGCCGGCTGCACGCTGGCGGATTTTCGCGCGGCGCTTCTGCAAAACGTCTCGCGCGAAGCCTCGTGCAGCGAATACGTTCTCACGTCAGAAGACGAGTCTGCCATCGGCGCGCTCTGCGCCCGGCGCTATGCCACCTACGACTGGAATTACGGCGCTTCGCCCGAGTGCACCCTCCTGCGCAGGGCGCGTGTCGAGGGCTGCGGGTTGGTTGAAGCGTATTTCACCGTGGAACACGGCACGATCGTCCGCCTTGAATTTCACGGCGACTTTTTCAGCATCGACGAGCCGGAGCTGCTCGCCGCGCGCTTTATCGGCCTGCGTCCCGAGGCGGAGCAGTTCGGGGCCGCGCTTCGCGGCGTTGACGTTTCCCGCTTCTTTGTCGGCATGACGAACGAGTCTTTTTTGGCGCTGCTCTCCGGCACGGATCAGGATTCAGACCGGTAAGCGGCAGCAAAGAAAAGCG
>JAWRIJ010000121.1:0-47082 GCA_040307975.1 Oscillospiraceae bacterium | reverse complement strand
CCCCCCCCTTTTCATGGCTCGCTTATTCTTCGCAGCAAGCGGGGCGCTGCCTCGATTACTCCGCCCCTTCTTCTGCCACAGGCAGCGGAGCGTCGTAAATACACCGTTGCGCCAGCCGCTTCCCGCTTCCCTGTTCGGTCGCGGCAAGCGGGGCGCTGCCTCGATTACTCCGCCCCTTCTTCTGCCACCGGCAGCGGGGCGTCGTAATCCATCCCCCTTGCGTGATACACATCGTCCTGCTTGATGGTCATGAGGTCGTCCTTCGTGAACTCGTCCATCGCGGCAAGGCGGTTCGCCTGCTCGGTCAAGATCTGCTCGAAGAGGTTGCGCACGCCGCGCGCGTTGCCGAAGGTGATGCCGTCGTCGTTCGACTCCTCGATGAACTCGCGAACTTCCGCCTCCACACCGTCGGCGAGCCGGTAGCAGCCCTTTTTGCACTGGAGCTTGAAGATATCCACCATCTCGTCGGTGGAATAGTCGTCAAAGTGCAGATAGCGGTTGAATCGGGACTCAAGGCCCGGGTTCGAGTGGATGAATTTCCCCATCAGCTCGTCGTAGCCCGCGACGATGACCACGAGGTCGTCGCGGTGATCTTCCATCGCCTTTAAGATGGTGTCGATCGCCTCCTGCCCGAAATCGTTCTCGCTCTTGCCGTTGAGCGCGTACGCCTCGTCGATGAACAGCACGCCGCCGAGCGCCTTTTGGATCTGCTGCTGCGTCTTGATGGCGGTCTGGCCGACGTAGCCCGCGACGAGGCCGCTGCGGTCGACCTCGACGAGCTGACCCTTGGAGAGGATGCCGAGCGAGCGGTAGATGCGCGCCATGAGGCGGGCGATCATCGTCTTGCCCGTGCCGGGGTTTCCGGTGAAGACCATGTGGAGCGAAAAGTCGGTCGTCGGCAGCTCCGCCTCCCGGCGGCGCTTAAACACCGTCGCCATGTTGATAAGGTTATTGACCTCTTTTTTGATCTCAGCGAGGCCGATGTAGCCGTCCAGCTCCGCCTTGAGGTCTTCGATCTTCTCGGGCGGGGGCAGCTCTTCTTCCTTTTTCTCCGCGCCTTCGCCGCCGTCGGTCGCCGTGGGGGGCGTTTTTTTGCCGCTCTCCGCCGCGGCGCCGCCTTTCGGCGCGGCGGGCGCTTTCGGCATGCCCCAAAAATCCTCGTTCATACGGCTCAAATTGTTCTCCTGCATACTGCGGATCACGTCGAGCTGGCGGAGGATGATCTCGTCCTTCTTGTCCATGGTGTCCTCTCCTTTTGCGCTTTTCTTCAACGAGCCTATCATATCAAAAAGAAAGACGGCTGTAAAGCCGTCTTTCTTTTTGCTCCGGTTAAATTTACTTGTACATTTCGACGAGCTTGAGCAGGTGCTCGTAGCGCTCCTTCGCGGCCTCCTCGTTGCGCGTAAACAGCGTCTCGCTGCGCTCGGGGAACTCGCGCGTGAGACGGCTGTAGCGCGCTTCGTTCATCAGGAAGTCGCGATAGCCGCCCGCGGGCGCCTTGGAATCGAGCGTGAACTTCTGCTCGGCGTCGGGGTTGAAGCGGAACAGGTTCCAGTAGCCGCACTCGACCGCCTTCTTCATCTCCTTTTGGCAGTTCATCATGCCGCCCTTGATGCTGTGCATCTCGCAGGGGCTGTAGCCGATGATCAGCGACGGGCCGTTGTAGGCTTCCGCCTCGGTGATCGCCTTGATGGTCTGCGCCGGGTTCGCGCCCATGGCGACCTGCGCCACGTACACGTAGCCGTAGCTCATCGCAATCTCGGCGAGGCTCTTCTTCTTGGTCTCCTTACCGGCGGCGGCAAACTGCGCGACCTGACCGATGTTGGAGGACTTGGACGCCTGGCCGCCGGTGTTGGAATAGACCTCGGTATCGAAGACAAAGACGTTGACGTCCTTGTTCTGCGCGAGGACATGGTCCACGCCGCCGAAGCCGATGTCGTACGCCCAGCCGTCGCCGCCGAAGATCCACACGGACTTCTTGACGAGGTAATTCTTCTTGTCGAGGATCTGGCAGGCGAGGGTGCAGGCGGAGCACTGGCAGTACTTCGCGCCCTTGGCCTTGGCGGCCTGATTGGCGGCGAGGGCGTTGGCGGCATACTCCGCGCCGCAGATCTCCTTGGCCTTGTCGCTGCTCATGAAGGCGATGGTGTCGTCGATATCGCTGACGCCCTCTTCGAGCTGCTTGATGTACTCCTCGGTCGCCTTCTCGTTCTCGGAGCCGTTGTCATAGGTGTCGAGCCACTTCTGCGCGGCGGCCTTCAGCTCGGGAACGGTCTGCGGCTGGGCGATCAGCTCGACCGTCTTGGCCTTGAGATCCTCGCGGATGGCGTTCTGGCCCATCCAGAGGCCGAGGCCGTGCTCGGCGTTGTCCTCGAACAGGGAGTTGATCCACGCGGGGCCGCGGCCTTCCTTGTTGACGGTGTACGGAGACGTGGCGCCCGGGCCGCCCCAAATGGACGAGCAGCCGGTGGCGTTGGAGATATACATGCGGTCGCCGAAGAGCTGAGTGACGAGGCGGGCATAGCTCGTCTCGGCGCAGCCGGCGCAGGAGCCGGAGAACTCAAGCAGCGGCTGCTTGAACTGAGAGCCCTTGACCGTGTTGTCCTGCATGTCTTCCTTGGGAGCGACCTTGTCGACGCAGTAGTTGAAGACCTCCTGCTGCGCGCTCTCCTGCTCCTGCGCGACCATGGCGAGCGCGCCGGTCGGGCAGACGCCCACGCACACGCCGCAGCCCATGCAGTCGAGCGGGGAGACCGCCATCGTGAACTTGTAGACGCCCTTGCCCTTGCCGGCCTTGACGTCGACGATCTTCGCCTGAGCGGGAGCGGCCTTCGCCTCCTCCTCGGTCATGGCAAACGGACGGATGGTGGCGTGCGGGCAGACATAGGCGCACTGGTTGCACTGGATGCACTTCTCGGCGTCCCACGTCGGGACGGAGACGGCAACGCCGCGCTTTTCATACGCAGCCGCGCCCAGCTCGAACTGGCCGTCGATGTGATCCATGAACGCGGAAACCGGCAGGCTGTCGCCGTCCATGCGGCCGATGGGCCCGAGCAGTTCCTTGACCTGCTTGACGAGGTCGGGACGGCCCTTGAGGACGGTCTTGTCCTCCTCGTCCACGGCGTTCGCCCAGTCGGCGGGCACGTCGATCTTGACATAGGCGGACGCGCCGAGGTCGATCGCCTTGTGGTTCATGTCGACGATGTCCTGACCCTTCTTGAGGTAGGAGTGCGTCGCGGCGTCCTTCATGTACTGGATCGCCTCCGCCTCGGGCATGACCTTGGCGAGAGAGAAGAACGCGGACTGGAGGATGGTGTTGGTGCGCTTGCCCATGCCGATCTCGATCGCCTTGTCGATGGCGTTGATCGTGTAGAGCTGGATGTTGTTCTTGGCGATATAGCGCTTGGCGTCGGCGTGCAGGTGGTGGTTGAGCTCATCGAAATCCCACTGGCAGTTGATGAGGAACACGCCGCCGGGCTTGACGTCGTTGACGATCTTGAAGCCCTTGGTGATGTAGCTCGGCACATGGCAGGCGACGAAGTCGGCCTTGTTGATGTAGTACGGGCTGCGGATGGGCTTGTCGCCGAAGCGCAGGTGGCTGATGGTCACGCCGCCGGTCTTCTTGGAGTCATACTGGAAGTACGCCTGGACGTACTTGTCGGTATGGTCGCCGATGATCTTGATGGAGTTCTTGTTCGCGCCGACGGTGCCGTCGCCGCCGAGACCCCAGAACTTGCACTCGATGGTGCCCTCCGCCGCAGTGTTCGGGCAGTCCTTGTTCTCAGGGAGCGAGAGGTTGGTCACGTCGTCGGTGATGCCGATGGTGAACTGGCGGCGCGGCGCGTCCTTCTTCAGCTCGTCATAGACGGCGAAGACGGAGGAGGGCGGCGTATCCTTGCTGCCGAGGCCGTAGCGGCCGCCGATGACGCACTTGTCGCTGATGCCGGCGTTGGCGAGCGCCGTCACGACGTCGAGGTAGAGCGGCTCGCCCTGCGCGCCGGGCTCCTTGGTGCGGTCGAGGACGGCGATCTTCTTCGCGCTCGCGGGGATCGCCTCAATCAGGCGCTCCGCCTTGAACGGGCGGTACAGGCGGACCTTGACGAGGCCGACCTTCTCGCCGTGGGCATTGAGGTAGTCGATGACCTCCTCGGCGACGTCGCAGATGGAGCCCATCGCGATGATGACGCGGTCGGCGTCGGGCGCGCCGTAGTAGTTGAAGAGCTTATAGTCGGTGCCGAGCTTGGCGTTGATCTTGTCCATGTACTTCTCGACGACCTCGGGCAGGGCGTCATAGTACTTGTTGCACGCCTCGCGGTGCTGGAAGAACGTGTCGCCGTTCTCGTGGGAGCCGCGCATGTGCGGGTCGTTGGGGTTGAGGGCGTGCTCGCGGAACGCCTTGACCGCGTCCATGTCGCACATTTCCTTAAGGTCCTCATAGTCCCACACCGCGACCTTCTGGATCTCGTGGGAGGTGCGGAAGCCGTCGAAGAAGTTGATGAACGGCACCTTGCCGGTCAGCGCGGCGAGATGCGCCACCGGGGAGAGGTCCATGACCTCCTGCACGCTGCCCTCGCAGAGCATCGCGAAGCCGGTCTGTCTACATGCCATGACGTCGCTGTGGTCGCCGAAGATGTTCAGCGCGTGGGTGGACACCGTGCGCGCGGAGACGTGGAAGACGCTGGGGAGCTGCTCCGCCGCGATCTTGTACATGTTCGGGATCATCAGCAGCAAACCCTGGGACGCCGTGTAGGTCGTCGTCAGCGCGCCGGCGCCGAGAGAGCCGTGCACCGCGCCCGCGGCGCCCGCCTCGGACTGCATCTCGACGACCTTGACCTGCGTGCCGAAGATATTCTTCAGCCCGTTCGCCGACCACTGGTCGACCAAATCCGCCATCGGGGACGACGGGGTGATCGGGTAGATCGCCGCGACTTCACTGAACGCGTACGAAACGTGCGCGGCAGCGTTGTTGCCGTCCATGGACTTCATTTTTCTTGCCATGTCTATGAACCTCCTGTTAATAGGTACAAAATTGCCGCGCGGAATACCCGCGCATGACATACCGGATATAATATAGCACAATCTTTTTCCTGTGTAAACGTTCAAACTATAAGTTTTTTACAATATATGCATCAATTTATGCATATTCCGCCTTACGTATGGCGCGGTACGAAAGATTTTGGTCTTTTTTGTCGTGTTTTCGTGTTTTGGGATTTCCTTTCGCTCGGTTTTGTGATAGAATTACTTTTTGAAAGACAGAGAAAGAGGTGAGGCCATGGTCACGACCGTTCGCTCGCTCGGCCTGCGCGGCGTTTCGGGCTACGAGGTAACGGTGGAGTGCTTTTTGTCGGGCGGTTTACCCGCGTTCGACGTTGTGGGCCTCGGCGACACGGCGGTCAAGGAGTCCCGCGAGCGCGTGCGCGCGGCGGTGAAGAACTGCGGCGCGAAGTTCCCCGTCTCGCGCATCACGGTCAACCTCGCCCCCGCGGGCCAGCGCAAGGAGGGCACGCTCTACGACCTGCCGATCCTGCTGGGCATCCTGCGCTGCTCGGGAGATATCCCTGAGCTGCCGGAGAACGCGGCGTTCCTCGGCGAGCTGAGCCTCACGGGGAGCCTTCGCGGTGTGAACGGCGTGCTGCCGATGGCGATGGCGGCGGCGCGCGCGGGCGTCCGCTCGCTCTTCGTACCCGCGGTCAACGCCGCGGAGGCGACGCTTGCCGACGGGCTGACGGTCTATCCCGTGTCCGACGTCGCCGCGCTGGTCGCGCATCTGCGCGGCGAGACCCCCATCTCCCCCGCGCCCCGCTGGGCGGAGCCGGATGAGCGCGCTTCCGGCCCCGACTTCGCCGACGTCATGGGTCAGGAAAACGTCAAGCGCGCGCTGGAGATCGCCGCCGCGGGCGGGCACAACCTGCTGATGATCGGCTCGCCCGGCGCGGGCAAGTCGATGCTCGCGCGGCGGCTGCCGTCCATTCTGCCGGACATGACGCGCAAGGAGGCGCTGGAGGCGACGGAGATCTGGTCGGTCGCGGGCCTTACCGACGCGAACCACCCCCTGCTCACGGAGCGTCCGTTCCGCGCGCCGCACCATACGCTCTCATCGGTGGCGATGACGGGCGGCGGAAGCTTTCCGCGCCCGGGCGAGATCTCGCTCGCGCACAACGGCGTTCTGTTCCTCGACGAGCTGCCCGAGTTTCCGCGCGACGTGCTGGAGGCGCTGCGCGCGCCCATTGAGGACGGCGAAGTGACGATCACGCGCGCGTCCGGCTCGGTCACGCTGCCGAGCCGCTTCATGCTCGTCGGCGCGATGAACCCTTGCCGCTGCGGCTGGTACGGACACCCGTCGGGGCGCTGCGCCTGCACGGAGGCGCAGGTGAAAAAGTACGTCGAGAAAATAAGCGGCCCGATGCTCGACCGCATGGACATCCATGTAAACGTGCCCAGCGTCGAGTACGAGGCGATGCGCCGCCGCAAGGCGGAGGAAAGCTCCGCCGAGGTACGCGCGCGCGTCAACGCGGCGCGCGCGGTGCAAAAAGCGCGTTTTTCCGGCACGGAGGTCGCGTGCAACGCGCAGATGACGCCCACGATGGTCGGGCAGTACTGCAAGCTGGACGCCGCGGGCGAGAAGCTCCTCAAAAACGCGTTCGACCGCCTCGGACTCACCGCGCGCAGCCATGACAGGCTTCTGCGCGTGGCGCGCACGATCGCCGACCTCGACGGCGAGGCGGATATCCGCGCTCCCCAGCTCGCCGAGGCGATCCAGTTTCGAAATACCGACATTTTAAAGGGTAACTGACCATGGAAATGATACTGTGCAAGCTCGGCGAGGTCATTTTGAAGGGCCTCAACCGCCGCAGCTTTGAGGACAAGCTCCTCTCCAACCTCCGCCGCCGCGTGTCGAAGTGTGGCGATTTCCGCGTCTACTCCAAGCAGTCCACCATCTACGTAGAACCCGTAAACGACGCGTGCGATCTGGACGGCGCGTTTGCCGCCTGCCGCCAGGTGTTCGGCGTGATCGCGGTCTCGCGCGCGCTGCCGTGCGAAAAGAGTGTACGCTCGATCGTCGACACGGCAAAGACCTATCTCGCAGGCGAGCTTTCCGCCGCGAAGTCCTTCAAGGTCGAAAGCAAGCGCGCGGACAAGACCTTCCCGCTCACGTCCATCGAGCTTTCGCAGCAGGTCGGCGGCGCGCTGCACCGCTCGTTCCCAAATCTGACCGTCGACGTCCACGACCCGGAACTGACGGTGTTTTTGGAGGTACGGGATGACGCGGCGTTCGTTCACGGCCCCGCCGAAAGCGGCGCGGGCGGGCTGCCGCTCGGTATGGGCGGAAGCGCGGTGACGCTGCTCTCCGGCGGCATCGACTCCCCCGTTTCCTCGTGGATGATGGCAAAGCGCGGCGTCGCGCTTGAGCCCGTTCACTTCTTCTCCCCGCCCTACACCTCGGACGCGGCGAAGGACAAGGTCATCGAGCTCGCGCACACACTCGCCCCCTGGTGCGGACGGATGCGTTTGCAGATCGTTCCGTTCACCGAAATTCAGGAGGAGATCCGCCGCAGTTGCCCCGAGGACTTCTTCACGCTCATCATGCGCCGCTTCATGATGCGCATTGCGCAGATGTGCGCCGGCGAGATCCACGCGAAGTCCATCGTCACGGGCGAGTGCCTCGGTCAGGTCGCGAGCCAGACGATGGAGGCGCTTTCCGTCACGCAGGACGTGGTGAGCCTGCCCGTGCTGCGCCCGCTCATCGGCATGGACAAGGAGGAGATCGTCCGCCTCTCGCGCAGGATCGGCACGTTCGACACGTCGATCCTGCCCTATGAGGACTGCTGCACGGTGTTTACACCGCGCCACCCCAAGACCAAGCCGCATCTCGACGAGGTGCGCGAAGCGGAGGCGGCGCTTAACGTGGAAGCTCTCTGCGCCAAGGCGATGGAAAACCGTGAGTTCATTCGCATCAAATTGTAATTAAATTATCGGAGGTTTGTCATGAAAAAGGTAATGTTTATCCTCTCCAGCGTCATCCTCGGCGTTGCCGTCGGCAACTTTGTCCTCTCGCTCATTCACATGCTCAGAAGGGACGCCTGAGCCATGGCGCACAGGGCGGAACTGATCGCCGTCGGCACGGAGATCCTCCTCGGCAACATCGCCAACACCGACGCGCAGATCTTATCGGAAAAGCTCGCGGAGCTCGGCATCGACGTTCTTTACCACACTGTCGTGGGCGACAATCCCAAGCGTCTGCGCGAGGCGCTGGAGCTCGCGCGCACGCGCGTCGACGTCATCATCACGACCGGAGGGCTCGGGCCTACCTACGACGACCTCACCAAGCAGACCATCTGCGAGACCTTCGGGCGCAAAAACGTGCTGCATCCCGAGCTGGAGGCGTGGCTGCGGGCGCTGTTCGCCGCGCGCGGGCGCACGATGGCGGAGAACAACCTTCAGCAGGCGTACCTGCCGGAAAACTGCACCGTGTTTGAAAACCACAACGGCACCGCGCCGGGCTGCGCGTTCTGTGAGGGCGGCGTCCACGTGCTCATGCTTCCGGGGCCTCCGCACGAGTGCAGGCTTATGTTTGAAACCGGCGCGGAGCCGTACTTGCGCGCGCTTTCCGACGGCGTGATCGTCTCGCACACGCTGCGCGTGTACGGCAAGGGCGAGAGCGACATGGAGATGCTGCTGCGCGACAAGATCGAGAAGATGACGAATCCCACCGTCGCCCCCTACGCCAAGCCCGATGAGTGCATGCTGCGCGTCACCGCCAAGGCCGCGAGCCGCGAGGCGGCGGAGGCGATGCTGCGCCCCGTCGTGGACGAGGTGCTTTCCGTCGTGGGCGAATGGGTCTATGGCGTGGACGTGGACAGCCTCGAAGCCGTGTGCCTTGCAGCGCTCAAATCGCGCGGCAAGACCCTCGCCGCGGCGGAAAGCTGCACCGGCGGCCTCATCGCCAAGCGCCTGACCGACGTGCCCGGTGCGAGCGCGGCGTTTCTCGGCGGTGTCGTAAGCTATACAAATGGTATAAAGGCGAATATATTAAACGTTCCGCAATCGGTTTTAGACGAATACGGCGCCGTGTCCGAGCCGGTCGCGCGTGCGATGGCGGAAGGCGCGAAAGCGCTGACGGGCGCGGACTACGCGCTCGCGGTCACGGGGCTCGCAGGGCCGGACGGCGACGACCGGGGCAATCCCGTGGGGCTTGTTTACATCGCCCTCGCCGCGCCGGAGGAAACGACGGTGAAAGAGTGCCGCTTCGGCAAGCGCACGCGCGAGCACATCCGCCAGCAATCGGCAAACACGGCGTTCGACATGCTCAGAAGGGCGCTGCAATAACAAAGCGCAAACAAAAAAACGGACGCCCCTCGGCGTCCGTTTTCGTTTGCTTATTGCTGCGTCTTGCTGCGGTCATACGCGACGACCACGCGGCGGTTCGGCTCGGTGCCGATGGAAAACGTCGAAATGTCCTTCGCGTCCTGCAGAGCCGTGTGGATCACGTGGCGTTCATAGGCGTTCATCGGCTCAAGCGTCACGTTCTTGCGATACTTCACGACCTTCGCCGCGACCTTGTCCGCAAGGCGCTCCAAACTCTGCTCGCGCTTCTCGCGGTAGTTCTCCGCGTCGACCTGGATGCGGGCGCGGCCGCGCTCGCCGCCGCGGTTGACCGCGTAGCTCGTAAGCTGCTGGATGGCGTCGAGCGTCTCGCCGCGGCGTCCGATCAGCGCGCCGAGCTTTTCGCCCTCAAGGATGACCTTATAGCGGTTCTTCTCGGCCTCGTAGACCTTGACCTCCGCCTCGCTTTCCATGTGCTGCAAAAGGCCGGTGAGAAACGTGCGGATCTGCTCGGATTTCTCGTCATGTACCTCCTCGCCGAGGTCAACCGGCGCAGCCGCCTTCGGCTCGCGGCGGGGCTTATCCTCGCGGGGCTTTTTCTCGCGCGCTTCACTGTCCTTCTTCGGCTCGCCGCCCTTGTTTTGCAGCACCTCAGGCACAAAGTCCTTCGGCAGCTCGACCTTGGCGGCGTTCTTCTTCGCTTCGGCTGCCTTGCGCTCCTTTTCCGCCTTGCGCTCCGCCTCCTCCGCTTCGCGCTCCGCCTTGCTCTTGCGCTGCTCGGGACGGAAGCTCTGCTTTTCCTCCTTGGGCTCCGGCCTTCCGTCGTCATAGCTCACGCGTACGGTCGCGGGCGTTGCGCCGATGCCGAGAAAACCGGGCTTGGCGCGCTCGATGATCTCGACGGAAACCTCATCACGGTCGCGGCCGAGCTGCTGGAGCGCCTTGTCAATGGCTTCTTCCTCCGTCTTGCCCGATACGTCGATATATAACATCATGGTAAGGGTTTCTCCTTCATTCTGTCGAGTTATTTTTTGAAATTCTCCGGATCGTAATCACGATACCGGTCGGGATCGTAGGAGCGTCCACGCGCGTAAGGCCGGTCGCCGAGGCGTCCCGCCTCAGACGTGCTCGCGCCCTTCCTTTCCGGCTGCTTTTTCTGTGGTTTTTGCGGCTTCTGGGACGCCTTGCCCTTTGCCGCCGCCTCCTGATAGGCGCGCTGCTGCTCGCGAGCCGCCATCATCTTGGCGACGCGCGCCTCGCGCTTCGCTTTTTCCTTCTCGGTCTCCTCCTTCTCCATTTGCTCGGAGAACACCTTGTTGAGGATAAGATCCTGAATCGCCTGGAACACGCTGTTCGCGATCCAGTACACGCCGAGCGCCGCGGGGAGCGTAAAGCCGATCCACAGCGACATGAGCGGCATGGTATACATCATTGTGCGCGAGGAGCGCGCGGCGGGATCGTCCGCCTTGGCGTTCTGATTGCTGCCCGCCATGGCGAGCTTGGACTGCACAAAGCTCAGCGCCGCGGAGATCACGGGGATCAGCACGAGGCCAATCACGGGCCACCCGCCGGTAAAGAACTGCTTCAACACGTTCTGCGGCACGACGGTCAGATCGAGGCCGAGAAAGTTGTAGTCCATGCGGATCAACCCGTTGACGCCGGAAAAGCTGTCAAAGTGGTTGTTGACGAATTGCGCGAGCTGGATTTCCTCATAAAACGACGCGCGTCCGCCCGTCTGCTCGGCGACGTAGCCGAGGCCCGCCGCGATGCCGCGCACGCGCTCGATGGTTTCGGCGGAGAGAAGCATGAAGCGGCTGAGCGGCTGGCGGATGATGGAATACAGCGCGATAATGATGGGGAAGGGGAGCAGCGACCACAGGCAGCCGCTCATGGGGTTGATGCCCTCGCGGGCGTAGAGGAGTTGGATCTCCTCATTCATTTTTTGCTGATTGTTCGCGTACTTATCCTGAATTTCCTTGAGCTTGGGCTGGAACTTGTTCATGCGGATCATGCTCTTCTTGCTCTTGAACTGGAAAGGCAGCAATACGAGCTTGACGACCAGCGTGAACAAAATCAGCGCAAGGCCGTAGGAGTTGGTCATGCCGTAGAAAATACGCAAAAGCCACGCGAACGGGATACAGATGTAGTAGCCGATCTTTGCAAACATCTTTTGTTTTCCTCCAAAGGAATTGTAGGTGCTCTGTCAGGGAACGGGATCGTAAATTTTGCCGCCGCGATAAAACGGATGGCAGCGTGACAGGCGTTGCAGCGCAAGCACGCTTCCCTTTGCCGCGCCGTACTTTTCCACCGCCTCGTAAGCGTACTGCGAACAGGTGGGGATAAATCGGCAGGCCGGCGCGCGCAGCGGAGAGATGCGCGATTGATAGAAGCGGATGCTCTTTAAAAGAACGCTCTTCATTTTGCTTTCTCCATCAGCTCCAGCTTTTCACAGCTTTTGCGGAAGGCGCGCTCAAGCTCCGGATACATCGCGGTCACCGCGCGCGTGCGAGCGACGATCACGACGTCATAGCCCTGCTTCATCTTTGGCTGCGCCAGCCGGTAAATTTCACGCAGGCGGCGGCGCACCCGGTTGCGGACGACCGCTTTTCCGAGCTTCGTGCTCACCGTGACGCCCAGGCGGTTGCGTTCGCTGCGGTTGGGGCGCGCGTAAACGACAAGAAACGGAGAAACGCCGTTCTTGCCCTTGTTGTATACCCGGCGGAACTCATAATTCTCTTTCAGCGTGGTTTCTCGTTTCATAGCTTGCACCAGGCAAAAATTCGTGTACGCCTTTTTCCCGCTGTCAGACATGATCGTGATAGCCCCATAGGGACGGCGCTTCGCGTCCGTCCCTCGTTCCGATCATGGTTCCCTGTTGTGTTTGCCCGAGGACCTTTCAATAGGTCAGGCGGGCGCGGCCTCTAGAGCGGCGGCGGGCAAGGACCTTGCGGCCGTTCGCGGTCTTCATGCGCTTGCGGAAGCCGTGCTCCTTGGAGCGCTGGAGCTTCTTGGGCTGATAGGTGCGTTTGGTTGCCATGTCGTTTTCCTCCTTTTTTAAAATACCGGCGGCCCTTTGCGGAGCCACACTTACCCGACACGGACGAAAACCGTCCGCGCAGTATACATTTTGACGCGTTTGTTGAAACGCAACGAGCATTATAACGGCTTTTCTTTTTTCTGTCAACCTCGAATTTCCGCACGCCGCGATTTTACAGCGATTTCTTTCGCTCTTTCCGTCACCGCTTTATATTTAGAATATGAAGAAAGTTATTGCAATCTTTTTTCCACTCTGATATAATAAATCGGATACAAATTTATCAACTTTTCAACCTCTTTCAAAGGTGGGTGTACCTCTTGAATTCTATAAACGATATTTGGCAGATGGTGCTGGACAAGCTGCGTGAAGACCTCTCCGAGACGACCATCAATTCCTTTTTTGATGAAATCGAACGCGTGGACTTTAATGACAATATCTTTACGCTCGTCTGCCCGAACGAGTTTAAACGAAATATGATCACGTCCATGTTCGCTCCGCGCATCGTAATCAAGCTGCACGATATTTTTTCCGCCGACATCGCGCTGGAAATCGTTTCCGGCGGCGAGGAGGCGAAGGAGGAAAAGCCCGCCTCCCTTTTCGATCGCGACGATTTCACCTTTGAAACCTTCGTCGTGGGCGAGTCGAACAAGCTCGCCTATGCCGCGGCGCGCGCGGTGGCGGACGGTGCGAGCTCACATTATAATCCTCTTTTCATCTATGGCGATTCCGGTCTCGGCAAGACGCACCTGATTTACGCCATTTCCCACCAGTTCCACAAGCGCCTGCCCAAAGCGAAAATCGTCTACATCAAGGGCGACGAGTTTTTGAACGACTTCATCACGCTCGTGCGCGCGAACCGCGGCGAAGAGTTCCGCGCCAAGTATCGCGACGCCGATCTTCTTCTCGTGGACGACGTGCAATTCGTCGCCGGCAAGGAGCAGTCGCAAAACGAGTTTTTCCACACGTTTAACACACTCTACGAGGCGGGTCATCAGATCGTGCTGACCTCCGACCGTCTGCCGTCGGAAATGACGCTGCTCGACAACCGTCTTCGCACGCGCTTTGAGCAGGGTCTTACCGTGGACGTGCAGGCTCCCGACTACGAAACGCGCGTCGCCATCATTAAAAATAAAGCGGCGCAGCGCGGTTTCGTCATCGACGACAAGAGCGCCGATTATATCGCGCGCAACGTCACCTCCAACGTTCGCCAGATCGAAGGAGTCATCAACCTTATCAACGCGCACCGCGCTCTTTACAAAAAAGCGATCAGCGACGAGGAAATCGAAAACATCGTGCGCGAGGCGGTCATCAAAAGCAACGAAAGCATTCCCACGCCGGACGCCATCATCGCCGAGGTCGCGCGTTTTTTCGGTTACGAAGAGGACGCTATCCGCGGTCCCGGCCGCAGCCGTCAGATCGTCAACGCGCGAAACATTGCGATCTATCTCATCCGCAACATTACGGGACTTACCACCACCGACATCGGAAAAATCTTTGGGCGCGACCACTCCACCGCCGTCCACTCGCTCGACCAGGTCAACGCAAAGCTTCAGTCCGACACGGCGTTTTCACAGACCATTAAGGATATTACGCTCAACATCAACTACAGACACTAAAGTTTTCCACACAATTAACAATTGTTTCACGTGAAACCCTGTGGAAAAATAATTCCCCGTTATTTTCCGTGGAAAAGCGCCTTCTTTTTCAACCGTTTTTCAAAGCCTGTTTTTCTTTATTTCCCGCGCTTTGTTTTGCTTTTCCACAATTTCCCGCGTCCTACTACGTCTTCTAAAAATATAGATATATCTTTTCTTAGAGAAAGGAAGCTGACCATGAAATTTTCCTGCGAAAAGATCGTCCTGCAAAACGCGATCTCGACGGCGACCCGCGCGGTCGCGAGCAAGAGCTCCATCCCCGCGCTGGAGGGATTGATGCTCGTGTGCGAAAACGGCGCGCTGACCATCACGGGCTATAACATGCAGCTCGGTATCCGCACGCACTTTGCCTGCGACGTGGAAGAAAACGGACAGCTCGTGCTCAACGCAAGATTGTTCGGGGACATCGTGCGCCGTATGCCGGAAGACACGCTCACGTTGACAAGCGATGAAAAGATGACGGTGAAGGTTCATTGCGGCGACGCGGATTTTGATATTGTAGGGCTTCCCGCGGAGGATTTTCCGGAGCTTCCCGAGGTGGAGGAAAAGAATGAGTTTTACCTGCCGGAGAAAACCATCCGCGCAATGATACAGCAGACTTGCTTTGCCGTTTCGACGAACGAGGCGCGTCCCGTTCACATGGGCTCGCTGTTCGAGGTCGGCGGCAACGAGGTTACGGTCGTTTCGGTGGATGGATTCCGCCTTGCGCTGCGTCGGGAAAAGCTGGAAAAGGCGGCGGGCGTCTTTTCGTTTGTCGCGCCCGGCTCGGCGCTGAGCGAAGTGGAAAAGGTATGCGAGGACATCGACGAGTCGGTACACGTCACGCTCGGCGACCGCCACATTCTCTTTGAGGTTGGCGAGACGGAGCTGATCTGCCGCCGTCTGGAGGGAGAATTTCTCGATTATAAGAACGCCATTCCGCGCAAAAATCCCATCGGCGTCATTGTGGACTGCAAGACGATGATGGAGAGCCTTGACCGTGTGAGCGTGGTCATCAGCGAAAAACTCAAAAGTCCCGTGCGCTGTGTGTTCGGCGCGGATAAGGTGACATTTTCCGCAAAGACAGCGAGCGGCGAGGCAAAGGACGTTTGCAAGGTGCAGGGCGACGGCAGGGATTTGGAGATCGGCTTCAACAACCGTTATCTCACCGAGGCGCTGCGCTATGCGCCGGCGGACACGGTTCGGCTTGAACTCAACAGCGGTATTTCCCCCGCCATCATCGTGCCGACGGATGGCGAGGAGAACTTCCTTTATATGGTATTGCCCGTGCGTCTGAAGGCGTAAAATCAAGAAAAAGAGGATATGCCCCTGCGAGGCTTTTATTATGGACACGATCAAAATCACAACCGAATACATCAAGCTGCAGGACGCGCTCAAGTTCGCCTCGCTGGTTTCGACCGGCGGCGAGGCAAAAATCGTCATCGGCGAGGGAGAGGTGTCGGTCAACGGCGAAGTCTGCATGCAGCGGGGAAAAAAACTCCGCGACGGCGACACGCTGCGATATCACGGGCACGAACTGACGATAAAACATGCGAATTGACGCTCTGACACTGCAAAACTTCCGCAATTATGCCGAGCAGACTCTCTCCTTTGCGCCGGACGTAAACGTTGTCGTGGGCGAAAACGCACAGGGCAAGACCAATTTGCTCGAAGCGATCGTTTATATATCCTGCGCGCGCTCCAGCCGCGCCCGCGCGGATCGCGAGCTGATCCGGTTCGGCGAGGCGGAAGCGAAACTCTGCGGCACGATTTTTTCACGCGAGCGGGAGTTCTGCGTGGAGGCGCGGCTGTTTGCCGGAAAACGAAGGCAAATAAGGATCAATCAGGTGCCCGCAAAACGTGCAAGCGATTTGTCCGGCGTGCTGGGCACGGTATTTTTCTGTCCCGAGGATCTGACGCTCATTCGCGACGGCGCGGCGGCGCGGCGGCGGTTCATGGATCAGTCGCTCTGTCAGCTGCGTCCGCGTTACGCGGCGGCGCTCGCGGAATACAACAGGCTTTATGAGCACAAAACGCGCATTTTGCGCGACAGCGAGGAGCATCCGGCGCTGCGCGACGCGCTGCCGGAGTTCAACACGCGCATGGCGCTTGCCGGCGCAGTGCTGATCCACTATCGCGCGCGCTTCTGCGCGCGGCTCGCGGAGTATGCCGCCGTGGCGCATCGCGAATGCTCCGGCGGACGTGAAATGCTGACGCTTTCCTATGCGACGGTCAAAACCGTCGAAGACCCGCTTGCCGAGCAGGGCGTGCTCGTCGAGCAGCTGCTCGCGCATCAACGGGCGCACGAGCAGGCGGAGCTTGCGGCGCGGCTGTGCCTCTCGGGACCGCACAAGGACGATATCGAGGTCGAGATCGGCGGCAGGAGCGCGCGGCAGTTCTCTTCGCAGGGGCAGACGCGCACCGCGGCGCTCGCGTTTAAGCTCGCCGAGCGCGACATCTATCAGGAGATCACGGGACAGTCGCCCGTGCTGCTGCTCGACGACGTGCTCTCCGAGCTGGACGTGAAGCGGCAGGAGTATGTGCTCAACCGCATTTCCGGCGGACAGGTGTTCATCTCCTGCTGCGAGGAGGATAGGCTGGAAACGCTGCTTGGCGGCAGAGTGATCCATGTGGAAAACGGCGCGGCGCGAGAGGAAATATAAATGTATCTGAACATCGGCAACGACCAGCTTTTGCCCGAAAAGCGCATTATCGGCGTTTTTGATCTTGAAATCACGTCCCAGTCGAAAATTACGTCGGCGTTTTTGAAAAACGCGCAGGCAGACGGCGTCGTGCTGGACGTCTGTGAGGATATCCCTAAGAGCTTTTTGGTCTGCGACCATCCGTATCACAAGCAGATCGTCTATTTATCGCAATTGAACAGCCGGACCCTTCAGGGCCGCGTTGAGGAACAGGAGAAGAAACTATGAACGAAGAACAGAACATGGTGACCGCGGTCGAACAGGAGTACAACGCTTCCGAAATTCAGGTTTTGGAGGGCTTGGAGGCCGTCCGCAAGCGTCCTGGCATGTATATCGGTTCGACGTCGCTCAGCGGCTTGCACCACCTTGTTTATGAAATTGTGGACAACTCCATTGACGAAGCGCTCGCGGGCTACTGCACGGAGATCGAGGTCGTCATCAACCCCGACGGCACCATCACCGTCGTGGACAACGGCCGCGGTATTCCCGTGGACGTGCAGGCGCAGACCGGGCGGCCGGCGCTGGAGGTCGTTTTCACCGTGCTGCACGCGGGCGGCAAATTCGGCGGCGGGGGCTACAAGGTCTCCGGCGGTCTGCACGGCGTCGGCGCGAGCGTGGTGAACGCGCTTTCCGAGTGGCTCACCGTGCAGGTACACAAGGACGGCAGCGTCTATGAGATGAAGTTCGCCCGCGGACATATCACGCAGGAGATGAAAGTGATCGGCACGACTGACCGCACCGGCACGACCGTCACCTTCAAGCCCGACCCGGAAATGTTCGAGGACACGGTCTATTCCTACGAAACGCTCCACAATCGCATGCGCGAGGAGGCGTTTTTGAACGCGGGACTCAAGATCCGCACCGTCGACAAGCGCGAGGGACAGGAGCAAAGCGACGAGCTGTGCTACGAGGGCGGTATCCGCGAGTTCGTATCCTTCCTCAACAAGTCCAAGGACGCGCTGCACGAGAAGGTCATCTACATGAGCGGCCGCAAGGACGACAGCTTTGCCGAGGTGGCGCTCCAATACAACGACGGCTATCAGGAGAGCATTATCTCCTTTGCCAACGACGTGCGCACGCCGGAGGGCGGTATGCACGAGACCGGCTTTAAGGCGGCGCTTACGCGCGTGCTCAACAACTACGGCGTCAAGACGGGCATCATCAAGGGCGACGACAAGGTCTCCGGCGAGGACTGCCGCGAGGGTCTGACCGCGGTGATCTCCGTCAAGCTGCCGGACGCGCAGTTTGAGGGACAAACCAAGCAGAAGCTCGGAAACTCCGAAATGCGCACGCTTGTTGACAACGTCGTTTCCGATAAGCTCGACCAGTTTTTGGAGGAGAACCCCGCCGTGGCGCGCACCATTCTCGATAAGGCGATGATGGCGAACCGCGCGCGCGAGGCGGCGCGCAAGGCGCGCGAGAACATCCGCCGTAAGAGCGCCCTCGGCGGCGCCGCAATGCCCGACAAGTTGCGCGACTGCAACGAGAACAATCCCGAGCTTACCGAGATCTACATCGTTGAGGGCGATTCGGCCGGCGGCTCCGCGACGAGCGGACGCGATTCGCGCTTCCAGGCGATCTTGCCGCTGTGGGGCAAGATGCTCAACGTCGAGAAGGTGCGCGCGGACAAGATCTACGGCAACGACAAGCTTCAGCCCGTCATCGTCGCGCTCGGCGCGGGACTGGGCGAGGATTTCGACATCAACAAGCTTCGTTATCACAAGGTCATCATTATGGCGGATGCGGATGTGGACGGCAGCCATATCCGGACGCTCCTGCTGACGTTCTTCTTCCGCTACATGCAGCCGCTGCTTCGGGAAGGTTACGTTTATGCCGCCGTTCCCCCGCTCTATAAGCTCACGCGCGGCAAGACCGTGCGCGTGGCTTTCTCCGACGAGGAGCGCGACGCCGTGAGCGCGGAGCTGCGCGGCGACAATCCCAACGCAAAGGTAGACATCTCCCGCTTCAAGGGTCTCGGCGAGATGGACCCGCACGAGCTTTGGGAGACGACGATGGACCCCGAAAAGCGCACCTTGAAGCGCATTACGCTGGAGGACGCGCAGCGCGCGGACGAGACGTTCTCCGTCCTTATGGGCGAGAAGGTCGAGCCGCGCAAGGAGTTCATCGAGCAGAAGGCGAGGTACGCGGTCAATTTGGATTTCTGATAAAAGGAGAGGCCAAATGGAGTGTTCTGAGAAAAACCAATGGATGGTTCGCGTGCAGGACAGGGGCGTCTACTTTATCGCCGGCGGCAAGCGCCTGTGCCTGCTGGAACAGAAAGACGGCTCCGTCCGCGCGCTGACGGAGGAGTCGCCGGACGTCGATCTGTGCGGTCTGGGCTTCAGCAAAGACTCGTTATACTACTGGCAGGAGTGCCGGGACGAATGCTCCGATCAGATCGGCATCCGTCTTCTGCGCATGGACCCGAACAGCGGCGCGCGCGAGACCGTGTGGGAGTGCGAGGAAGAGTTTTTCGCGGATTACCGGCTGGATGATACGCAGAACCGCGCGCGCGCGATCCTGTATAACGGCGCGTATTATCTGCTCAACTTCACGGAACAGAAGCTGATGCGGGTCACGCTGCCGGACGGCGAATGGGAGGATCTTCCCCTGCCGGACATGAGAAGGCAGATGCCGATGTACGACTGGGTCGAGCCGCGGGGCGTTGTGAATATCCGCAGCAAGGAGCCCAATTTTGGACAGCGATTCAGCGGATTCAACCTCATTAACGGGCAGGTGTTTATCTCACTGGACAACTGCGCGCTCTGCACGGTGAAGTTTCCGCTGGAGCGTCCCGAGGAGCTGGTGTATCTGCCGAAAAACGCCGCCGTTTCGATCCAGAACGATCTGCTGGGCGGTATGCTGACCTCCGTGGGCAGCCGCGTTTTCAGCTGTCCCGGCACGGCGATCGGCTCCGGTGACCTTGGCCTGTATGAGATCCAGCCGGACGGCAATACGGTGCGTATGCTCAGCACCGCGGCCGACGGGATCATCCTGCAAAACAAGGGCGGCTACTGGTGGAAGCTGGGCAACACCCTCTATATGGGCACCGTTGCCATTGACCCGATCGAGGGAAAATGGCACAAGCTCTCGCCGGTGCTGTTCGACAAGAATGAGTTCTGCCACAACGTCATGGGCGAGGTGTTGGATTTCGTTTCCGGCCCCGGCGGCAGCGTGTATCTGCTGACCAAGACCTCCCTGTATCAGGTCCCGCAAAATTGGGAGTCGAGGGTCAAAGGGCTCAAAGATCTCAAACAGTTCCGGCTCGTTTCGCTGAGCGATATCAAATAACTCCGCATTCCCGCCGCGCCGCGCGGCAAAAGGAGTACAATACCGTTTCGCGCGCCGCGCCGCGGCTGCCGCGGAACATGGAGGATTACTATGGCACACAAGAACGTGGACTACGATCCAGAAACCCTACGATATCCCGAGCAGAAGATCGTGCAGAGCGAGCTCGTGCAGGAGATGGAAACCTCTTACATCGAGTACGCGATGTCCGTCATCGTCGGGCGCGCGCTGCCCGATGTACGCGACGGTTTAAAGCCCGTCCATCGCCGCATCCTTTACGCCATGTACGAGGACGGCCTCACGCAGGATAAACCCTTCCGCAAGTGCGCCACCGCCGTCGGCGACGTGCTCGGCCGCTATCACCCGCACGGCGACGCGAGCGTGTACGACGCGCTCGTGCGCCTCGCGCAGGACTTTTCCATGCGCTATCCGCTCATCGACGGACACGGCAACTTCGGCTCCGTCGACGGCGATCCCCCCGCCGCGTACCGCTATACCGAGGCGCGCATGGCGAAGATGGCGAACGAGATGCTGCGCGACATCGAGAAGGAGACGGTCGACTGGGACCCCAACTTCGACGAGACGCGCAAGGAGCCGCGCGTGCTTCCCTCCCGCTTCCCCAACCTGCTCGTGAACGGTTCTTCGGGTATCGCCGTCGGCATGGCGACGAACATCCCGCCGCACAACCTCACCGAGGTCATCAATGCCTGCGTCTGCGTGCTCGACAACCCCGAGGCGACGCTCTACGACCTCATGCAGCACGTCACAGGCCCCGACTTCCCCACCCGTGGCATCATCATGGGCCGCAGCGGCATCCGCGCGGCGTACGCCACCGGCCGCGGTAAGATCATTCTGCGCGCGCGCACGGAGTTTGAGGAATTGCAGGGCGGGCGCACCCGCATCATCGTCACCGAGCTTCCCTATCAGGTCAACAAGCGCATGCTCATCAAGAACATGGCCGATCAGGTCAACGACAAGCGCCTTGAGGGCATCAGCGACATCGTCGATCAGTCCGACCGCGGCGGCATGCGTATCGTCATCGACGTCAAGCGCGACGCGAATCCGCAGGTCGTGCTCAACAGGCTCTTTGCGCAGACGCAGATGCAGACGAGCTTTGCCATCAACATGCTCGCGCTCGTGGACGACCAGAAGCAGCCGAAGATCTTGTCGCTGCGCCACATCATCGACGAGTATCTCGCCTATCAGGAAGAGCTTATCCTCCGCCGCACGCGCTACGATCTCCGCAAAGCGCAGGAGCGCGCGCACATTTTGGAGGGCCTGCTGATCGCGCAGGACAACATCGACGCGGTCATCAAGACCATCCGCGAGAGCTACGACAACGCCAAGGAAAATTTGATGGCGAAGTTCAACCTCTCCGAAGCGCAGGCGCAGGCGATCTGCGATATGCGCCTCATTGCCCTGCAAGGTCTCAACCGCGAGAAGCTGCAAGCCGAATACGACGAGCTGGAGAAAAAGATCGCGTACTACAACGAGCTTTTGGGCTCGGAGACGATGCTCAAGCAGGTCTTGAAGGACGAGCTTCTTGAGATCCGCGACAAGTACGGCGACGAGCGCAAGACCGAGATCCAGGAGGTCGAGGACGAGATCGACATTGAAGACCTCATCGAGGAGGAGCAGTGCGTCTACACGCTCACGCACAACGGCTATATCAAGCGCACGAGCGCGGACGAATACAACGCGCAAAAGCGCGGCGGCAAGGGCGTTCGCGGCATGACCACGCGCGAGGAGGACTATGTCGAGGCGGTGTTCACCGCGAGTACGCATGACTACATCCTGTTCTTTACGAACAAGGGCCGCGTCCACCGCAAGAAGGGCTATCTTATCCCCGAGGCGGGCCGCGCCGCGAAGGGCACGAGCATCGTCAACGTGCTCCCGCTCGACGCGGACGAGCGCATCACGGCGGGCATTTCCGTCCGCTCGCTCGACGCGGACGACCAGTACCTCTTCTTTGTCACGAAGAACGGTACGGTCAAGCGCATCGTGCTGAGGTCCATCAACACGCGCATGAAGGCGGGTATCCGCGCCATCACGCTTGAACAGGGCGACGAGCTGATCGAGGTACGCCTCACGGACGGCAGGCAGAACATCATCCTCATGACGCGTGAGGGCATGAGCATCTGCTTTGACGAGAACGACGTGCGCGTCATGGGCCGCGACGCGGTCGGCGTGCGCGGCATCCGTCTGCGCGACGAGGACTATGTCGTCGGCGCGGCGCGCGCGCACGAGGGCAAAACGCTGCTTGCCATCACTGAGAACGGCTACGGCAAGCGCACGAGCGTGGAGGAATACCTGCGCGGCGACGAGCCGCAAAGCCGCGGCGGCAAGGGGCTGAAGGGCTATAACGTCACGGAAAAGACCGGCGAGGTCGTGGCGATCAAGGTCGTCGACGGCGATGAGGACGTGTTGATGGTCAGCGACGACGGCAGCGTTATCCGCACCGCGGTGAGCGACATCAACGTTTACAGCCGCACGGCGCAGGGCGTGCGCGTGATGCGCCTTGCGGACGGCGTGAAGGTCATCTCCATTGCCCGCGCGGAGAAGGAGGAAGAGGACGGCGCTTCCGAAGAGGAGACGCCGCGGGAATGAGTCATGAACGACGAACTGACAAGGGTAGACATTGAGAAGATGCGGGCGGAGCTGGAGGATCGCCGGCTGAACATCCGCCCGAAGATCATGGAGGACGTCAAGACCGCCCGCGCGCACGGCGACCTCTCGGAAAACTACGAGTACAAGGCGGCAAAGGAGGCGCAGCGCCGCAACGACAGCCGCATGCGCTATCTTGAGCGCATGATCGCCACGGCGAAGGTCATCGACGCGCCGAAGGCCGCCGCGGATGTGATAGGTCTGTTCAGCAAGGTCACCATGTTCAACGAAAAATTGGGCAAGGAGCAGACCATCCGCATCGTTACCACGCTGCGCCAAGACGCGCTCAAGGGGCTTATCAGCAAGGAATCGCCCGTGGCGAAGGCGCTTATGGGACGCCGCGCGGGCGAACGCGTGGAGATACAGGTCAGTCCCGAGATGAAGTACACGGTGGAGATACGCAGCGTCGAGCAGGGCGAGGACGATGCGAGTCTCGCTATCAGCAGCTTCTAAGGGAGGAACGAAGAATGTCTTACGTTGCGGGTCTTATAAGGTTTGTGCTGTTCGCGGCCGTTGCGCTCATCGTGCTTGCGCAGAAGGCGGGAAAAAAGACCGCCGCGGAGAAGAAGGAAGCCGCCGAAAAGCTGGCGGAGGCCGCCTCTCCGCTCGCGCCCGGCAATCAGACGCGCCGCGGCCAGCGCCGCGCGCAGATGGCGCAGGCGGAGCTGTGGCGCGCGGCGAAGGAGCAGCAGGACGACGCGGAGCAGGTACACTCGATCAACATGGATTCGTGCGAGAGCAAGCTTCAAAGCCTGCGCGTGCTGTACGACGCCGGTATCCTCGACCGCGAGGAGTACGCCCAGCGCGTCGCGCGCGTGAAGAAGAGGCATGACGAGGCGTAAAACACCATGAAATCAGTTACTATCTACACCGACGGCGGATTTTGCTTCGCAAATCCGGGAGACGTCCTTTCGCTCGCCGCTTGCGCGGCAACCGCGAAAGATGACGGCAAGCGCCGTCGGACGGGAGAATCATGAAATCAGTTACTATCTACACCGACGGCGCTTGCAGCGGCAATCCCGGGCCGGGGGGCTGGGGCGCGGTGCTCCGGTACGGCGCGCATGAGAAGGAGCTCTCCGGCGGCGCGGCGGAAACGACCAACAACCGCATGGAGCTCACGGGCGTCATCGAGGCGCTGCGACAGCTCAAGGAGCCGTGCATCGTGGAGCTGTGGTCGGATTCAAAATATGTTATCGACGCGCTTTCGAAGGGCTGGGTCTACTCATGGCAAAAAAAGGGCTGGATCAAAAGCGACAAAAAGCCCGCGCTCAACGTCGACCTTTGGGAGCAGCTTTTGCCGCTGATCGCGCGCCACGACGTGCGCTATCACTGGGTCAAGGGGCACGCGGAGAACGAATACAACAACCGCTGCGACGCGCTTGCCGTCGCGGAGAGCCAAAGGTATAAGTGATCGGCGCGGACGCGGCCGAGCGGAAGCGCGTAATGAAATCAAGGCACGCGGAGCGTGCGGCACAGCAAGAAGCCCTGCCTTTCGGCAGGGCTTCTTGCTGTGTGTTGTGTGTATTTTAGGAGGGAGAAAATCACATCGGGGCGGTGCCCCTTTGCAAATATACAATACCTAATATTTATGGCGGAATCTTGAAGGCGCTGTAAACAAATTGTGAACAACTGAATTTTGCCTTACATTCTGAAATCCTGACCCTTGCCGAAAATAAACATCGCCTCGGGGTTGTTCCGCGCGCTCTCCTGACAGGCGCTGAAGAATTTGGGCAGACGCACCATATCGGTCGCGTCGTAGTTCACGTAGAGCCATTTGTCCGTTGCGAGCAGGTTTTGGCAAACGCCGTTGCCGCCCGTCCCGCCGAGAATAAAGCGGTTGCCGAAGCGGTCGAAACGGTCGAGCTCCTCGCTGTCCGGCACGGAGTAGTATACGCCGCCGTCGAAATAGAAGCTCTTTGAGCGCGTGGGGATGCGCCAAATGGCGGGTTGACGGTCGGTTTTGTAGGTGAGGATGCGGAACTCGACGGGCGTCTCGATCTTGCGCACGGCGAGCGCGCCCTCCGGCGCGTCGTAGCGCTCACGCTCGCTTTGAGAGAGCGTGGTGATCATCGTGTTCTTCACGAGGTCGACGCTCACGATGTCCAGCAGCGGTATCCACGGGCGGTCGGGCAGGCGCGGCGTGTTGATCTGGCTGCGCTGGCGCGTCGCCTTATCAAAAAAGTACCAGCACCAGTTCTCCTTGCCGTCGCGTTTGGAGATAAAGCCCCATGCGAAGCGCGTTTCCGTGGCGCTGAGGCGGAAAATGAATTCGTTTTTCTGCACGGAGAACAGCTCCTCGGAGACTTCCGCGTTCAGATGGTGCAGAAACTGCTTGTCGTCCGACGTGTCGTTGATGTAGAGGATCTCGTTGCCGTAGACGTATATGTCGGAGATGACGCCGCTCTGATGCTCGATGGGGTACTCGTAAACGCGGTTTTTGACGACGTCCACGCAGAGGAACTTCACGTTGAAGAACTTGTCGTTCTCCTGCGAGCGGATGAGGAACCACACGCCGCAGGTGTTGAAGCCGAGCAGGTTCTTGTATTCCGCCTTGCGCAGCTTCGGGCGCACGTCGAGCCTGATCTCCGCCTGGCGGTCGGCGTCCATGAGAATGAACTCGTCATCCGGAAAGTGCGAGACATGGCGCAGCACCCAGTTTCCGTTCACCGCCATGCTGTAGCCGCCGAGCATTGGATTGCCGCCGGCGAGATGGAAGTATTCGCTGCGGCACACGGCGCGGTCAAGCCCCGCGAAGATCTTCGCGAGCACGGAGGACTCCGCCTTTTCCGGCGCGCTTTCGGCGGCGGGGGCGGCGGAGGCGGCGGCGCGGTTTTCGTCGCGGCGCGTTTCGTCATGGCGCGGCGCCTTGGCGCCGCCCTCTTCGGTCTTTTCGCCGCATTTAAAGCAGAATTTCGCGTGATCGGGCAGCTTCTCGCCGCAATGCATACAAAACATGCACGCCCCTCCTTTCCCTCATTTGTAGTAATCCGTCCCGTCCTCAATGACCATCGGCAGGCCGTTGTGGTAGACGGGCAGCGTTTGGAACTTAAAGCGGCTCGCGCGATGCTTCGCGTCGATCTGCGCACGGATTTCCGGATCGCACACGCCGAGGCGGATGTATTCGTTGACCGCGTGATAGGTAAAGCCGAGGTTGTCCTCATCCGTGAGGCCGGTGAGCCCGTCGGACGGGGGCTTTATCAGAAAGCGCTCGGGAAGGCCCAGGATGCCGCCGATGGCGATGACCTCCTCGGTGGTATACATCCCGATGGGCGAGAACGCGCCCGCGCTGTCGCCGTAAATGGTGCAATAGCCCACCCAGTCCTCGGAGAGGTTGGAGGTGTTGATCACGATGCCGCTCTCTACGGTTTGCGCCACGGCGTAGAGCGTGGACATGCGGATGCGCGAGGGGAGGTTCACCGTGGTCTGCCTGCTCGGCGAGAGGGCGTTTCGCTCCATCTCGTCCAGCACGCCGCGCACCGCGGCGTGGATGTTGACGGTGTAGCTGCGGATGCCAAGGTGTTCGACGAGGCCGTTCGAGTAGTCGATGTCAGGCTGCACGCCGTCCGGCATCAGCACACCCACTACGTTCTCCTTGCCGTACGCCGCGCAGCAAAGCGCCGCGACCACACTCGAATCCTTGCCGCCGGAGATGCCGACGATCGCCGTTTTTCCGCGGCAGTTCGCCATCTGTGCGCGCATCCAGTCCAAAAGGCCGGGCAATTGCGCTTTCGGGTCAAAGTCGTACAAAGGACACACCCCCTCAAACATATATAATATCACACACGCACCAAAACGGTCAACATAAAAGTAAACACAAATTGCGCCTGTTTACCCCATCAGCGCGCAGAGCTCGTCAAAACCCATCGGCTGAAGCGCAAGGTCGATCCCGTAGCCCACGACACGCGAAAGCTCGCGGATCTGCGCGTCGATGTCGCGCGGCGTAACCATCACGCCCGCGCCGTGTCCGCGCAGCGCGGATGGCTCAAGGTCGTGAGCGCCCGCCTCTTCAAGGATGTCGAGCGCGAGCGTGGCGGCGTCGACCACCGTGGGCACGCCCACCGCGATGACGGGAATACCGAGCGACGCGCGATTGAGCGCGCGCCGCCGGTTGCCGACGCCGGAGCCGGGTACGATGCCCGTGTCCGCGAGCTGTACGGTCGTGCACACGCGGGAGAGCGAACGCGAGGCGAGCGCGTCCACCACAACGAGCACATCCGGCCTTGCCGCGCGCGCCGCGCCGCGTACCAGCTCCGCCGCCTCCATGCCGGTGCGCCCGAGGACGCCCGGAGTCAGCACGCTCACCGCCGTGAGTCCGGAAAACGCCGCGTCGCGCATCAAATGCCGCGTCACGAGCACATGCGATACCGTCTGCGGGCCGACGGCGTCCGGCGTCATCGCGTCGTTGCCGAGGCCGACGACGAGCGCGGTTTTGACCGCCGCGCCGCCAAGCAGCGAGCGCAGCTCCGCGCCCACCGCTTCCGCCGCGCGCGCGAACGCGTCCTCCGCGTGCTCCCAGTAAGGGCGGAGGTCGAGCGTGATATACGTGCCTATCGGCTTGCCGAGCGCCTTTGCCGCCGCTGCGTCCGTTACCTCCACCGCCGTCGCGGCATAGCCGAAGGCGTCGTGCTCCGCCGTCGCGACGCCCGGCAGCGTCCTTCCCTCCGCCGCGCCGTGCCAAAGCTCATGCGCCTCCAGTGCGAGATCGGTGCGCCGCTGCGTCATATTGACCGCCTCTTTTCCACAAAATATAGTGCATCGGACTTAGTATCGCCACCATGCCTTGCTTTATACAAAATAATGCGGAAAAATCCGCAAAAAAAGCTTGCAATTCCAAATAAACTTTGCTAAAATACCAATCTGCACGGTGGGAGGCCATTTGGGCGGCCACCGTAGAACGACATTCGGAGGAGGTGTTTGGTTTGCCGAATATCAAGTCTGCCAAGAAGCGCGTCCTGCTTTCCGAGGCTCGCAACGCCCGCAACAAGGCGGAGCGCAGCGCGCTCAAGACCACGCTCAAGAAGTTTGACGCCGCTGTCACGGAGGGCAATCGCACCGAGGCCGAGGGCGCGTACAAGGTCGCGGTCAAGACGGTCGACAAGGCCGTGGCGAAGGGCATTCTGCACAAGAACAACGCCGCGCACAAGAAGAGCGCGCTGACGCTCAAGCTCAACGCGATGAACTGAAATTGGCGAAAAAAGCACCGCCTGCGTGGCGGTGCTTTTTGCTTTCGCTTGACAAAGCGCCGCAACCTATATAAAATAACCGCGTTGCGTATTTGAAAGAAAAGGAGCGTTTTATCATGGAGCACGGCAAGAAAAACTTCGATTCCATTGTCAACCTCTGCAAGAACAGGGGTTTCATCTTCCCCGGCAGCGAGATCTACGGCGGTCTCGCGAACTCGTGGGATTACGGCCCGCTCGGCGTGGAATTCAAGAACAACGTGAAGAAGGCATGGCTTAAAAAGTTCGTGCAGGAGTCGCCCTACAACGTCGGTCTCGACGCGGCGATCATTATGAACCCGCAAACGTGGGTGACGACGGGGCACGTCGCCAGCTTCTCCGACCCCCTGCTCGACTGCAAGGCGTGCAAGGCGCGCCACCGCGCGGACAAGCTCATCGGTTCGGAGTTCCCCGACGTCAACACCGACGCGATGACCTTCGATGAGATGGACGCGTTCATCGCAAGTCACGAAAACGTCGTCTGCCCGCAGTGCGGCAAGCACGACTTTACGCCGATTCGCAAGTTCAACCTCATGTTCAAGACCGCCATCGGCGTGACCGAGGACAGCTCCTCGACCGTGTACCTCCGTCCCGAGACGGCGCAGGGCATCTTTGTGAACTTCGCGAACATCGCCCGCACCACGCGCAAAAAGCTCCCCTTCGGCGTCTGCCAGGTCGGCAAGGCGTTCCGCAACGAGATCACCCCGGGCAACTTCACCTTCCGCACGCGCGAATTCGAGCAGATGGAGTGCGAGTTCTTCTGCAAGCCCGGCACCGACCTTGAGTGGTTCTCCTACTGGAAGGAGTACTGCACGAACTGGCTGACGAGCCTTGGCATCAACAAGGAGCATTTGCGTCTGCGCGACCACGAGAAGGCGGAGCTCGCGTTCTATTCCCGCGCCACCACCGATATCGAATATGCCTTCCCGTTCACCGACTGGGGCGAGCTGTGGGGCATCGCCGACCGCACGGATTACGACCTCGGCCGCCATCAGGAGGCGAGCGGCAAGGATCTCACCTACTTCGACCCCGACACGAACGAGCACTATATCCCCTACGTCATCGAGCCGAGCCTCGGCTGCGACCGCGTGGCGCTGGCGTTCCTGTGCGACGCGTACGACGAGGAGGTCGTGGGTCAGGACAAGAACGGCAAGGACGACGTGCGCACCGTGCTGCGCCTGCACCCGTTCCTCGCGCCGTACAAGGCGGCGATCCTGCCCCTTTCCAAGAAGGAAGTGCTCACCGGCCCCGCCAAGGAGCTCTACGCCGAGCTTGCCAAGGATTTCATGATCGACTACGACGAGACCGGCTCCATCGGCAAGCGCTATCGCCGCGAGGACGAGATCGGCACGCCGTTCTGCATCACCTTCGACTTTACGACCGTGGGCGACGAGAACACCCCCGCCGACCACTGCGTCACGATCCGCGAGCGCGACACGATGCAGCAGGTGCGCATCCCCATCGCCGAGGTCAAAAGCTACCTTGCCGAGCGCGTGGGGTTCTGAAAACCGCATATTTGCAAGGAAAAGGCGCTTCCCACACGGGAAGCGCCCTTTTTTACTGCTTTTTTCTCTCCGCTTCTTGCAAGGCAAGCGGGGTCTCCGCACCGCCGGATTTGACGTAGGTGTAGATTTTTTTCTGGTTTTCTTTCCAAGCGGCTTCGTCGAGCGTCTTCAACTCGTTTTCCGTCATGCACAGATTGACCCAAAGCGTCTGGACATTGTAGTCCACGGAGTTGATGACGTACTTTTCGCCCGTGGTATCATAGCCGGCTGCTTCAAAAAGCTCGGGGAAATAGATACTATCCTTGTACTTCTGGTCCGGTTTGCCTGTGGAACGTTCGATTCTGCTGTCGGAGAGATGGACGCAGACGTACGAACCCATTTTTTGCGATTTCAGTCCCGCTTTCAGTGTGCCGTCGCTGTTGAGAAAGAGCGATTGGAACTCCGCAAAAGACATGCTGCGCATCTCGTTCTGCAGGCTGTCGATCAGAACCTTGTCCCTTTGGACGAACTCTTCCACATACTCGCAGGTGATTTGTTCGCCGTTCTTCGTGTGTACTTCCGTGAACTTGGCGCCGTTTGCAAGAGTCTGATAGTCCTCCGCGCCCGTGACGTTCAATCCCGTATACGCGCCGCCGCCCCAGCGGAATTCCACGCTGCCGGCGTCGTCCATTCTGAGCGCGAGCGCCGCGGGCTGCTTTCCGCTGCTGTTCGGCGTTCCGGAGGCGGTGCCGACGCCCGTCCACCAATTGCCCGCGTCCGTTTTCGACTTGCCGTAGCCGTTGGCGGGACGCGTGGTGACAAAGCTCTGCGAAGCGGCGTCGTAGTAATAGAGCGTATCCGCCTTGACGCCGCCGGTGAGGGATTCGGCGACAAAGTGCGCATAGGCGTTGCGCATCGTCGCCTGATCGACGGCGATGTTCGCGCGCTCGCGCTGCGAGCCGAAGACCGGAACCGCGACGGCGATGAGCACGCCGATGATCGCCACGACGATCAGAAGCTCCGCGAGCGTAAATCCCTGATTCTTTTGCATGGCCCTCACAGCGGTCACCTGCCTTTGCCCGGCTGCACACCGCAACCCTCTCTATCTTCTCTATCGGCAGGAAAAGATAGAAAGTAAGCTATGACGCGCCTCCGCGCAGTCCCTTCGTCTCGCGCCAGTATTCCGCGCGGCGGTACTGCCGATAAAATTCCTCCGCCTCCGGCGGCAGCGCGCCGGCGATCGCGCCGCCCGCGAGATAGAAGCCCTCCTCGTGGACAAGCGGCGTATACGCGCGCATCGCGCGGGAAAGCGCCATGAAGCGCGGCCCGTCGTATCCGCACAGGTCGAAAAGCTTCGCCATCAGAAAACAGGGCGAAAAGTCGCCGCCCTCGCCGGCAAAGTCACCGCCGAGGATCGCCTTTGCCGCGCTGTTGGCGTAAATGAGGTACGGCGTGGCGTAGTAGTTGTAAAAGCCATCGCGCGTCTCAAGATCGAAGCTCACGCCCAGCTCGCGGTATACCGACGAGTCGTTGCCGAGCCAGGGCTTGTGGTCGCCGTAGACGACGAGCACCACGGGCTTGCCGCACGCCTCCAGCGCGTCTATAAAGCGCCGAAGCTCCGAAATCGTATCCGCGATACCGTCAAGATAGTTGTTGAGGATGCTCACGGTCGAGAGCGACCAACCGGTCCCCTCCTGCGTCAGCGCGCCGACCGGATGGTCGGCGTCGTCGTAGGGGCCGTGGTTCTGATAGGAGACGGAAAACGAAAAGAGCGGCTTGTCGTCTGCCCCGCGTGCGTCCAAATCACGCAGCAGCCAGTCGAAGAGCACCGCGTCCGAGCGCTTGGGCGCGGCTTCGGGGTCGACGAGCGCGCCAAAGCCGCCGTCGGTGAACACGCTCTCGTCAAAACCGAGATAAGCGTTGATGTTCTGGCGGTTATAGAACCAGCCGTAGCCCGGATGGCGATAGACGGCGTCGTAGCCCTGGGCGCTGAAGTAGCGCACGTACGAGTCCACATCGCCGCGAAATTCGCTGTGGTGCGAATAGCCCGTGAGGAAGCCCCACTCGCTGTCCACCGTGCCGCCGGCGAAGATGTTTGTGAGGAGGTCTCCGTGTACGCATTCCGCTTCCAGCTCATGCAGCGGTTCATAGAGCTCATGCACGGCGCTTTGCGCGTCCAGCACAGGATAGTCCGAGAGGTCGGCGAACGCCTCAAGCATCACGCCGACGACGTTGACCTTCTTTTCCGGGGAAATGTCCGCGTCCGGGTACTGCGCCAAAAATGCCTCCGCCTCGCGGGCGTTGTAGCCCTCGGGCGGTTTTGGAAACGCTTTGGAAACGCTGCGGATAAACGGATAAAAGAATCCGCGCGAGACGAAGACCTCCACCTGCGACCAGCGGTTGGCGAGCACGTCGAGGTTGGTGGTTTGGGAGTAGAGCGCGCCGTCCATGTAGACGCGCGTATAGAGAAGCGGGACGAGCGCAAGACAGACGAGCGCCCCCGCGGCGCGCGGCTTCCGGCCGAGCGACGTGTCCGGCAGGACGAACAGCGCGACGAGGAACATCAGCCCCGCGCCCCCCACCGCGACGAGCACCACGCGCGATACGTCGAGCGAGTAGTGGCCGAGGATGCCGCCCGCCGTGCGGATGAGCCGGAAATCCGAGGCGAGGAACGGGTCGCCGCGCAGCTGGATCTTATAGTAGTTCACAAGCGACGTTACGAGGGTCGGCACGGCGGAAATGAGGTACGCCGCCCACGCCCGCTTTGTGAGGAACAGCCCCAGCAGCGCCAGCAGCACCGGCGGCAGCACGTTGAGCAGCACGATCGGCGGGTGCTCGAAGTACGACCGCCAAATCGCCGGATGCCACAAAAGCGCGTAGGAGCACGCGGCGAGCCGCAGCGCAAGAAATCCGTTCGCCACGGAAAACGCGAGCAGCGCAAGCGGTGTGAGCGCGCGGAAAAGAGCGCCCTTGAAGGTGCGCTCTTCCGCCGCGTGGCGCAGGTTTTCTTTCATAGAAAGGTCGAAACGTGTCATTTTTTCTTCAGCTTTCGAATGTCGTCCCCGAAGAACGGCAGGATGCGGTATTCGCCCTCAAGCCGCGAGAGGATGGCGGCGCCGTAGCGCGCGCCCAGCTCGTCGGGGCTTAGGTTGGTGGAGATGATGGTCTTGCGGTTCGTCATCAGCCGCGTGTTTACCAGCTCGTAGAGCGCGCTTTGAACGAGGCTGGTCGTCATCTCGGTTCCGAGGTCGTCCACGATCAAAAGGTCGCATTTCAAGTAGCGGGAAACATCGTCGTCCGCCTCGTCGCCGTCGTCTCCGCGGCTGAACTTCTGCGCCTCAAAGCGGGAGAAGATGTGGCTCGCCGTGTCGTAGACCACAGAGTGCCCCGCGTCGCTCACCACGCGCGCGACGCTCGCCGAGAGGAAGGTCTTGCCAAGCCCCGGGTCGCCGGAGAGCAGCAGGTTTCCGCTTTTGGGCGAGAATTCGTAGGCATAGTCGCGGCAGGCGTCGAAGTTCTTTTCCATGCGCTGATACGGCGAGAGGTTCTGGTCAAAGCCGCGCTCGCGGGAATAATAGTCGAAGCTGAACGTCTCAAAGCTCTGTGTGCCGAGGTCGAGAAGGCGCGAAAGCTCCGCGTTCTGCTCGCGCACGTAGTAGCCGCGCAGGCACGAGCACATCTCGCTTCCCACCCAGCCCGTGTCGCCGCACTTTTGACAGTTCGGCCCGGGATTTAAGTAGTCGGCGGAATACCCCAGCTCCGCGAGCTTTTCGCCGCGTTCGCGCTGGAGCGAGAGGTTTTCTTCTTTGAGCGCCTCGATCGCGCTTCTCGGGTCGGCGCCGCGGCGAAAGCCGGAGGCGATGATCTTCGCCATCGTGTGCGAAAGAGAGCGGTCGATCTCCTCGATGCGAGGCGACTTTGCGTAGCATTCGCGCTGCCGCGCGCGAAACAGCTCGGCTCGGCGCTGCTTGTCTTCGTCGTAGCGCGCCGACGCGCGGCGCAGAATCTTCCCGTCATAAGACATACTCTCACCTTCTCCAAGCCCTTAATCGTAATCGTTCATCCACGCGTTCTTTTTGCCGCCTGCTTTCGGCGCGGCGGACGCTCCGCGCGGCGCGGCGTTCTCCGCGTTCACCTCGTCCGGCGTGTGCAGGCCCTTTTCGTGCCAGCGCTTCAAAATGCCGTTTAAGTAAGGCCACTTAAGCTCGTGGCAGCGGAGCATCGTCTTGTCGTAGGCGATGGCGACCGTCTCCGGCGGAAAGCCCATCTCCGACCACGCGCCGAGGTAGCGCTCTTCCGCGGGCGCGGCGGCGCGTGTACCCAATTGCAGCGCCGCCATGTACTCCGGATACGCGCCGCGTTTTTTGCGCTGATTGCGGATGTAGGTGTCCGCCGCCTCGGTGGAAAAGAGCTCCCGCCGCGCCCAGACGTAGCCTTCGCGCTCGACCTCGCGCATCGTCGGCGTCTTGCCCTCGCCGAACTGCTCCGCCTTGCGCTCGGCGCAGTAGTTCACGAGAAGGAAAATGACGTCCGCGGGCAGGCCCAAATAGTCGTACAGGCCCAAAAGCTTTCGCACCGACGGGTCGCTGAGCCTGCCAAGCTTGCGCTCGACCTCGCGCAGCAGCGTCGCGAACGACGCGTCGCTCTCCAGCTTTCCCATCACGTCCTCGCGGCTGTAATCCGGCAGCGCGGTCTCGGGCGGAGGCGGCGCAGCGTGTGCGCTTTCCGCGCGCGGCGGCGTTTCGCCGCGCGCCGTCTGAGGCGCCGCGCCCGCGTTATCCGGCGCGTTTACGAGTCCCATGGAGCACAGCGCGCGTTCGGCGGCGGCAAACTGCGCCTCGCTCCAGCGAAGCTCCGCGCGCAGCTTGTCCGGCTCCGACGAGCCGCGGCGGGCAAGGCACAGGTACAAAAGCGCCGCGTCGCCGTTGCCGACCTCGATGAGCCGGCGCACCGCGCCCGCGCCGAGCGTGATATTCTCCTCCTGCGTCAGATGCAGCAGATACCCGCCCACGCACCGCGCCCCCTTTCGTCCAATAACCGCATTATTTTACCATAAACGCGCGGTTTCGTAAACAGGAAATTTTCTTCTCCCGCCCCCTTTCCATCCAAAGGGCTTTGTGATATAGTATCAATTGACTTATTAGGTGGAATGGCGCCTTGACTATTCAAATGAAAGGACGATTTGGCAGTATGGAGAACCATGTGACCGTCAGCATTTGCGGCGAGGAATACGCGCTCGTCGCGGAGGAAGCGCCCTCCTATATGCAAAAGGTCGGCGCGTATGTGAACGATAAGCTCGACGAGATGCTCGTCACGGCAAAGGTCGGGCGCACCGACGCGGCGGTGCTCACCGCCATCAACATCGCGGACGAGCTCTTTAAGGAACGCGAGGCTGCCGAGGGTCTGCGCGCGCAGGTCAAGCAGTACCTCGATGAGGCGAATCAGGCGAAGAACGAGGCTTCCGAGCTCAAGCGCGAACTGTTTAAGCTCAAGAATAAAAAATAATGCCTTTTTGCCCGCCGCTTGCGCGGCAACGGCAAAAGACGGCGAAAATCCTCCAAAGGCGGATTTTGTATGACCGAACTCCTATCCCCCGCGGGATCGCGGGAGGCGCTCGTCGCCGCCGTACAGAGCGGCGCGGACGCAGTATATTTAGGCGTTGACGATTTCAACGCCCGCCGCGGCGCGCGCAATTTCTCCCCCGAGGACTTGCGCGCGGCGGTCGCCTACTGTCATTTGCGCGGCGCACGGGTCTATCTCACGCTCAACACGCTCGTTGCCGACCGCGAGCTGCACGCCCTTTCCTCTGCCGCGCGCGTTGCGAGCGAGGCGGGCGTGGACGCGATCCTGGTGCAGGACTGGGGCGTTTTGGACACGCTCCGCTCCGTCGTGCCGGACGTGCCGCTGCACGCGAGTACGCAGATGACCGTACACACGCTCTCGGGCGTGGAGGAGGCGGCGCGTCTGGGGCTTTCGCGCGCGGTGCTCGCGCGGGAGCTTTCGCGCGACGAGATCGCGGAGATCTGCCGCCGCAGCCCCATCGAGATTGAGATCTTCGTCCACGGCGCGCTGTGCTTCTGCTATTCCGGACAATGCGCCATGAGCGCCGTGATCGGGCAACGCAGCGGCAATCGCGGGCTTTGCGCCCAGCCCTGCCGCCTGCCCTACGACGGAGCGTATCCGCTCAGCCTCAAGGACAACAATTTAGCCGACTACGTCCCCGAGCTTGAGGATATGGGCGTTGCGTGCCTCAAGCTGGAGGGGCGTATGAAGCGTCCGGAATACGTCGCCGCGGTGACGCGCGTCTATGCGCGCTTGCTGCGCGAGCACCGTACTCCGACCGACGAAGAGCGCGCGCAGCTTGAGCGGGCATTTTCGCGCGACGGGTTCACGGACGGATATTATTTAGATAAAAAGGGCGACGCGATGTTCGGCGTCCGAAGCGCGAACGCGCGCTGGCCGGAGGAGTGGTTTGCACAGCTTCGTGCGGAATACGAGCGCGAAAACCTGCGCACCGTCCCCGTGCGCATGGCGGTAAACATCGTCGCAGAGCAGCCGATGATGCTCATTGCCGCCGACGCGGACGACCATCTCGTTACCGTGACGGGCGCGACGCCGGAAGCGGCGCGCAGCCACAGCCTTACTTCCGAGGAGACGGAGCAGCGCCTGCGCAAGACGGGCGGCACCGCGTTTTCGGTGGAGCAGTGCGTCGCCAAGGTCGCCGACGGGCTTTCCGCCTCCGCCGCTTCGATCAACGCGCTGCGGCGCGACGCGCTTTCCGCGCTGGAGGAAGCTCGCACCGCCGTGCCCGAGCGCCGGACGGAGCCGTTTGTTTTGCCGGCGCCGGTCGAAGCGCCGACCGCGCCGCCGCGGCTCACCGTGTCGATTTTCCGCGCCGAACAGCTTACGGACGCGCTCGTCGAGGCGCGGCCCGAGTGGGTCTATTTCCCCATCGAGCTTTTGACGCGCCTCGACCTTTTGCGCTACGGCGACCGCACGCGCTTTTGCGCCGTGCTGCCGCGTATCTATCGCACGCGCGGCGAGGGCGGCTTGAAGCTGCTGCTCGCCGATGCGCCGCATCGCGGCGTATCCGCGGTCGCCATCGGCAACCTCGGGCACCTGCGGTTAACGCGGGATTACGAACTGGAAAAACGAGGCGACTTATCACTTAACGTATTCAATTCCGCCGCGCTGCGCTTTTGGCGGGAGCAGGGGCTTTCGAGCGCCGCCGTGTCCTTTGAGCTGCGGCGCGAGCAGATCCGCGATCTGCAAAAGTATCTGCCCTGCGAAGCGCTGGTTTACGGGCGCCTCCCGCTGATGATCGCCGAGAACCGCATTTCCGCGGCGGAGACGGAGGACGGCGCTGCGGTGCTGACCGACCGGCGCGGCGAGCGCTTTCCCGTCCTCACGCTGCCGGATGGGCGAAACGAGATCGAAAACGGCAAGACGCTTTGCCTCGCCGGACGCGATGACTGGCAGAATATCGGCCTTTCGTTTGCGCGCCTGCGCTTTACGACGGAAACGCCGGAGCGCTGCGCGGCGGTTCTGCGCGCCTACGCGCAGGGCGGCGCCTGCGAGGTGGAGGACGTGACGCACGGGCTGTTCTATCGCGGCGTGGAATGATAACGAAAGGTATATATTATGTTTGATTCTACAAAATGTCATATTGTGCTCGCCTCGGGGTCGCCGCGGCGGCAGGAGCTGCTGCGGCGCATCGGCGTCGAGACGTTTGATATCGTTGTTCCGCACGCGGATGAGAGCTGCCCCGCGGGGCTTTCCCCGCAGGAGACGGTCGAGCACATCGCGCGCGCGAAAGCGGCGGCGGCGCGCTTGCTCACCGCGCCGGAGGACGTGGTCATCACCGCCGACACGATGGTCTTTTTCCACGACGAGCGCCTCGGTAAGCCGCGCGATGAAGCGGATGCGCTGCGGATGCTCACCGAGCTGTCCGGCAATCGCCACACGGTCTGCACCGGCGTAACAGTGCGAAAAGGCGACAAGCTAAAATGCTTTACAGCATCGACAAACGTGTACTTCCGCCCCGCGACGGAGCGCGAGCTGCGCGCTTATATCGCGAGCGGCGAGCCGATGGACAAGGCGGGCGCCTACGGTGTGCAGGGTTTGGGTTCGCTGCTGGTCGAGCGCATCGACGGCGATTTTTTCAACGTCATGGGCCTTCCGCTGCTGCCCCTTTCAAAGGCGCTGCGGGAGTTTGGCATAGACTTATTGTGAAACAGCCGCAAACAGCGGCGTGACGTATTGGTTCAATCTCGGAAAACAGGTTTGCAGCTATGAAAGACTTTTTTGATCGGTACGGTATGTGGATCCTCGCCGCGGCGGCCGCCGTCGCGGTGCTGTTGAGCGTGCTGACATACTTTACCTCGACCTCGACGGTGCTGCACAACGCCGCGGGCGTCGCGACCTCCCCGTTCCGTTACGTTTCGGAGGCGGTCGGGCGCTGGGTCGAGGACAAGAAGCGCTATTATCAGAACTACAGCGACCTCCTTCAGGAAAACGCCGCGCTTCGGGAGGAGGTGGCGGAGCTGCGCGCGAGCGCCCGTCAGGCGGACCGCGACCGCGAGGAGAACAAGCTTCTGCGCGAGCTGACGGGTCTTCGCGAGCAGCGTCGCGACTTTGAAATGGAGTCCGCCATGGTGCTGGAGCGCTCGGCGAGCAACTGGACGCGCACGCTCACGCTCAATCAGGGCACAAGCCACGGCGTGGCGGTGAAAAACGTCGTCGTGACCTGCGAGGGCTACCTTGTCGGCGTGGTGACGGAGGTGGGCCTCAACTGGTGTACCGTCCAGACAATCGTGGACACCGACACCGAGCTTGGCGCGCTGCTGTACCGCACGGGCGACGTGGTCGTCGCGGAGGGCGACTTTGCGCTCATGCGCGAAAAGCGCCTGAAGGTTGCCTATCTGCCCACGGATACGGCGCTTTTGGTCGGCGACTACATCGTGACCTCCGGCCTCGGCGGTTACTATCCCTCCAACATCGTCATCGGCATGGTCGAAAGCGTTCAGGCGGACGACGACGGCCTTGCGCAGTACGCGGTGCTGACCCCGATGTGCGACTTCGACGAGCTGACGGAAGTGTTCATTATCAAATCGTTCGATATTGTAGAGTAAGCTATGCTGACAAGACGCGACATTATTATAAAGTGGTCGAGCTACGCGGCGGTCTCGCTGGCGCTGGTGTTCCTTTACGCGCTGACGCTGCGGGACGTGAGCGTCTTCGGCGTGCATATGTTCCTGCCGCCGCTGATCGTGGGCGTCGTCGCCTCGCTGGAGGAAACCGGCGCATCGACGATCTTCGGCCTTGTCTGCGGCCTTTTGTGCGACCTTTCGATCCCCGGCACCTTTCCGTGCGTTTACACGCTCGCGTTTACCGGCGCGGCGCTTGCCTGCTCTCTGCTTGCAAAGAGCGTGCTGCAGCGGGGTTTTCTGTGCTCGCTTGCCGTGACGGCGCTGACGTTCTGCTTCGTGGACGCGCTGAACATGCTCGCGCTCTTTTTCACCGCGCACGCGCCGTTTGCGAAGATGGCTTCCGTTGCGCTGCGCGAAACGGCGTCGTCGTGCGTTCTGCTGCTGGCGTGCCATCCAGTGCTTGTGCGCGTACACCGGAAGTTTACGCTCTGATGCGGAAGGAGGCGTAGACGATGCAGGAGAACAAGGAAAAGAAATGGCTGCGCTACCGCATGATGATGATCTGCGTGATGTTCATGGCGTGTCTCGTTGTGTTCCTCGCGGTGATGTTCGACGCGCAGATCATCCACGGCGCGGACTACCGCTCGATGTCGGTGCGCACGAACACGAGCGTCGAGACCGTGACGGCGTCGCGCGGCGTCATCACCGACCGCAACGGCAAGGTGCTGGTGTCGAACCGCGCGATCTACACGCTGACCTTTGACCCCTCGCTCGTGGAGAAGGCGGGGGGCGACGTCAACGAGGCGTTGCTGCGGCTTTTAGATCTGCTGCGGCGTCAGGGCGTCGCGTGGTCGGATGAGCTGCCGTTTACCGATTTACCGCCTTTTGCCTATGATTTTGACGTGCCGCGCTCGGGAATGCTGGTGAAGTACCTCGCAAGCAAGAAATGGATCGAGGAGGGCATGACCTCGGACGAGCTGCGCGAGGGCGTTTCGCCGGAAAAGATCTTTGACAAGATGTGCGATGAGTTCGGCGTCGATCCCGAGCTGCCGCCGGTGCGCAAGCGCGAACTGGTGGGGCTGCGATATTCGCTCGCGACGGCAAAGATGGACGGAGACGGTACGTTCCGCTTTGCCTCCGGCATTGATACGGCGCTCATTTCGCTTTTGAAGGACGGCGACTATGCCGGCGTGCGCGTCGGCACGGCGGCGGCGCGCGAGTACCAGACCGATGTGGCGGCGCACATTCTCGGCCACATCGGGAAGATCCAAAACTGGGACGACTATAAGGACAAAGAGGGATACCGCTGGAACGATTACGTCGGCATCGACGGCGTTGAAGCGGCGTTTGAGGAGTATCTGCGCGGCACGGACGGCAAGCGCGTCGTCACCTCCAACGCCGACGGCAAAGTGATCAACGAGCTGTACTCCGTGGAGCCGAAGCCGGGCTGCAACGTCGCGCTGACGATCGACTCCGACTTTCAGGGCGAGGTGGAGCGCATCATCGCGCGCGCCACCGAGGCGATGACCGAGGCGGACGGGCTGACGCGCGGCAGCGCGGCGGCGGTGGTGCAGGTCGGCACGGGCGAGGTGCTCGCGCTTGCCTCCTACCCCACGTTTTCGCGCAAGACCTTTAATCAGGATTTCGCCGAACTCAATGCCGATCCGCTGCGCCCGATGTTTAACCGCGCAACGATGGGCGTCTACCCCCCCGGCTCGACGTTTAAGCCCGTCAGCGCGGTCGCGGCGCTGGAGTCCGGCGTCATCGACACGCGCACCAAGATCCGCGACCTCGGCATCTACAAATACTACGACCTGAACCTCAAGTGCTGGATCTGGCCGGGCAATCACGGCTATGTGAACGTCACCAACGCTATCACGGTCTCGTGCAACTACTTTTTCTATGAGGTCGGCAAGCTCACCGGCATCTCCACGCTTGAGCGCTACGCCCGCGCTTTCGGACTCGGCGAGCCCACCGGTATCGAGATCCCCGAGAGCGTCGGCTCGATGACCTCCCCCGAATACGTCAATTCCCTCAAGGGCCAGCACTGGACGGACGGCCTGACGCTCATGGCGGCGATCGGGCAGGCGTATGACAGCTTTACCCCGCTCCAGCTTGCGAACTATATCGCGACGCTTGCCGACGGCGGTACGCGCTGCAAGGCGCACCTGCTCAAGAACGTCAGCGAGTACGACAGCGCCGCGCCCGTCTACGTTTACGACGAGCCGCCGGCGGACACGGTCGTCATCGGCTCGGACAACCTGCGCGCCGTGCTCGCGGGGATGCGCAAGCTCGTCACCGACGGCAGCGTGCGCGCCCAGTTCGAACGCTGCGTCGTTGACGCCGCCGCCAAGACCGGTACGGCGCAGACTGGCGGAACGAACAGCAACGGCGTGTTTGTCGCCTTCGCGCCCTACGACGACCCGCAGATCGCCGTGGCGCTCGTGATCGAGAAGGGCGACACCGGCGGCGCGCTCGCGTCCACCGTGGTCGAGATCCTCAACGCCTACTTTACCGCCGCCGATCCGAACGTGGCCGGCGAGAACGCGCTTTTGAAATGAGGTAAGCGTATGTACTACGATTCCCGCGACGAACGCTGTAAAACGCCCTACGGGGCGGTGCCGTGCGGCACGCAGTTGACGCTGAGCCTGTATGGCGAGAGCGGCGAGGAGGTTGTGCGCGCGGTGCTGGTGACGCACGGCGAGTTCATGGACAAGTGGATGGAGACCGAGCTCTGCGCCCTGCCCGTCGGCGACCGTAAGGTGTTTCGCGGCGTTTGGACGGCGCCGGACGAAGGCGAGCTGGTGTGGTATCACTTCCGCCTTTTTTGGAAGGATGGCGGCGAGTGCCTGCTCGGCAGGAACGGCTTTACGCAGCTCGATGGTCTCGCGGCATGGCAGCTTACCGTTTACGACGGAAAAAGCGAAACGCCGGACTGGTTCGGGCGCGGCGTGAGCTATCAAATTTTTCCCGATCGCTTCCGCCGCGCTCAAACGCGCGACGTTTCGGGCATGGTTGGCAGCCGTACGCTCCACGACGACTGGAGCGATACGGTCGAGTACCGCCCCGACGCGCGCGGCGAGATCACCTGCTCCGACTTTTTCGGCGGCGACCTCAAAGGCGTTGAGCAGAAGCTTGCCTATCTGCAGGCTCTCGGCGTGACGACGCTGTACTTCAATCCGATTTTTGAGTCCGCGTCCAACCATCGCTACGATACGGCGGACTATCTTCACATTGACCCGCTGCTGGGCACGGAGGGCGATTTTCGTTCGCTCTGCGCCGCGGCGGAGAAACGCGGCATCCGCGTGATACTCGACGGCGTTTTTAATCATACCGGCTCGAACAGCGTCTACTTTAACGCCGAGGGCTTCTATCCCACCGTCGGCGCGGCGCAGAGCGAGGAATCGCCTTACGCGAAGTGGTATCACTTTTCGCGCTTTCCGGACGAGTACGACGCGTGGTGGGGCTTTAAGACGCTTCCTGCCGTGGAAGAGAGCGAGCCGGAGTACGTCGACTTCATTATCGAGGGACAGGAGAGCGTTGTGCGCCATTGGCTGCGCGCGGGCGCGTCCGGCTGGCGGCTCGACGTGGCGGACGAGCTGCCCGGCACGTTCATCGAGCGCATCCGCCGCGTAATGGAAGAGGAAAAGCCGGACGCTTATCTCATCGGCGAGGTGTGGGAGGATGGGTCGAACAAGATCGCCTATTCCACGCGCCGCAAGTATCTGCTCGGCGCGCAGACGCACGGCCTCATGAACTACCCGTTCCGCAACGCGCTCATCGCCTATCTCAAGGGCGGGAACGCCGCGGACTTTCGGGAGGCGATGGAAACCCTGCGCGAGAACTATCCCCCCGCCGCGTTCTACGGCGCGATGAATTTCCTCGGCACGCACGATACGCCCCGCATCCTGACGGTGCTCGGCTATGGCGGGGCTTGGCCGCAGTCGCGCGAGGAGCGCGCGCGCCTTGCCCTCTCCGCGGAGGAATACCGCCTCGCCGTGCGGCGGCTGCGGCTCGCGGCGCTGGTGATGTACGCCTTCCCCGGCTCCCCAACGATCTACTACGGCGACGAGGCGGGCGTGCAGGGCTTTGAGGATCCGTTCAACCGCGCGCCCTACCCATGGGGGCGTGAGGATCGCGAGCTGCGATCGTGGTTTGAGCGTCTCGGCGCGCTGCGCGGCACGCGCGAGTCGCTCCGGCGCGGCGGCATTGAGTACATTGCCGCGGACGGGCCGGTGCTCGCGTTTCGCCGTGCATGCGGAAAAGAACGGAGCGTCTGCATATGCAACGCGGGCGAACGGAGCGTCGAGCTGCGCCTTGCATGGGACGGCGAGAGCGCGCTCGACGCGCTCACGGGCGAGCGATTCGCCGCGTCGGACGGCACGCTGCGGCTGACGGCGCCGCCTCTGCGGGGGATGCTGCTTGTGGAATAAGTGTGGATTGTTTGCGATGTTTCACGTGAAACAAAAGCGCCGCGCATTTGCGCGGCGCTTTTGTTTGCCTGCCGCGCCATTCCATCCGAAATGACGCTTTTTTCATTTTAGCGGTTGAAATCGGACGGGTTTGTGTTATACTAATAAACTGTATTAAAACGAAAACAGAGAAACGCGCCTTTGTGCGCGCAACGGGCGTTTTCGCGCGGAAAGCGGGTGTCCACTTGGCAAAGATCATCGCTATCGTGAATCAGAAGGGCGGCGTCGGCAAGACGACGACCTGCGTGAATTTGGTCTCGGAGCTGCACGAAGCCGGCAAGCGCGTGCTGCTGTGCGACTTTGATCCACAGGCGAATTCCACCTCCGGCATGGGCGTGGACAAGGGCGTGACGCAGGGCGTGTACGATGTGCTCATCAACGACATGGACGCGAAAGAAGCCGTCGTACGCTCGCGTTACGGCGACGTGCTGCCCTCCAACAAGGCGCTCGCGGGCGCGGGCATTGAGATGATCGGGCGCGAGGGGCGCGAGTTCCTGCTCAAGAACGCGCTCGAACCGATGCGCGCGGACTACGATTTTATCTTTATCGACTGTCCGCCGTCGCTTGAGCTGCTGACGCTCAACGCTCTGTGCGCGGCGGACACGCTGCTTGTGCCGGTGCAGAGCGAGTATTACGCGCTGGAGGGGCTGAGCGATCTTCTGAACACCGTGCGCATTGTCAAGCGCTCGCTCAACCCGTCGGTCGAACTGGAGGGCGTTCTGCTGACGATGTACGACGGGCGCACCAACCTCTCCATGCAGGTCGCGGAGGAGGTCAAGCGCTACTTCCCCGGCAAGGTGTACGCGACGGTCATCCCCCGCAACGTCCGCCTTTCCGAGGCGCCGAGCCACGGCAAACCCATCAACGTCTACGACCGCGCCAGCCGCGGCGCGGAGGCATACGCCGCCTTTGCACAGGAATTTTTGAAGAAGAATCAATAAGGAGTACCGATATGGCTAATTCCGCACGCGGGCTCGGCAAGGGCCTGGGCGCATTGTTCGGGGACGATGCGCTGCGAACCGATACCAGCGAGAATCTGCGCCTGCTCCCCATCTCGCAGGTGGAGTGCAACGCCGAGCAGCCGCGCAAGAACTTCGACGCCGCCGCGCTCGACGAGTTGGCGGATTCCATCCGTGAGCACGGCGTTTTGCAGCCGCTGACCGTGCGCCGCCTGGCTTCCGGCGACTATCAGATCATCGCGGGCGAGCGCCGCTGGCGCGCCGCGCGTCAAGCGGGCCTTTCGGAGGTCCCCGCCATCGTCATCGAGGCGGACGACCGCAAGGCGACGGAGCTGGCGCTGATTGAAAACCTCCAGCGCGAGGATCTCGACCCCATCGAGGAGGCCGAGGGCTACAAAAAGCTGATGGACAACTATCACATGACGCAGGAGGAGGCCGCCGCACGCGTCGGCAAGTCTCGTCCGGCGGTGGCGAACGCCCTGCGCCTGCTCGGCGTCTGCTCCGAGGTGCGCGCGATGTTACAGGAGGGCAAGCTCTCCGGCGGACACGCCCGCGCGCTGCTGCCGCTTTCCGCGACAATGCAGAAGAAAACGGCGCAGGAGGTCGTAAGCGCGGGCCTGAGCGTCCGCCAGACCGAGGCGCTTGTGAAGAAATATCTCGCGAAGCCCAAGACAAGGAAACAGGAAAACGCCGAAGCGGTCAACTACGCCAAGCTCGCCGCGAGCGAGTTGGCGACGAAGCTCGGCCGCGGCTGCCGCATCGTGACAGGCAGGAAAAAAGGCCGCATCGAGCTGGACTATTACGGCATGGACGATCTGAACGATCTGCTCGACGCGCTCGCGCTCATCAAAAAGCGAAACGCGGGCAAAGCGTGAGCGATTACGACACACGGAGAGCATTATGACCGATTTTATACACGAGCATCCCAAGGACGGGGAAAGCGCAGCCCCCACTCCCCCGCCCGCGCCGGCGGAGCAGCCGGAGCTGGATGAAAAGGCCGGACAGAAGCGCGTCTACGGGTATATCTTTATTCTGTTCATTGTGGCGTTTTCGCTGCTGTTGTGGTCGTTTCTGATGAACCAGCGCAGCAACGAGCAGGTGATCTCCGAGCTGCGCGGCAGCACAAACACCCTGCAAACGACGCTTGAGCGCAACGTGGCGCTCGAAAAGCAGGCCGACGAGCTTCAGGAGAAGCTCAAGAGCATGGAGAACGCGCTCGACGCGCTCAAGGAGGACAACGAGGCGCTGGAGCGGCAGGTCGCGGAGATCACGCTGGAGCGCGACGCGGCGCTCAACGAGCTGGAGCAGCTCAAGACGGAGCAGGAGACGGAGAACGAAAAAACCGAGGAAAGCCCCTAGCCTGTTCCACGTGAAACAAAGCCGTGAAACTCCGATAAAACAAGGCGTTGAAAGACTTTTACAATAAGGAAGGTAGCGACCTATGCTAGACATCAAATTCCTGCGCGAGAATCCGGACACCGTCAAGGAGAACATCAAAAAGAAATTCCAAAACGAAAAGCTCCCGCTTGTGGACGAAGCGATCGAGCTGGACGAAAAGCTCCGCGCCGCCATCACGGAGGCCAGCGACCTGCGCGCAAAGCGCAACCAGCTCTCCAAGGCGAACGGCCCGCTCTTCGGCAAGCTCAAGAAGGCGGAGGGCGCGGAAAAGGACGAAATTCAAAAGCAGATCGACGCGAATATGGCAGCGGTCAAGGCGAACGACGAGCGCCTTTCCGAGCTGGAATCGCAGGAGGCGGAGCTGGAGGCGAAGCTTCACCGCAACATGCTGCTCATCCCGAACATCATCGACCCCAGCGTGCCCATCGGCGAGGACGACAGCAAGAACGTCGAGGTCGAGCGCTTCGGCGAGCCGAAGACGCCCGATTTCGAAGTCCCCTACCACACCGATATCATGGCGAGCTTTGACGGCATCGACATCGACTCCGCGCTGCGCGTCTCGGGCAACGGCTTCTACTATCTGCTGGGCGATATCGCGCGGCTGCACGAGGCGGTCATCGCCTACGCGCGCGATTTCATGATCGGCAAGGGCTTCACCTATTGCATCCCGCCGTTTATGATCCACGGCAACGTGGTGGAGGGCGTCATGAGCCAAACCGACATGGACGCCATGATGTACAAGATCGAGGGCGAGGATCTCTATCTCATCGGTACGTCCGAGCACTCGATGATCGGCAAATTCATCGACCAGATCATCCCCGAGGAGAGCCTGCCGCAGACGCTCACGTCGTATTCCCCGTGCTTCCGCAAGGAAAAGGGCGCGCACGGCATCGAGGAGCGCGGCGTATACCGCATCCACCAGTTTGAAAAGCAGGAAATGATCGTCGTTTGCCGGCCCGAGGATTCGATGAAATGGTACGAGCAGATGTGGAAGTATTCCGTCGAGCTGTTCCGCTCCATGGACATTCCCGTGCGCGAGCTGGAGTGCTGCTCGGGCGACCTTGCCGATTTGAAGGTCAAGAGCTGCGACATCGAGGCGTGGTCGCCGCGCCAGAAGAAGTATTTTGAGGTCTGCTCCTGCTCCAACCTCGGCGACGCGCAGGCGCGCCGCCTCAAAATCCGAGTCAAGGGCAAGGACGGCAAGCTCTATCTTCCCCACACGCTCAACAACACCGTCGTCGCCCCGCCGCGCATGCTGATCGCGTTGCTGGAGAATAACCTGCAGGCGGACGGCAGCGTGAACATCCCCAAGGTTTTGCAGCCGTATATGGGCGGCACGGAGAAGCTTGTTCCGAAGCATTGAAACAGATAAAACAGAAAGAAAGGAAGAACGCACGATGAAGAAGTTTCTCGAAGAGTTCAAGACATTCGCCCTCAAGGGCAACGTGATGGACATGGCCGTCGGCGTGATCATCGGCGGCGCGTTCGCCGCCATCACCGGCTCGCTCGTGGGCGACGTGATCACGCCCCTGCTCGCGGTGCTGTTCAACAGTCCCAACACCGACGCGCTCAATATCACGCTCCGCGCCGCCACGGCGGAGAGCGAAGCGGTCGTGCTCGGGCTCGGCACATTCGTCGGTACGATCGTCAACTTCCTGGTCATCGCGCTCGTTTTGTTCTGCGTCATCAAGGCGATGAACAAGGCGAAGGAGCTTGCCGAGAAGAACAGGAAGCAAGAGAAAGAGGCGGCGG
>JAWRIJ010000120.1:0-36265 GCA_040307975.1 Oscillospiraceae bacterium | reverse complement strand
CCCCCCCTGTCGCTATTTACTCGTATCTTGTTTTGAACTGCTTCAAATACTCCCCCACCGAGCGCGTCATTTCCTGGGAAAAACCTGAGTTGTACTTGCGCTTGCAAAACGCTTGGAGCCACCCCTCATAGGTGTTCTCCCCGCGCTTGCCCTCCAGCATGTGCCGCAGCTCCTGCTCGTCCATGCGGTGATAGGTATTTTCAAAGACGATGTGCTCCATCGGCACGCGCTCGGGCTTTTTGCGCTCTCGCTGCTGCTGCGTCGGATAGCCAAAGACAAGCAGCGCCGCGGGAAACACATATTCCGGCAAATGAAGCAGCTCCCGGTGCCGCTCGGCGTTTTCCATGATATCCCCAATGTAACACGAGCCAACGCCGAAGGACTCCGCCGCCGTCACGGCGTTCTGCGCGGCGATGAGCGCGTCGTCCACCGCGAGCAGCAGGTCGCCCACGCCGGGCTTTCGCGGCGCGCAGCCGGTATAGGTATAGGCGTCGTACCACTTGAGGCAATCCGCACAAAACAGCAGCAAGAGCTTGCCCTGCGCGATAAACGGCTGATGGTCGCAGGTCTCGCTGAGCGTTTCCCTGAGCTGTGGGTCGGTGATGCGCAGGATGGTGTAGAGCTGCTGGTTCCCTGCGCTCGGCGCCATGACCGCCGCGCGGAGGATCTCCTGCACGACGGTTTCTTCGATCTCCCGCTCCTCATATACGCGCACCGACTTGCGCGCGTTCAACTGCCGGATCACTTCGTTCATGCTCATACCCTCCATTCCATGCTTACTGATAACGATCCATCTTCTGCCAAATGAGGTCTATCTGCTCGTGGAGCTCCGCCTGCCCGTTGCGAATGCGGCGCAGCAGGCTCTCCTCCTTTTCGCGCACTTTTCCGACGAATTCCTTCCCGTCGGCGGTCAAATCGTCGCCCGCCGCCTCAATGGCGGCAAAGGCGTCCATCAGCTCGCCCTGCGATTTCAGATAGCCGTCCATCGGCTTTTTATGCTTTGGATACTTTCCGCTGCGGTATTTGTCGATGACGATCTCATACCGATCATAGGCCCGCGCGACCGCGTCCTCCCAGGAAAGATACAGCTCGCGCTGCGCGTTTTCGCCCACACGGCGCATCGTCTCCGGCTGCGTGCAGAGCACTTCGAGCTTGGCGGCAAGCGAGGCGGCGTTTTCCTCGATAAAAAAGCCGTTCTGCCCGTCGCTCACGCCCTCGGCGGCGCAGGATCCCGCGACCATGACCGTTGCCGTACCGCTCGCCGCCGCCTCGCGCACGACGAGCCCGTTCGTATCGAAGGTCGATGGAAACAGAAACAAATCGGCACGGCTGTACCACGCGCGAATAACCTCACGATCGGAAATCGCGCCGGTAAAAAAGCAAACGTCGTCCAGTCCCAGTTCTGAGACGTACGCACGAACCTCTTTACCGTCCGTGCCGTCTCCGACAAAAACCATGCGAAAGTCGAAGTTCTTCTTCCGCAGCGCATCCAGCGCGTCTAGGATGATGCGAAGGCCCTTGTACCACATCATCCGCCCGACAAAAAGGAACGTCGGCATGGAGCGCGGCAGGTCGAATCCTGCCGTCGCCGCCGCGACCGTCTCTTCGGGAACGATGCCACGCGGTACGTCCACGCCGTTCGGCATAACGATATAGTCGCCCTCGTAACCGAGCGAACGCAGATTCTTCCCCGCGCCCTCGCTCACGGCCCATACCTCATCGCAGGCGGAGACATTCTGTACCAATGCGCGGATGGCGCTCGTCTGGATAAGCTTTCCCTTGATCGCCTTGGCAATGTCGATGTCAAACTTGGTATGATAGGTCAGCACCAGCGGCGTATTGAGCACGTCGCGCAGCTCACGCGCGAGGATGGTGGACGAAACGGGGCAATGCGTGTGCAGCAGCGCCGTGTGCTCATCCTGAAGCCGCCGCGCGGTCTCCGGCGAAAACGGATAGCCCGTCACATAGCCTACAAGCTTACGCGTGTCAATGCTCGGATAGCGGATGACCGGGAAGTCATAGCCCTCGTCCTTCGCGCCCGGCACGTTCGGCGTCACCACCACGGCGCGTCCATGATGCGCCTCGATGTTTTTGGCATAGTTTACGACCGCGTTCGCCACGCCGTCGATGACCGGCGGGAACGAGTCGTTCAAAAGGCAGATCGTATGCTTGTCGGACATGGATATGTCTCCTTTTCGGTAGTTTAAACAGTATAGCATATTCCTTGCGGATATGCTATACTGACTGCGTTCTTTTCAGAAAGAAGGTGTCTTATGCCGCGCATCCTCACCCATACCGTCGGCGCGTCACGGGACGGTCAGCCGCTGCGCAATGTCCTGCGCGGCGAGCTGCGCCTTTCCTATACGCTGCTCAAAAGCCTCAAATGGCGGGAAAGCGCCATTCTCCTCAACGGCACGAACGCGCACGTAAACGCCGTGGTCCACACGGGCGACGTCGTGACCGTCACGCTCTCGGAGCGGCATGCCGCGCCAGTACCTGTCCCCTGCGCGCTGCCGCTCGACGTCGTTTACGAGGACGAAGACCTGCTGGTGCTCAACAAGCCCGCAAACGTCGCCATGCACCCGCGCCGCGCGGAGCCGGGCGCGCCGGATATGTCGTCCGCGCTGCAGTCCTACCTCGGCGACGGGAGCGCCGCGCACTTTGTAAGCCGCCTCGACAAGGGCACAAGCGGGCTTTTCATCGCCGCGAAAACCGGCTACGTCCATGACCGCCTGCGCGTCGCCCTGCACACCGATGCGCTGCGGCGGGAGTACCGCGCGATCGCCGTTGGGCGCGTCACGCCGGAGCACGGCGTCGTCGAGCTGCCCATCGGGCGCACCGACGGCTCCATCGTCAAGCGCTGCGTGCGCGAGGACGGCCTCCCCTCGCGCACGGAATATGAGGTGCTCGCGCAGAACGGCCGGTTTTCCTACCTGCGGCTCACCCCATACACGGGACGCACGCATCAGCTCCGCGTCCACATGGCGGCGTTGGGCCATCCGCTCGCGGGCGACTGGCTCTACGGCACGGAGGACAAGGCGCTGATCACGCGTCCCGCGCTGCACTCGTGCGAGCTTTGGTTCACGCAGCCGGTAACGGGACAGGCGCTGCATTTCACCGCGCCCGTGCCGCCGGATATGGAGCGGCTCATTCCTCACGGAACTCCCTGACCTTCCGCAAACTGTACGTCCCCTCGACCACGACGAGCAATATCCATCCCGTGGCGACGGCGGCGCAGATGCCATAGACACCCCACAGCGGGACGAAGAAGTACGACAATATCACGCGCAGCAGCACCTGCGAACCGGACGCGATCATCGTGAGGCGCAGCCTGCCGATCCCACGGAAAAAGCTTTGGATGATCTCGCCGAGATATGACGCAAGGTAGAATACCGACATCGTTCCGGTATACGCCGCGCCCGCGGCGATCACCTCAGGATTGTCGGAGAAAATACCGATGAGCTGCGGCGCGAAAAGCGCGCAGACAAGGCAGATCACGATCCAAAGCGTGACCTCCGCGATCACGCCGCAGCGGTAAAACCGGCGCACACGCCCACGGCTGCCGTGACCGAGGTTCTGCGCAATGCCCACGACCATCGCGGCGCTCACGCCCTGCGGGAAGCAATAGGCAAACTGCTCCACGCGCATGCCCATGTTGTAGCCCGTGACCGTATTGTCGCCGAGGCTTGTCAGCATCCCCTGCACCAAAAAGCGTCCGATCATCACGACCGCCTGTTGCAGCGCCGCCGCCCACGCGAAGCTCAGAAGCGCTCCCGCCTCTTTCCTGTCGAAGCGCAGTTCGGTTCGCCGCAGCGTAAGCTCCGGACAGCGGCGGTACGTGAACAGGACGAGCCAAACGCTTGAAAAGAACTGGCAAAACACCGTCGAGCACGCAACGCCCCGAATGCCGAGGCGCAGCACGCCGCACAGCAGCACGTCCAACAGCGCGTGGAGCGTAGAGGACACGAGCAGCACAATGAACGGCGTGCGCGAATCGCCGTAGGAGCGCAGCACCGCCGCGTAGTAGTTATAAAAGAAGCAAAACAACATACCACCGAGGATGATGCCGAAATAAGCCGTCGCCTGCGCCACAGTCTGCGCGTCCGAGCCCTGTGCGGTCAGGATCGGCTTGGCTGCGAACAGGCCGAGCAGCGACAGCGCGAGCGTCAGTCCCGCGCCGCCGAGCAGCGCCGTCGCGTGGACGCGTTTGAGGCGCTCCCAGTCCCCCGCGCCGCAGATCTGACCCATCAGCACGCCGATGCCGATGCTCCCGCCGATGATGAGCGCATAGAGGATATCCATCACCGGCGAGGCGACGCTGATGCCCGCGAGCGGCAGGTCGCCGAGGAATTTCCCGACCACTACGGCGTCGACGACGTTATAGAGCTGTTGGAACACGTTGCCGAGAATGATCGGCACGGCAAACGTCAACAGCGTCGGCATCGGGTTTTTCGTCAGCAAGGCTTCGCTTTGGTTCTGTTTCAACGCGTTTCACTCTTTTCCATGAAATCAGGCTGATTTTAGCACAGTTCTCCTCTGCGTACAACCGAAATTTTCGTGCTCCCCCTTGCGCGCCGCGGCGCTTTTCGTTATAATTCCATTACTGCATTACAATGATACAAAGGACGTGAGCTTTTTGAGCGAGAACATCATCTATTGCTACTCCGGCACAGGCAACTGTCTCGACATGGCGAAAAATATCGCGCGCGAGCTCGGGGACACCGATATCATTCTGATGCGCCGCCGTCCCGAGCAATTGGATGCGCGCGGTGCGAAACGCGTCGGCTTCGTCTTCCCCTGCTATGCCGGCGGTCTGCCCGCCGGCGTCGAGGACACGATGAACGCCATACAGGCAGACCCTGTCTCCTATAAATTTGCCGTCTGCTCTTGCGCGGCGTATCCCGGCACCGGGCTGTCCATCGCGGACAGCATTTTCCATCTCGACTACTGGCAGGTGCTCTCGCACCAGTGCTCGTGCATTTGGCTGTTCCCTCACACGATGATGATGCCTCCCCTTACGGCGGAGGGCGCGCAGGCGCGCTCTGAGCGAGAGGCAAGGCGCATCGGCCAAGAGGTCAAGGCTTTCCTGCGTTCGGATAAGCCTCCCAAGGCAAATCCTCTGAACAAGGCGGAGAGCAGCGCGTGGCCCACGCTCTCGAAACAGAAAGCGAAGAAATTCGCTGTCAGCTCTATGTGCATCGGCTGCGGCACCTGCGTCAAGGTCTGCCCCAAAGAGAATATCCGCATGATCGACGGAAAGCCCCAGTTCGGCACCGACTGCCTCCAGTGCCTTGCCTGTCTCCAGTATTGCCCGCAGGAGGCGATCTCTCTCGGCCGGATCACGCAAAAGCGCGAGCACTACCACAACCCCAACGTAACGGCAGATGACCTCGCCAAGAGCGTCCATCATATCGACTGACATGGAATTGAACGATCTGCGCCGCGCCGTCCTGCGCGGCGCGCGAGATGGGTTTCCCATCGGACTTGGTTACTTCGCGGTGGCGTTCTCGCTCGGCATTACCGCGAAGCATGCGGGCCTGACTCCCGCGCAGGGCTTTCTCGCGAGCTTCCTCAATCACGCCTCCGCGGGAGAATATGCGCTCTTTTCGCTTATCGCCGCAAATGCGGCCTACTGGGAGGTCGCAATGGTGAGCTGTATCGCCAACGCACGCTATCTTCTGATGAGTGCCGCGTTGAGCCAGCGCTTCTCGCCCGACACGGCGTTTATCCACCGCGTTTTCGTCGGCTTCGGCATTACGGACGAGATCTTTGGCCTCGGCGTCGCGCGGCGGGACTGGGTCTCCCCGCCCTACCTCTACAGCGCGTTCCTGCTTGCCGCACTCTTTTGGGCGTCCGGCACGGCGACGGGCATCGCCGCGGGCAACGTGCTGCCGTCAAGCGTCGTCAGCGCGCTGAGCGTCGCAATCTATGGTATGTTCCTTGCCATCATCATCCCGCCCGCGCGGGAAAATCGCACGGTGGCGGCACTGGTGCTCGTCTCGTTTGCATGCAGCTTCGCTTTTTCGGTGCTGCCGATGCTCAGCGCCCTGTCAAACGGGCTTCGAACGATCCTGCTCACCGTGGTGATTTCCGCGCTTGCAGCGGCGCTTTTCCCCGTTCCGGGGGAGAATGGAGGTGCGGCGGTATGACGGGAAACGTCTACATATACATCCTCATCGCCGCGCTCGTCAGCTTTCTCATCCGCGTGCTGCCGCTTACGCTCATCCGCAGGCAGATCGCGAACCGCTTTCTGCGCTCGTTCCTCTACTATGTGCCCTACGTCACGCTTGCGGTGATGACTTTCCCCGCCATTGTCGGAGCCGCGCAGTATCCGGCTGCGGGCGTCACGGCGCTGCTCGTGGGCGTTATCTTGGCGTGGCTCGGCGCAGGGCTTTTCCCCGTTGCGGTCTCCTGCTGCGCCGCGGTTTTTTTGGTCGAATTGCTGCTCAAGAGCCTTTGACATACACAAGCTGACTGCTATTTTTTTGATTTTTCCGAAAAAGCACTTGACAAATCATTCGGTATCTGTATAATTAACATGTTCGCAAATGAACAGATAGCGGGTTTGTGTAATGGTAGCACACCGGACTCTGACTCCGTTTGTGAGGGTTCGAATCCTTCACCCGCTGCCAAAAAAGCACGGCTTCCTTTCGGAAGTCGTGCTTTTTTGTTGTCCTCATTCCGCTTTTCGCGCGTATGCACGCTCACATCCAAATCGCAAAGATGCGCAGGAGCGGTTCCACCAAGCGGCGATACCACTTTCGCTGCTGCCACTCCTCCATGGTAACCTGATGGCTCTTCTCCACGATGCCGTCCATGTCCTCCAGCAGACTCTCGATCGCGGAAACGCCATAGAGCACAACGGCGCACTCGCAGTGCAGCTCAAAGCTGCGATAATCCATGTTGATGGAACCGACGACCGCGATCTCCCTGTCCACCATGATGCTCTTGCCGTGTAGAAAGCCTGGCGTATAGCGATATATCTTTACACCGTGCCGTATCAACTCGCCGAAGTAGGATTCCGCGACCAGATCGGTGTAGCGGTGGTCTGGGATTTTCGGCAGCATGAGCCGCACGTCCACCCCGCCGTCGCCCGCAATGCAAAGCGCGCGCAACACATTCTCGTCGGGGATGAAATACGGCGTCGTCATATAGAGAAATCGCTTGGCGTTCGTAATGAGCTGGAGATAGACGTCCTCCGCGGGGTTGTCGGGGTTGTTCTGCGGGCCGTCTGTAAACGGCTGGCACCAACCCTCAGTGCGCTCCGCATCATGCGGGCGGTAAAAGTCGCGCTCGTGATGCGGCCGTCCGCCGAGAAAGCCCAGCATTTCAAGAAAGCTTGACGTCAATCCCCATGTGCCCTCACCCTCCATGCGGATGCCGGTATCCTTCCAGTAGCCGAAGCGCGTGATGAGGTTGGCATACTCGTCCGCAACGTTCACGCCGCCGGTGTAGGCGGTATTGCCATCCACGCAGGCGATCTTGCGGTGATCGCGGTAGTTGAAGTAGAGACGGTTGACATAACGGTGAACGGGATTGAAAATAAAAACCTCTACGCCCGCCTCCCGCAGCGCCTCGATGGTCTCGCCGCGAAATCGCTTGATGTTGCCGAAGTCGTCGAAGATGATCTTGACCTCAACGCCCGCGTGTGCCCTGTCGCACAGGATTCTGAACAGCCGATCCCAAATTTTTCCCTCCGCGAGGATAAAATACTCCAAAAAAATGAACCGCTCCGCCGCTTCGCAGCGTCCGAGAAGATCCTCCAAAAAGAGCTTGCCCTCTGGGAAATAGGTGACCTTCGTATTCTGATAGACCGGAAAGCCGCGGCGGCGCAGGCTGTTCATCACACGCGCCCAGCCGGGCGCGGAGCGCGCAAGCTTGTCGGCATTCAAGCCGCAGCGCCTCTGGATGCTCTCAGGCTCCGAAGCTGGGCGCGGCAAGGTGCGCATAAAGCGCTTATGCTGGTGTTCCCCGCTCCAAAGAAGGTACAAGATCAGCCCCACCACTGGCGCCGTCAGGATCAGGATGATCCATGTGAACTTATACATCACGTCCCCGCGCCGGTTGTATACCGCAAGCGCAACAATCAGCCCCGCGATCTGCAATGCCGCATAGACGATGGCGGCACGCTGCTGCAAAAAGTAGGCGAGCAGCACCACGACGGCGACTTGCAGCACGACCAATGCCGCGACAAGCGCAATGCGGAGCGCCGCAGCGATGCGGCGTTCCCCCCTTTGCTGTAGCCCTGTCCCCTTCATGCGCGCGTTCCCTTCTTATTGGCCGCAGTTTCCGTTCTCATGCAGCAGATCATTCTTGATGTCGTAGAGCTTCTGCGAAAGATCGACGGGGTAGGTCTGCGGGTTCTCGAATCGCTTGTACTCGTCCCAAAGCGTATCCACCTGCTCGGCGCAGTATTTTCTGATCTCACCGAGCGACGGACGCTGATAGACCAGCTCGCCGCCCTGATAGATTGGCACGAGCAGCTCGCGCGCTTCAAAATCATAGACCGTCTTGCGTTTCCATGTCGCCTCGGGGTCGAATATCTCCATTGTTCCGCCGTCGTCCACCGTCTCGTCATGGACGCAGAGATAGTCCGCAATCGCCTTGTGCGAATCGCGGCCATAGAAGCGGAAAACCTTCTTGAAGTGCGGCGTCGTGATCTTGCCGACGTTCTCGCTGATCTTGATCTTGGGGATAATCTTCCCCTTTTCGTCCTCGACCGCGACGAGCTTATAAACGCCGCCGAACACCGGCTCGCTCTTTGCGGTGATCATGCGCTCGCCCACGCCGAACGCGTCGATCTTCGCGTCCTGAATCCAAAGGTCGCGGATGAGATACTCGTCGAGCGAGTTGGACACCGTGATCGTGCAGGTCTCCCAGCCCGCCTCGTCGAGCATCTTGCGCGCCTCGCGCGTGAGATAGGCGATATCGCCGGAATCGAGGCGGATGCCGCACTTGGTAATACCCTGGGGCCTCAGCACCTCGTTGAACACGCGAATGGCGTTCGGAATACCCGATTTGAGCGTGTTGTAGGTATCGACCAGCAGCACCGCGTTCGTCGGATACAACTCGCAGTAAGTCTTGAACGCCTCATACTCGCTCGGAAACATCTGCACCCACGCGTGCGCCATCGTGCCGAGCGCGGGCGTTCCGTAAAGCTGGTCGGAGATCGTACACGCCGTGCCGATGCAGCCGGCGATATACGCGGCGCGGGCGCCGTCGATGGCAGCGGCGCTGCCCTGCGCGCGGCGAGAGCCGAATTCCATCACGCCGTGTCCGTTCGCGGCGCGGACGATGCGGTTTGCCTTCGTCGCAATCAGGCTTTGGTGGTTGATGGTCAAAAGCGTAAACGTCTCCAAAAGCTGCGCCTCGATGGCGCGAGCGCGGACGGTGACAAGCGGCTCGCGCGGAAAAACGGGCGTCCCTTCGGGAACCGCCCAAATGTCGCCGGTAAAGCGGAAATTCTTGAGATAATCGAGGAACTTCTCGCTGAAAAGCTTGCGCGAACGCAGATACTCAATGTCCTCCCCGGTAAAGTGCAGATCCTCGATATAATCGATCAACTGCTCCAGCCCCGCCGCAATGGCAAAGCCGCCCTTGTCGGGCACCGAGCGGAAAAACGCGTCGAAGTAGGTGATACGGTCGGCATATCCGCTCTCAAAATATCCGTTGGCCATGGTCAACTCGTAAAAGTCGCAAAGCATGGTCATGTTGATCTTTTGATCCGTTCTCATAGCAGCGTTCCCTTTCCCAAGAACTATTTTGTTTGCGGAATCTCCGCACATCGATTATTATACCCGCCGGTCAGAGATAAAGCAAGCGTTTTCGCCGGATTTCCGCTTGACTTCCGCACCGTTATCACCTATCATAGGGATCGGTGGATTTTCGCACAAAAGGAGCGTATATCATGTCCTTTTCCATTATTACCGATACTTCCGCAAATCTGACGAGCGGACTCATCAAGAAGTATTCGCTGACGGTGCTGCCGTTTTCTTTCTATATCAACGGCTCCGAGCACGTTGATCTGGACGCGGAGAGCTTTGACGCGACGAGCTTTTTTGCCGCCATGCGTGCCGGGATCAAGGTCACGACCTCTCAGATCCCGCCGCAGGCGTACCTCGACTGCTTCGAGCCGATGCTTCAGGCGGGACAGGATATTCTGTACGTCGGCATGTCCTCCGGCATCAGCGGCTCGTACAACTCCTCCCGCATCGCGTCGGACGAGCTTCGTGAGCGGTATCCCGAGCGCAGGATCCACTGCATCGACACATACGCCGCCTCGCTGGGCGAAGGGCTGCTCGTTTTGCGCGCATGCGAAATGCGCGAGGAGGGAAAAAGCGTCGACGAGGTTGCGGAGCGTCTCTTGGACGAGCGCAAGCGTATGTGTCAGATCTTCACAGTGGACGACCTCAAATACTTGCACGCGACGGGGCGGCTTTCCGCCGCGGCAACGCTCGTCGGCACGATGCTGAGCATCAAGCCCGTTTTGAAGGGCAATGAAATCGGTCAGATCGTCCAGGCAGGCAAGGTGCGCGGCCGCCGTCAGGTCATCGAGGATCTCGCCGCGCGCTACGAAGCAAACGTTGTCTCTCCCGAAACGCAGCGCGTGGGCGTCGCCCATTGCGACTGCCGCGACGACGCGGATATGCTCATCAAGCTGCTTTACCGCAGCAAGCCGCCCAAGGAAGTCCTGCTCGTCGATTATGAGCCGGTCACCGGCTCGCATATCGGTCCCGGCTCGCTCGCGCTGTTCTTTTGGAGCGACGATGGGATACGCACCCGCTGAACATTGGAAATGCCGCTGCCCGCGGCATTTCTTTTTTTACTTTGATAAAACGCTTGTTCTATTCTTTTATATGTGCTATACTGTGCCTGTAAGGGGGTGAACGCAATGGCGGCGGACGGAAAGCGCATCATCCTACACTGTGACCTCAACTGCTTCTACGCAAGCGTCGAGCTGCTCTCGCATCCGGAACTGCGCGAGGTGCCCGTCGCGGTCTGCGGCGATCCCGAGCAACGCCACGGCATCATACTCGCCAAAAACGAACCGGCGAAGCGCAGCGGCGTAAAGACGGCGGAGACCGTCTGGCAGGCGCAGCGGAAATGCCCCGGACTCGTCCTTCTCCCTCCGCACCATGAGCTTTACGCAGAGTACTCCAAAAAGGTCAATGCCATTTACTACGAATACACCGACCTCGTCGAACCGTTCGGCATTGATGAGAGCTGGCTGGACGTAACCGGCTCGCTCCACCTCTTCGGCGGCGACGCCAAAGCGCTTGCGGATACGCTGCGCGCGCGCGTAAAGCGCGAGCTGGGCCTTACCATCTCGGTAGGCGTGTCGTTCAACAAGGTCTTCGCCAAGCTCGGCAGCGACTACAAAAAACCCAACGCCACGACGGTCATCCCGCCGGAGGGCTGGCAGAAGATCGTCTATCCCCTGCCCGTGGGCGACCTGCTGTTCGTCGGGCGCGCGGCGAGCGAGGTGCTTGGCAAGTATGGCGTTCACACCATTGGCGAGCTTGCGGTCTGTAAAGTGGAAATGCTTGAGGAGCTTATGGGGAAAGCCGGTTCTCAGCTCTACCGCTACGCCAATGGACTGGACGACTCCCCCGTGCGCAGCGCGGACGAACGCGAGCCGGTAAAATCCGTCGGCAACTCGACCACGTTCCGCCGCGACCTGACACAGTGGAGCGAGCTGCGCGACGGCGTGGCGCTCCTCTCCGACTCGGTCGCGATGCGCCTGCGACGGCACGGGCTCTACTGCGGCGGCGTACAGCTGGGGCTGCGCGACAACAAATTCAAAAACCTCTCGCGTCAAAAGCTGCTGCCCCACTCGACGCATCTGATGCGCGAGATCGAGGCGGCTGCGCTGGAGCTTTTAAAGGATGCGTGGAAACCCCCGACGCCCGTGCGGCTGCTGTCGGTGACGGCGATCCACCTGACGGAGCGGCAAGAGACCTACGAGCAGCTCGACCTGTTCTCCTCGCCGAAGGAAAAGCAGGGCAAGCAGGAAGCAGTCGAAAGCGCGATGGCAAAAATACGGGAAAAGTACGGCAAGGGCGCCATCACTTATGCAAAGCGCCACGAATAAAATTTTTCTCTCTCTTGTCGAAAAAAAGCTTGACAAGCCGCCGCCTCGCCGATATACTAGGAAAGCCGCTTTGAATGGGTTGAAAGCATCGGCTTCCGCCGGTCACCCCCGAGAGCGAGTCCGTAATAAAGGAAAGAGGTGCAACACATGCAGGCTATCATCGTTACCGGCGGTAAGCAGTACAGCGTCGCGGAGGGCGACACGCTGTTTATCGAGAAGCTGCCCGTCGAGGCGGGCGACGACGTCAAGTTCGACGAGGTTCTCGCCATCGTCGACGGCGAGAACACCAAGTTTGGCGCTCCCACCGTCAAGGGCGCGAGCGTTTCCGCGAAGGTCGTCAAAAACGGCAAGGGCAAGAAGATTCGTGTCTTCAAGTATCTCCCCAAGAAGGGCTACCGTAAACGCCAGGGTCATCGCCAGCCCTACACCAAGGTTGAGATCGGCAAGATCAGCGTCTGATGACAACGGTCAAGTTCCTCACCGAAGGTAAGCGCATCATAGGCTTCGACGTGTCGGGTCACAGCGGCTACGCAGAGGAGGGCGCCGACATTGTCTGCGCCGCCGTCACCAGTGCCGTGCGGCTCACGGAAGCCACGATCAACGACGTATTCGGTTTAGCCGCGTCCGTCAAGGTGCGCGAAAAGTCCGGTTCCGTCTCGCTTCGTCTTCCCGGCGGGCTTTCCGAACGAGACGAGCACGCGGTACAGGGTCTTCTGTCCGGCCTGATGCTTTATCTGACGAAGGTACGTGACGAATATCCGGACAATGTTGAAGTTTTGGAGGGCTGATCCCCCTCTCATTCTACAGAAAGGATGGCACTTATCATGCTGAACATCGGTCTTCAGTTCTTCGCTCATAAAAAAGGTATGGGCTCGACCAAGAACGGCCGCGATTCCAAGTCCAAGCGCCTTGGCCTCAAGCGCGCCGACGGTCAGTACGTCCTCGCGGGCAACATTCTCGTTCGCCAGCGCGGCACCCGCATCCACCCCGGCACAAACGTCGGCATCGGTTCCGACGATACGCTTTACGCCAAGGAGAGCGGCGTGCTCCGTTTCGAGCGTCTCGGCAAGGATCGCAAGCAGGCTTGCGTCTATCCCACCGAGGAGTAAACGGTTACTTTTGTTGAAAAAAGGTTCCGCGGCAAATGCCGCGGAACCTTTTTAATAGGGAACGGAAGTCATCAACTTCTGTAGCGGCTTTGCGCTTTTGCCGCAATCCTTGATATCCCATCCGAGCAGCGCCGACGCGTCCTCCGCCGTCACCGTCCGGTGCGCGGGGATCCCATCCACGGTGTAGACAAAGCGCACCTCGTCGAGATTCGCGATCAAAGCGAGCATCAAGCACGAAGCCTTCCTCATATCGTGTTCCAAATAGTCGCGCTGATTCTTCGGGATGTCGTTTTGCAACGTAATCGTCCAGCGATAGGGCCGCTCCGAGGTTTGCAGCTCGTTTTCATACGGCCCGAACATCTCATAAACGCCGATTGCCTCCGCCGTGCGAGCGTTCGCCGGCATGTCTCCCACGTAGTCGTGGCGCGTTTGAAAAAGATCGGAAACCGTTTTCCCGATTTCCTCGCCGTCGTCCCAGTAAATGCGCTCGCCGACGCGTACCTGCCGGATCGGTCGGGTAGGCGAAAAGAAGATGTTGAAATCGCTGTTAGCATGGAAAATGCTTGCGAGCACCCCCTTGAAACGCAGCGTCACCACGCCGTCCTCCTCATTGTAAGAATAGTAAACTTGCGTGATGGCTCGGGCGCTGTCCGTACACGTCGTCCGTGCCGAAAGCATATCCTCCTCGACCCGCACATCATACAGAACGACACTATCATATAGTTCCTCCCCGATGACAAACATCTTCAAAAACAGCCCGGTGGCCACGAGCAGCAGTGCTCCCGCGATGCTCCACAGCACGACGGCGCGGTTGCGGCGCTTGTTCTTTTTGAGGTAGTCGATCTCACGCTTCTCCCCCTCCGACGGTTTTTCCTCCGGCGCGCGCATGGCGGAAAGCGCCGCGCGGCAGGGCTCGCAGGTTTCCACATGCTCGTCGACGAGGCGGTTTGTCGTCTCGCTCGTCAAGCCGTCCACGTAGGACGGCAGCAGGTCGCGCACGACCTCGCACGGAAGATTACTCATCTTCTTCCACTTCCTTTCTCAAAAGTTCCTTTCCGCGGTAAAACGTGACCCGCGCCCAGTTCTCCGTCTTACCCTGCACCTCGCCGATCTCGCGGAAGCTGAGGCCGCCGAACGCGCGCAGATACAGCACTTCGCGATACGGCTCGCGCAAGGCGTGCAGGCGTTTCAGTACCTCCACCCTGCCCGCTTCGGATACGGCGTCCGCCTCCGCCGACGATGTGAAGAGCGCCTGTTCGTCCAGATCTTCGGCGGCGGGATGCTTGCGGCGATAGGTGCGCAGCGCGTTTTTCGCGATGGCGCAGAGCCATGTGGAAACCGCGCAGCTCCCGTCAAAGCGGTCTACGGAGCGAATCGCCTGATAAAACGTCTCCTGCGTCAACTCCTCGGCAAGGCTGCCGTCGCGCGTGAGCGATAAAAGATAGCGGTACACCGTCTGCGCATACTGTCGGTATATCTCGTCCATCGGCCGCACGGTTCCACCTCCCTTCGTCCGTTCCGTGCAATTGATGCAAAAAAATAGCGCTTCGTTACAGACTCTCCCAAATTTTTTTCAAAGCATAATCTACCATATTTTCCCGCAGCGGGCAAGGTATCCTTGACGGAGCGCGGAAAAGTGGATACAATAACAAAAAACCACGGAGGTATCCCCATGGCAGCAGGATTTGTAGACACCGCGCGCATCAATGTCCGCGCCGGCAAAGGCGGCGGCGGCGCGGTCGCGTTCCACCGCGAGAAGTACGTCGCGGCGGGCGGCCCCGACGGCGGCGATGGCGGCGCGGGCGGCGATATCATTTTGCAGGTGGACGACAATATGTCCACCCTGATGGACTTTCGCTACAAGCGTAAATACGTCGCGGAAAACGGCATGGACGGTCAGGGCTCGCGCAAAAACGGCAAAAACGGAAAGCCCCTCGTCATCCGCGTTCCGCGCGGAACGCTCGTGCGCGATGCCGAGACGAACGAGATCATCAAGGACATGTCCGGCGGCGAGCCGTTTGTTCTGTGCAAGGGCGGACGCGGCGGCTGGGGCAACGCCCACTTCGCAACGCCCACCCGTCAGGTGCCGCGCTTCGCCAAAGCGGGACTTGAAGGCGAAGAGCACGATGTGATCCTTGAACTCAAGCTGCTCGCGGACGTGGGACTGATCGGCTTCCCGAACGTCGGCAAGTCAACGCTCCTCTCCGTTGTCTCCAAGGCGCAGCCGAAGATCGCCAACTATCACTTCACCACGCTTTTCCCCAACCTCGGCGTCGTATATGTCAATGAGGAGACGAGCTTCGTGATGGCGGACATCCCCGGCATCATCGAAGGCGCGAGCGAGGGCGCGGGGCTCGGACATGATTTTCTGCGCCATGTCGACCGCTGCCGCCTGCTCGTCCATGTGGTAGACGTGTCGGGCAGCGAGGGGCGCGATCCCGTGGCGGATTTCGACGCGATCAATCTGGAGCTCTCCCGCTGGTCGCCGGAGCTCTCCAAGCGTCCGCAGATCGTTGTCGCCAACAAGACGGACATCATGGAGAGCGAAAGCCTTTTGGACGCGCTGCGCGCGCACGTCGAGCCGTTGGGTTTCCCTGTCCTGCCCCTCTCCGCCGCGAGCCATACGGGCACGCGCGAGTTGGTGCAGCAAATCGCGAAAAAACTCGCGGAGCTGCCGCCGGTCGCCTTCTACGAGCCGACCTATGTGCCCCGCCCGCCGCAGCTCGACACAGACGAGCCGCTGGAGATCGAGGTTTCGGACGGCGTGTGGTACGTCGCGGGCCGCTGGCTGGAACGATTGATGGCAAACGTCAACTTCTCCGACTACGAAAGCCGTATGTTTTTCGACAAAACGCTGCGCGACGCGGGCGTATTCAAGCTTTTGGAAGAGCGTGGCATCAAAGACGGCGACACCGTCGATCTTTATGGCTTGCAATTTGAGTATCAACGGTGATATAATTGTCTTGGACTTCTAAACCATATTTGTAAAGGAGATATTGCTATGACCGATCAGGAAATGAAGGCCCATGACCTTGCGGTGATTTTCACGCAGGAGCTGCATCACGACCTCCGCGCCGAATCCGACAAGAGCACCCTCGACTTCCTCTACAAGAAATTTCTGGAGGATTACTCCTCCGCCTACGATTATTTCAGCAGGCACGTGTCCTGAAATAGCTACGAAAAGAGCGGCAATATGCCGCTCTTTTCTTTTTGCGTTATCCGATGAAATGCTGCGTCCAGTAGTTCCCTGACGCGACATAGCCGACGCCGATGGTCGTATAGGACGCGCCCAAAATGTTCGCCCTATGTCCCGGCGAATTCATCCACGCGCTCACCACCGCCTCCGGCGTCCGGTAGCCCATGGCAATGTTCTCGCCCGCCGTGCGATAGCGAATGCCCTGTGACCTCATCAGCTGGAACGGCGTGCCATAGGTTGGGCTATTGTGGTCAAAGTAACCTTGGTCATGCATATCCTGCGACTTCATGCGCGCAACGCTTGAAAGCTCCGCGCTCTCCGAAAGCGGTGCAAGCCCGGCCTTTGCGCGCTCGGCGTTCACAAGGCGCACGACTTCCTGTTCATAAGCGCGGACGGAGCCGGTTACGCCCTGCGAGGGTTTTTGCGATGCATCGGGCGTTTGCGCCTCCTGCGGCGTCTCGTCCGGCTTCTCGGCGGGTGCGTCCGTCTTTTCCGCGGGCGCGGGCTTTTCCCACGGCTGCACTGTGGGCGTTCCGCATGCGGCGAGCCAGTCCCGCAGCAGCGCCTCACAATCACCTTGTGTCTGTCCGCAGGCGCCGCAGCGCCAAAGCAGTTGCCACACAAGCTGGCTCGGGCAATCGCTGCGCGTGGCGCTTTGCCCGTCGGCGGCAAACGCGGGCACGCTCATGGAAAACATGACAGCGATTGCCAACAGTCCACTGGTAAGTTTACGTTTCATAGGTATTACCTCCCTTTCTGTTCTGATTGTAACCAATTTGTAATCTTTTTGGCAAGTCTAAATGATTTCCAAATTTGGCAGATACTGGGAGGGATAGCATGGCAAAAAGCGGGAAAAGCTACCGAAAACGCATTTCGGGAGGCTTTCATGCAAACAAACGACTTTGCGCTGCCTGCGTACCCGCGGTTGGAGGAAGATCTGATCGCCGACGTCGCCGTGATCGGCGGCGGAATGGCAGGCATCTTGACCGCATGCGCCCTGCGGGAGGCAGGACTGCGCGTCGTGCTGCTGGAAGAGGACCGTCTTGCCGGAGGCGTGACCGCGCGCACGACCGCGCGACTCTCCGCGCAGCACGGACTCTTCTGCGAGCGGCTCATGCGCGATTTCGGCGAGCATTTGGCGCGGCAGTACGTCATGGCGCAGCTCCACGCCATCAAGCAGTACCGCGACCTGATCGCGTCGCGGGGCATCGACTGCGGGCTGGCCGAGCAGACCTCGCACATCTGTGCCGCGCCGAACGGGCCGGATCTGGAGCGGGAGTATGCCTGTGCGCTGCTGCTCGGCGCCCCCGCGGAGCTGCGCGCGGTGAACGGGCTTCCCTTTCCCGTGCGTGAAGCTTTGTGCTTCACAGGCCAGGCACGCTTCTCCCCCGTACCGCTCCTTGCCGCGCTTTTGCCCGGGCTCACGGTATTCGAGCGCTCGCCCGTGCGCGACATCCGCGCGCGGCGCGTGCGCTGCGACGGCGGGAGCGTCGAGGCGGAGCACATTGTCGTCGCGACGCGCTACCCGATGCTGGAGCGCTGGGGGTTCTACCACCTGAGACTGCGGCAGGAGCAGGCGTATCTGCTCGCGCTGGAGGGCGCGCCGCGCCTCGACGGATGGTATCTCGACGCCGACACGCACGGCTGGAGCTTGCAGCAACGGGGTGGCGAGCTGATCCTCGGTGGCGGGCTGCACCGCTGCGGGGAAAACAAAGGCGATAGCTACGAGCGGCTGCGCGCGCAGGCAAAGCTGTGGTTTCCCGAGGCGCGGGAAACGCGCGCATGGTCGTCGCAGGATTGCGTGACGCTCGACGGCATACCTTATATCGGGCGTTACAGCGCCGCAACGCCGCATCTGCACATCGCGGCGGGCTTCGGCCGCTGGGGCATGACAAACAGCATGGTCGCCGCAACGCTGCTCACGGCGGAAATACTGGGCAAGCACTACCCCTACGCCGAGGTGTTCTCCCCCGAGCGCTTCTTCCCCTCGGCGTCCATCGAGGCGATGATGGAAGGCGCGCTCTACGCTGTGCGCGGCAAAAAACGCCGACTCGTCACCGCCGCCGAGCGCGAGACCTCCGCCATCGCGCCCGGACAGGCGGGGATCGTGCGCCACCACGGGAAGCAATACGGCGTCTATCGCGACGAGCACGGCGTACTGTACACGGTCTCGCCGGTCTGCCCGCACCGCGGCTGCGCGCTCGAATGGAACGCCGACGAGAAAACCTGGGACTGCCCCTGCCATGGCTCGCGCTTCGACTACACGGGCCGAAGGCTTTTTCATCCCGCCCGGGCAGCGCTCAAAAGCTTCGAGGCAACGGAGCTGTAACAAGGAACCGGCCGCTCACGCGGTCGGTTCCTCAGCTTCTTTCTTCTCTTCGCTCGTTTCGGCTTTTTCGGGTCTCGCGGTTTCCGTCAGCTCGGGATGACGCAGGTATTTCTGAAAGCTCACCCAAAAATTCGCGTAGTCCACGCCCGTGCAGATTCGCTCGTCCATCACGCAGGAAAGCGGCAGGAGCTTTTTCTTGTACTCGCCGTGGATGTAGTTTGCCACGGGCTTTCCCATGCAGATAAAAATGCTCGTCGTGCCGAAATCGTAGGTGTGATGGAAAATGTGCGTGGTGTTGATGCTCGCGAGATTGGTGATAAAAAGGCTCGTGTGGAATGGGCTCACGTCGATGATCCAGCGCGGCAGAATCCCCCAACGGTCCATCAGCCGCGCAAGACCCACCACAATATCCGGCAGCAGCGGCACGGAGAACATGAAGTTCGCAAACTTGTCCGTGGCGCTGAGCTTCTCCACGCTCTGGTTGTCCTCGATCGCCTTTTGGACCTTTTGATTGATGGCGATCACGTCGTCGTCCGGCTCAAAGAACACCTTGAGCAGCGATTCATCCGGCGTTCCGTCGGGCAGCGACTTGAGCATGACGAAACTGACGCAGAAGTGGTTGCGCTGATAAAACCGCTTGTTCGCAATAAAGCGGTTGATCTTCGGGTTCTCCAAATACGCCTTGTGATACGCCGCGAGCACCAGCGCCATGTAAGATATGCGCACGCCCTCCTGACGCTTGCGGTGGATGTAGGCGCGCAGAACCTCCATATCCGCGTACTCCGTCACCATGTTCTGCGCGTCGTAGCGGTGCGGCATGATGTACGGCGTCGCCGCCATGACGGCGCTTTCCTTGATCCTCTTTCCGTCGGCTCTGATATGCTCACGACCTTTCGTTGCGTTTTGTAACTGGTTTATTTTATATCAGACACGCAGAATATTCAACAGCTTTCGCTGATTTTTCCGATGCTAACAATTTGTCAGGTTTCAAAAATTTTTTTGTGTTTTCCTATTGTTTTTTTATGGAAGGCAGTCTATACTGATACATACAACAAATTATAAGGAGGAACCTTGCCATGAAATACGATCGTGTCTATAACTTTTCCGCCGGCCCTGCCATGATGCCCGAGCCCGTGCTCGAAGAGATCCGAGACGAGATGCTCAACTATCGCGGCAGCGGCATGTGCGTCATGGAGATGTCCCACCGCAGCGCGGTCTTTCAGAAGATCGTCGATGAGGCGGAGGCCGATCTTCGCGACCTGATGGGTATCCCCGACAATTATAAGGTGCTCTTCATTCAGGGCGGTGCGACGCTCCAGTTCGCGGCGGTGCCCTGGAATCTGATGAAAAACGGCAAGGCGGTCTACATCGAGACCGGCGCGTGGTCTAAGAAGGCTATTGCCGAGGCGAAGAAGTACGGCGAGGTCATCGTCGCCGCATCCAGCAAGGATAAGAATTACAGCTATATCCCCGACTGCTCCGACCTCGACATTCCCGCCGATACGGACTATGTCTACATCTGCGAGAACGAGACCATCCACGGCGTGACGTGGCAGAAGCTGCCCAACACCAAGGGTCATGTGCTCGTTTCCGACCAGAGCTCGATGTTCCTCTCCAAGCCCTGCAACGTCAAGGACTACGGCCTCATCTATGCCGGCGTGCAGAAGAACGTCGGTCCCGCCGGCATGGCGATCGTCATCATCCGCGAGGATCTCATCCGCGAGGATCTCGACCCCAAGATGCCGATCTATATGCGCTACGACACCCATGCCAACAACGGTTCGATGTATAACACCCCCAACTGCTGGGACATCTACTGCTGCGGCAAAGTGTTCAAGTATCTCAAGAGCATTGGCGGTCTTGAGGAGATGAATCGCCGCAACGTCGAGAAGGCAAAGATCCTCTATGATTTCCTCGATTCCTCGAAGATGTTCAAGGGCACGGTCGAGCCGAGCGTGCGCAGCCTGATGAACGTCCCGTTCGTCACCGAGAGCGCTGAGCTGGACGCCGAGGTCGTCAAGGCGACCAAGGCCGCGGGCTATGACAACCTCAAGGGCCACAAGAGCGTCGGCGGCCTGCGCGCCTCCATCTACAACGCCATGCCCAAGGAGGGCGTCGAGGCGCTGGTCGAGTTCCTCAAGAAGTTCGAGGCAGAGCACAAGTAAGCGGACATGAAAAGTCAAAGGGGGAACGCGGTTCCCCCTTTGCACTGTGATGATATTTTAAGGGAGGTAATTTCCTATGAGGATTCTAGTTACGGACGGTATGGACAAAGCCGCGCTCGCACAGCTCCGTGAGCAGGGGCATGACGTTGTCGAGCAGTTCTATGAGCCTGAAGAGCTCGGCAAGGCGCTGCGCGATTTTGACGCGGTAGTCGTGCGCTCCAAGACCAAGGTGCGCGCCAATCACATCGACGAGGCGAAGGGCGGCAAGCTGAAGCTCATCATCCGCGGCGGCGTGGGCGTAGACAACATCGACGTTAAGTATGCCGAAGAAAACGGCATTGCGGTGCGCAACACCCCGAACGCATCGAGCCAGTCGGTCGCGGAGTGTGCGCTCGCACACATGTTCGCCTGCGCGCGTTACATCTCCGTTGCGGGCGCGACCATGCGCAGCGACCTTTGGGAGAAGAAGGCCTATGCCAAGGGCATCGAGTTGCAGGGCAAGACGCTCGGCATCGTGGGCTTTGGCCGCATCGGCGCCCACCTCGGCATAATGGCGAAGGCAATTGGCATGGACGTCATCGCGACGCGCTCTTCCCGCACCTCCGGCACGGACGAGGCGACGGGCATCCCCTACGTGACGCTTGACGAGCTGCTTGCGAAGTCCGACTTTGTCTCCCTCCATGCTCCCGCGCTTCCCGGCGGCCCGCTCGTCAACGCGGACACCATTGCGAAGATGAAAGACGGTGTTTGCATCATCAACACCTCCCGCGGCGGCAACGTTGACGAAGCCGCGCTGCTCGACGCGCTGAACAGCGGTAAGGTACGTGCGGCGGGTCTCGACGTTTGGGCGGAGGAGCCGTCGAAGAACCACGACCTCTACTCCCACCCGATGGTCTCCTGCACGCCGCACATCGGCGCGCAGACCGTTGAGGCGCAAAAGCGTATCGGCGCGGAGATCGTGGAGATCATCAGCAAGTTCTGATAAATAACAACGCGAAAGAACGCGCGCCGTCACGGCGCGCGTTCTTCGCTTTCTTCGACGAGCTGCATGATCGACACCTCGAACGCGACGCGCTCCTCCGCGCCGGTGTCGAGCATTTTCGTATACGTCCGGCTCTGCACCCGTCCTTCGAGCGAAAGCCGGTCGCCCACCGCCATCTGCGCGACCTGCGACGCGACCTGTCCCCACGCGATGCAGGGCAGATAATCCGCCCGTCCGTAGTGGCGGTTGACGGCGAGGATAATATCGCAGATGCTGCGTCCCAGCGGCGTCCGCCGCAGATACGGCTGCTTGCACAGCACGCCCGAAAGCTCAATACGGTTATACGAGCCGCCGTCGCCCTCCGCAAGCTCCTGCGCGAGCACCGTGATAACAAGGCGGCTTCCCTGCCCGCTCTTGTTGTTGAACGAACGGAGCTGCCCCACAACGCGCAGCGGCTGCTCCGCGCGGACGGGAAATCTGTCGAGCAGCGTTTCGCTGGCGACGACGATCGGCACGTCCGCCTGGCCCGACAAGCGCTCGACCCGCAACGGGAACTTATAAAACCTTTGGCCGTGGTTTTCGTGCGAAGAGGCCGGCTCTGCCGCCGCGACGCCCCACAGCTCCACATGGTTCGTGCTGACTTCCATATCGTTTTCTTACCCCTCGTTTGATTCGTTGCTCCATCCTATGAGGTGACGCAGCACGGTATGCCGAGGTTGACGGCGTCCGCCTTTTTTCGTATAATGAAGAAACACCCAACAAGGAGGCACGCAATGGAACCCTTTGCTTTGAAAGACGAGCTCCTGCTCGGCGTCTCTCTGCCCGCCACGCAATGTCAGGGCGGCGAGCTGGAGAGCAGTTGGATCTACTGGTGGGGACTTGGCTACGTCCGCGATCACGCCTCCCCCGCCGTCGCCGCGCAGCACACGTCGCATTGGCGCGAGGATGCCGGACTGCTCCAGTCCCTCGGCGCGCAGGCGGTGCGTCTCGGGATCGACTGGGCGCGCGTGGAGCCGGAAGAGGGTTCATTCGACGAGGGCGAGCTGACGCGCTGCCATGAGGAGCTCGCGGCGCTCAAGGCAAGCGGCATTCGCGTCACGCTGGAGCTGCACCACTTCACGAATCCCGCATGGTTTGAGGCGCTCGGCGGTTTTGAGCGGCCCGAGAACCTTTCCCGCTATCTCACCTTCATTGAGCATGTCGCCGCCGCACTCGGCGACGTGTGCGACGAATATCTGACTTTTGCCGAGCCGAACGCCTACGCCGTCGGCGGCTACCTCGGCGGCGACTACCCGCCGGGTCGCAACAATCCTTCCGCATGCTTTCGCGTACTGACGAACATGGCGCAGTGCCATGTTCTCGGCCGCGACCTGCTGCGCCAAATCCACAAGGCGATGGAGTATCCCCCCTGCCGCGTCGGCGTGTCCCTGCGCGCGCAGGAATTCGTCCCGCTCGGCGGCGGTCAGGTGCAGAGGATGCTCTGCGCCGCCGCGCAGCGCGCGTTTGACGCGGCGTTTCAGGCGTTTTATCTCGGCAGTATCCGTCTGCCGATGAAGTACAACAAATACCTTGTCCCCGGGAAATACTGCGATTTTATCGCCGTGGACTGGTACGGCGAAGCAGACGTATCCGAGCCTCTCGACCTCACGCCGTTTGCCAAGCGCAGCGGCGTCGGACGCGCAGAGGCGCTGCTGGGGCTTTTGAAGCGTCTGCGCGCCCTCGCTCCGCTGCCTGTCTACGTGACGCTCGCGGGCGTGGAGGACGGCGAGCGCGTCGATTGCCTTGCATTGTATCTGCACGCGCTCTCCGGCTGCTCGTTCCCTGTCGATCGGTGCTACTATGCGCCGCTGCTCGACGGCTTTGAATGGCTCGACGGCAGCGCAAGACGCCTCGGGCTCGTCCATGTCGATTTTGAGAAGCAATCGCGCGCCGTCAAGCCGAGCGGCGAGTTTTTCCGTGCCGTTGCGCTCGCACGCGGCGCGGACGAGGCGCTGCTGAAACGATACGGCGGCTGATATGCCGCGCCTTTGCATGGGAAAAGCCCCGAGCTGCTCGCTCGGGGCTTTTTGCTTTCTCATCGCTTTACTCCACCGTAACGGATTTCGCGAGGTTGCGCGGCTTGTCGATGTCGCAGCCGCGCTGGAGCGCCACATAGTAGGCGAAAAGCTGTAAAGGCACGACGCCGAGGCTTGGCAGCAGCATGGTCGCCGTATCGGGGATGGTCAGCACCGACGGCACCGTCTTCTCCATCTCCGCGCGGTGGCTCTCCGTCGTCAGCGCCAGCACGTCCGCGCCGCGCGCCTTGACCTCGACCACATTGCTCATTGCCTTGTCGAACAGCTTTCCGTAGGTGCCAAGCGCCACGACAAGCGTTCCCTCCTCGATGAGCGAAATCGTGCCGTGCTTGAGCTCGCCGGAGGCGTACGCCTCGGAGTGGATGTAGGAAATCTCCTTCAGCTTCAGCGACCCCTCCAGTCCCAGCGCGTAGTCGAGGTTACGCCCGATGAAAAAGATCGAATTGTGATTGAAGTGTTGCGCAGCGTACATCTGGATGTCCTCGTGGTGCCTAAGCACCTCCTCCATCTTTGCCGGCAGCGCCTCCAGCTCGCGTACCGCCTCGGCGTACTCCGCCGCGTCCGCCGTGCCGAGCGCTTCGCCGAAGGCGAGACCGAGCATATCAATCACCGCGAGCTGCGTCGAATACGCCTTTGTAGTCGCGACGGCGATCTCCGGTCCCGCATAGGTATAGATCACGTCGTCCGACTCGCGCGCGATGGACGAACCCACCACGTTCACAACGGAGAGGATATATGCCCCGCGCGCCTTCGCCTCGCGCAGCGCCGCGAGCGTATCAAGCGTCTCGCCCGATTGGCTGATGATGATAACGAGCGTGTTCTCGTCCACAATGGGATCGGAGTAGCGGAACTCGGAGGCAAGCTGCACTTCGACGCTGCGGCGCGTGAGGTGTTCGATCGTGTATTTGCCGAGCATCCCCACATGGTACGACGAACCGCAGGCGACAATGTAGACGCGAGTGAGCGTGCGGACGCGCTCCGGCGTAAGCTTCATGTCGTCGAAAACGACGCGCCCATCGCGAATGCGCGGAGAGATCGCGCGGCGCAGCGCCTCTGGCTGCTCGAAGATCTCCTTGAGCATGAAGTGCGGATAGCCGCCCTTCTCCGCCGCGGAAACGTCCCAGTCGATGTGATGGCGCTCTTTTTCAACGGGCTGCTGCAGCGCGTCAAACACCTCAATACCGTCGCGCGTGAGAATGGCGACCTCGCCGTCCTCCATATACGCGACCTCACGCGTATGCTTGATGATGGCGGTCACGTCCGAGGCGATGAAGTTCTCCCCTTCCCCGTAGCCGAGAAGCAGCGGCGCGTCCTTACGCGCGGCAATAATGCGGTCGGGGCAGTCGGCGCAGAGCATGCCGAGCGCATAAGCGCCCTCGATGCGGCGCAGAACGCGCCCCACCGCCTCAAAGAAATCGTGGCACTCGTTGTAGTAGAACTCCAAAAGCTGCGCGACGACCTCGGTGTCCGTCTCGGACTGAAAGTGAACGCCCTGATGCATAAGGAATTCCTTGATCTCCACATAATTTTCGATGATACCGTTGTGAATGACGGCAAACTTCCCGCCCTCGCTCAAATGCGGATGCGAATTGACGTCATTCGGCGCGCCGTGCGTCGCCCAGCGGGTATGTCCGATGCCGATCGTTCCCTCCATGTCCGTGCCGCCGTGGATAAGGTCGCTCAAAATCTGCAGTCGGCCCTTGGATTTCTTGATTTGGATCTCGCGCTTCGACGAGACCACCGCAACGCCCGCGGAGTCGTACCCGCGATACTCCAAACGGCTCAGTCCGTCGAGCAGGATGGGCGCAGCTTGGCGCCGTCCGACAAAACCAACGATTCCGCACATATCGTCAACTTCTCCTTTTCCAAACACAATATTTTGTGTTCTTATATTATATTAGTGATTTTCTTGTTCTTTGTCAACCAAAGACATAAAAAGAGAACGGCAATGCCGTTCTCTTTTTCGTTCGCGTCAGGATTTGCCGCCGTCCTCGGGCAGGCCCGCGTCTGGCGTACCGCCCACCATCGTCTCGTAGAACGTGGCGACGAGGTTCAGATCCACTGCCTCCGGATGCTCCTTATCCCGCACTGACGAGCAGGACATATCGCCGATCAGGCAGCGGCAGGAGCTTTGCGACAGGCGCGCGAGGATCGCCTCCGCGGTCTCAAAATCGTTTGCCGTAAAGCGCAGCTCAAAGCTGCGGCGGATCTGGTCGCCGTTGCGCGACAGGCCGGAAAACGAGATGGAATACTGGTTCGCCGCAACGAGAATATCGTTGAGCAAGGCAATTTCCGCCTTGGAGTTGTTGTAGCTCTCCATGCGCGAAACCTCTGCCTTCGCGCCCAGCGCATCCATTTCCTCCTGCATGCGCAGCATCCGCGCGTTATACATCTGTACGCCGGAAAGCTCCGTTTCCAGCGACTCGCGGCGGCTGCGCGCCTCGGCAAGATTGTCGTTGACGGCAAGGTAGACGCAATAGTAGTACGCCGCACCGACCACCAAAAGGCCGAGAATGATGAGCAGGATGCGCTCGGTAAGGTTAAAATCGCGATTCGCGCCCCTCATTTGCTCATCGCCTCCTCCCCCGCCTCCATGAGGCGAACGATGACGATCGCCGCCACCGTTTCCCGCTGCTCCGGCGGCTCATCGTCCGGCATAGCGGGCGGCTGCGGCCTGTCAGGGCTCATCTCCGCGGTGGAAACGGTGCAGTAATCCACGAGTTCGTCCGCGAGCAGCCCCTGCATCATCAGGTTGATCTCCTGCAGCGTCCGTCCGGCGACGGACAGCGTCAGCACGTTGCCGCTCACCGACCACGAATCCACGTGTACGCGCGGCAGCACGATGCGGCGCAGCAGTCCCATCACCGCCACGCGGTCCACGCGCGAAAGCTCCTCCTCCGTCATGCCGGAGAACGTATAGTGCGCATAGCGGTCGTCCAAATCGCCGAAGCTCTCCATCAGCGCGTAGTTCTCGTCCAGCTCGCCTTGCAGGCGCTCCACCTCGGCGCGCGCTTCGGCGACGGCGAGAAAACGATCCGCCACGGCAAACTTGCCGAACGCGGCGCATGCCGCGAGGATCAGCAAAATCAGCGGCACGGCGACAAGCCAATTGATGCGCTTAACGTCCACCGTCGCCAGGTTGATGGAGCGCTTCGTCGGGATATGCCCGCGATTTTTCGGCGCTCGCTCCTTATTTGCCCGCTTCTGCCTGTCCTCCGCGCGCGGCGCGGAAGCGGCGGTACGGGTCTCTTCCAAGGTCGGCATCTTGCTCGTCTCCTATCCCTTTCAGTCCATCGTAACGCCGGCCGCCGTGAGGAACTTCTGATAGTCCGGTATCTCGCGGCGGCTGCGCATCAGCTCGCCCGCCATGTGCACCTTCATGTCCAGCGTTTCGGCAAGCGCGGTGCAAAGCCGCTCCGTGGCGACGCCGCCGCCGCAGAGCCACACGTCGTTCAGCTCGCTGTCGGGGTTGCTGAAGCGGTAAAAGTTCAGCGCGCGCATCAGCTCGACCGCGATGTTGTTGTAGGCGTTGACGGCGTAATCCTGATTTTGGCAGTCCTGATAGTTGCTGATAAAATAGGTGTGCGCCAAATGCACGTCCACGCCGAGCGCCTCGGCGATCATCTCGTCCAGCCGCTGCAGACCGATCTCCAGCACGCGCGTGACCATGTGGCGGTCGCCCTTATACATATACATGCGGATGGCGCGATAGCCGAGGTCGAGGATGCATAGCTCCTTCGTCGTAAGGCCGTGGCGCTGCGCGTCGCGGATGAGCGCGATGTGCGCGCACTCGACGGGCGCCGCCTTGACGAGCTTCAGCCCCGCCTTGCCCGTGAACTCCCGCGCCTCTTCCAAAAGCGCCTTTGGCGCGGCGACCGCCATCAGCTCCATGGCGTTCCTCGCGCTCTTCTCGTCAGGCTCGCCGTCCGAGGCGTTCTTCCCCTGATTCTCCACGCGGTCGGAGAGCATAGCATAGTCGAAAACGTAATTTTTCGCCTCGCCCTCGATGTAGTCGGTAAATTCATAGGGCAGGTTGTAGCTCAGCTGTTCCACGGTCATGCGCGGCATCGTCACGGCGCGCACGAAGGTCTGCTCGCTCGGCAGGACGATCGCCGCGCGCGAAACGTGCAGATGGTTGCGCCGGATCGCGTCGCGCAACAAATCCGCCATCGCCTGCATCGAGGTGATGTTGCCGTCCTGCATCAGCCCCTTCGGCATCGGCTCGGTCACGGCGGCGCGCAGCTCGCCGTTCTTGCACAGCGCAAGGTTCACCGAATCGTAGCCGACGTCGATGCCAAGTATCTTCTTCGCCATTCCCGCAAACCTCTTTTCTCAAGGGTCAAAGGCCAAGGAGCCCCAAATACCACGCGATCGCGCCGTCGCCGAAAAGAAGCGTCAGCGCCGCCGCAAGCGAGACGCACGGCGCGAACGGAAACGCCTCGCGCGCGCCGCGGCGCGACAAAAGCGCAAACAAAAGCCCGAACACGCACGCCAAGATCAGCGCAAACAGCCCGCCGATCAGCCCGAGGTACAGCCCCGACGCCGCAAAGAGCTTGATGTCGCCCCCGCCGAGCGTGTCGCGCCCCAGCGCACGGTCCATCACAAGCGAGAGAAGCAGCAGCCCTCCGCCATAGACGGCCGCCGCGAGCGCATGTTTGCCAGCCCACGCCCACGACTGCCCCAAAAACGGCGCCGTCAGCGCCCACGCGAGCGCCGCCGCGAGCAGGCAGCCGTCCGGCACGAAAAGCGCGTCGAGGTCGGTCAGCGAGAGCAGGAAAAGGCAGCCCAAAAACACGAGGTTGCGCGCGCAGAGGAGCGTGAGGTCGAAGCGCAGCACGCATGCGAGCGTGAGCAGCGCGAACGCCGCCTCGGCAAGCGGATAGCGCGCGGAGACCTTCTCGCCGCAGTAGCGGCATTTCCCGCGCAAAAAAAGCCAGCTCGCGAGCGGCACAAGGTCGCGGGCGGAAAGCGTGTGGCCGCACTTGGGGCATACACTGCGCCCGCGGACGAACGACTCGCCGCGCGCGACGCGGTACGCCGCGCAGTTCAAAAACGAGCCGAACACCGCGCCCAGCGCGAGCGCGAAGAGATAAACGCAGACGCGCGCGGGCGCGTCAAGATATGGCAGCATGATGGTTCTTCCTTATTGGTACTCGCAGGAGATACGCAAACGCGCGGCGGTCTGCCGCGCCCTTGCGTCCCCCCTGCGGGGGGATTCCCGCCCCCAACGCTCCTGGACGTTGGGGGTGGGAACAATTTAATTATGAGGCTATATCTGTTTCAATTACAATAGCATCCAAAGACCCCAAAGTGACTGTAATTATATTAGCATCAGCTTCAATAGTTGCCCCTTGTTTCTCATTAGCCGTCATCTTTCCAAGTTCAGTCTTCAACTCGTCAAGCGTCGGAACAGTCGAATTGCTCAAGCAAGTAGCGACATACTCGGAATACACAGAACGTGCATTCGCAGCCGCAGTTGCCTGTTTTGCCTTGTTTAACTGAGTCGTAAATGTCGGCAGCGCAATCGCAATCAAAACGCCGATGATCGCGACGACGATCAGCAGCTCCGCGAGCGTAAAGCCCTTTTTGTTGTTTACTTTCATTTCTGTTTACTTCCTTTCGATTTTCGCGTTGCCGGTGCTTCTCCGGACAAAGCATCGGCTCCTTAGTGTCTGCTTCCTTCTATTTCAAGCCGCCGGGACGGCATGAAAACGAAACTGATAAAAGCCTCGCAGAGTTTCGCGCCCGCGGGCGCGAAATGGCGATCAATGGCATGTAAATTACTTTGCAATTTACATCGCGCCCATTCCGTCGTACATCGAGAACATCGCGAGGAACACCGCGATGACGATAAAGCCGCCGATGAACGCGATGCCGACGAGCAGGATGGGCTCCAGCTTCGCGAGCGCCGCGCGCGTCGCCTCCTCCAGCTCCGTGTCGTAATACGACGCGATGGTGCCGAGCGTCTTTTCCAGCTCGCCCGTGTTCTCGCCCACGCCCGTCATGTCCGTGAGGATGTCGGGATAGTCCGTCATCTCGCGCATCGACGAGCCGAGCGTGCGCCCCGCCTGCAGCTGTTTGGCGAGCTGGTCGGTCTGGCGGCTCAGGTGATAGTTGTCCACCACCCTCGCCGTGATGGCGACTGCGCGGTCCATCGTGATGCCCGCGCCCATCATCGCCGCCATGGTGTTGGCGAACTGGCTCGCCGCGCCCAGCTCCTCGATCTTGCCGAGGACGGGCAGGCGCAGCTTGAGCCGCGCAAGCTTGAGCTTGCCGGCCTCCGTCGCGCCATACGCCTTAATGCCGAGGATGACCGCGGCAACGGCGCCCGCGAGAAGCAGGATATATTTTTGGAAAAAGTCGGACACGGCGATCAGGATGCGCGTCGGCAGCGGAAGCTGCGTGCCCAGCTCCGCGAACATCTTCGTAAATTCGGGCACGACCTTCGCCATCAGCACCGCCACGACGACCACCGCGACCGCGAGCACGAACATCGGGTACGCCATCGCGCCGCGCACCTTGCTGCGCATCGCGGTCTGCTTTTCAAAGTGCGCCTGCATGGTCTCGAACGACTGGGCGAGGTTGCCCGTCGCCTCGCCCGCGCGCAGCGTCTCGGTGAACGTGACGGGCAGGAGCTTCCCCCCGTGGTCGGCAAACGAGGCGGACAGGCTGCGCCCGCCTTCCACGTCGGCCGCCACCTGATTGACGACCCGTTTCAGCGCGCGGTCGGACGTCTTCTCCGCGACGAGCTTCACCGCGCGGGAGATCGGGATGCCCGCGTTGAGCATGATGGCAAACTGGCTGCACATGACGCCGAACGCGCGTCCGTTGAGCCGGTTGCCGCCCACCTCCATGCTCAGCAAGCCGCTTTTCCGCTCCTTGATCTCCGTGAGCTTGAGGATCACGTCGCAGCTTTCCTTGACGCGCTTCGCCGCGTCCAGCTCGTCGTAGCCCTCGATCACGCCGGTCACGCGCTGTCCGTCACGCGAGAGCGCAGTATATTTGTATTGTGACAAGGGCTTTCACCTCACACCTTAAAAGGAGTTTTTCTTGACGTATTCCGCCTCGTGCGCGTAGGAGATCGCCATGTCGCGGCTGATCGAGCCGGCGCGGACGAGACGCACAAGCGCCTGATCCATCGTCTGTCCGCCGATGGCGGCGCTGGTGGCGATGGCGTTCGCGATCTGCGGCGTGTTGCCCGTGCGGATGAGGTTGCGGATGGCGTCGGTGACGAGCATCAGCTCGCAGGCGAGCGCCCGCCCGCCCGCGCTCTTGGGCACGAGCTGCTGCGTCAGCACGGCTTGCAGCGTCATGGAGAGTTGGAGCCGTATCTGCGTCTGCGAATCCGCGGGGAACACCTGCACGATACGGTCCACCGCGTCCGCGGCGCTGCCCGTGTGCAGCGTTCCGAAAACCAAATGCCCCGTTTCGGCGGCGGTGATGGCGGTCTCAATGGTGTCGCGGTCGCGCATCTCGCCGATGAGGATCACGTCGGGGTCCTCGCGCAAGCTCGCGCGAAGGCCCATGGCGAAGCTCTGCGTGTCCTTCCCCACCTCGCGCTGGTTGATGGCGCAAAGGTCGGGCTTATAGATGTACTCGACGGGGTCTTCGAGCGTCACGATGTGGCAGCGGCGCGTGTGGTTGATCTCATCCATCAGCGCCGCAAGCGTCGTCGATTTGCCCGAGCCGGTCTCGCCGGTCACAAGCACAATGCCCTTGTGGAGCTTGGTGAGCTCCGGCACGGCGGGCGGCAGGCCGAGGTTGTCGAGCTTCGGGATCTCCTCGCGCAGCAGCCGCAGCGCCGCGCTCGGCACGCCCTGCTGCTTGAAGATGTGGATGCGGCAGCGCGAGCCGTCAAACGTCGCCGCGGCGTCCAGCTCGCCCACGCGATCAAACTCGTCGTACGCGCCGCGCGCGAGATACTGCGCCATGGAAATGCAGTCGTCCGCGCTCATCACGTCCTCGGACATGTTCACCACCTGCCCGTCCTTGCGGTACTTCGGCGGCAGGCCGCAGATGATATGGATGTCGCTCGCGCCGTCGGCGCGCGCCTTGGCAACCAGTTCTTCAACCGTCATCATGGGCGTCATTCTCCTTCGCTTACGATACGCAAAACCTCTTCGCCGGTGGTCATGCCCTCGCGCATGAGGCGCAGGGCGTTGTCGCGCAGCGACACAAACCCGTTTTCGGGGCGCTTGAGCTCCGCCTCAATGGCGTCGCGCCCGCGCTGCTCGTAGATGAGCGTGCGCACGGCATGCGTCACGGGCAGCATTTCAAACACTGCCATGCGTCCGCGATAGCCCGTGTTGAAGCATTGCGCGCAGCCCGCGCCGCGGTAGAGCTTGAGCCCCGGCTCCATCTCAATGCCGAGCGACTCCGCCTCTTCCTCCGTGGGCGTATAGCTCTCGCGGCAGTTGGGGCAGATGCGCCGCACAAGGCGCTGGGAAATGACGCCCTTGAGCGCGCCCGCGATGACGTACGGCTCCACGCCGATGTCGCGCAGGCGGTCGATCGAGCCGACGGCGTCGTTCGTGTGGATGGTGGAGAGCACCAAATGGCCCGTGATGGCGGAGCGCATCGCGATCTCCGCGGTCTCGCCGTCACGGATTTCGCCAACGGCGATGATGTCGGGGTCCTGGCGCAGGATCGCGCGCAGGCCGTTCGCGAACGTCATGCCGGTTTTTTCATTGATCTGCACCTGATTGACGCCGTCGATGTTGTATTCGACGGGGTCTTCCAGCGTCACCATGTTCACTTCCGGCGTGTTGAGCTGGTTGATCATGGCGTACATCGTCGTGGTCTTTCCGCTGCCCGTCGGGCCGACGAGCAAAATCACGCCGTTACGGTTTTTGAGCATCTCTTCGTACTTTTCAAGATCCGCGCCGGCGAGCCCCACGCTCTCCTTCGTCACCTTTCCGCCGGACTTATCCAGCAGACGCGCAACGATCTTCTCGCCGTAAACGGTCGGCAGCGTCGAGACGCGCAGGTCGATGTCGCGATCCCTGATGCGCACGTTGAAGCGGCCGTCCTGCGGCACGCGGTGCTCCGCGATGTTCATCCCGCTCATGATCTTGATGCGGGAGATGACCGAGGGCTGCACGTCCTTGGGAACGGTCAGCACGTCGCGCATCAGTCCGTCGATGCGCATACGCACCTGCATCTGGTTCTCGCGCGGTTCAAGGTGGACGTCGCTCGCGCGCTCGGTGATGGCGCGCTCAAGCATGGAGTTGACGAGACGGATGGTCGGCGCGCTGCTCATACCGTCCTCGCCGAGCTGGTTGGCGATAAAAGCGTTGTCCGCGGTCTCCGCCGCGTCTCCGCTCGCCGCCGCCTCGCGCTTCATCTCCGCGATGGCCTTCGCCGCGCCCTCGCTGCTGTAGAGCACCTGAATGGCATGCTCGATGCCGGTGGTCGTCGCCACCATCTGCACGATGCGGCGCTTGGAGGCGCGGCGCGCCTCCTCGACCGCGTAGAAGTTCAGCGGATCGCTCATCGCAAGGTAGAGTTCATCCTTCACGATGCGCACGGGCACAACGTTGTACTGCTTCGCGATGCTCTTGGGCAGCACCTGCGCCAGCTCCGTGGGGATGGATATCTTCGTGAGATCAACGAACTCGATGCCGAGCTGCATTTGCAGCACTTCGATCAACTCATTCTCGGTGATGATGCCGTTTTTGATGAGCACCGTGCCGAGGCGGTCCTTCGTCCCCTTTTGCAGCTCAATGCCGCGTTCCAAATCGTCCTGCGTAATAATCCCTGCGCTGATGAGCAACTCGCCGAGGTGCATGTTTGCCATAACTGCCTCACCCATTCCCCAAAAAAGGGCATACCTCTACAAAATATATGTTATGATACCATATTTCGCGCCTATCGTCAAGCGTTCTCCGCCTGATCCATTCATGAATAATATGCATGGAAACCACAAGATATAAGATTCGCTGGTCGATTATAAAATAGCACTTGTGGTTTTGGTGAAAACAGATTATAATATATGTAATGTTGTATCTTGGCTTCGTTCTCTTCGCATAATTGTTTGAGGTAGGGATAAATGGACATCAAGCGTCTGCTTCACAAATATTGGGACGGAATCGACTCTCTGGATGACAAAATCTACTATTCGGTCAATGCCATCGGTTTGGCCGCGCTCGCTCTCGCCTTTATCATGGGGCTCGCGCAGCATCTCGCACCCATCGCCACCATCGCGACGCTGCTGTGCAGCCTGTGGATGTTTGTGCTGCTGATCGTCGGTATCCGCCGGCCAAAGTCGCTGCCTGTCTGCCGTCTCATTTTGGTATGCGGCCTCAACTTTGTGCTGCTGCCGCCCGCCTACTTTGCATGCGGCGGTCTGACAAGCGGCATGGTGCTGTTCTATCTGGTGTCATTGTTCCTGACGGCGGTGCTGCTGCGCGGGCGCGCACGTATCATAGTGTTTGCGTCGTCGCTGCTGTTCCTCGCCTATTCGCTCCACTTCGGTTACTATCACCCCGATTGGATCATCTCCCTCTCGCCGCGTCAAGAATACGAGGACGTCATCATGACCTTCTGCACCACAGGGCTTGCCCTCGGCGCGATGACTATTTTCATTCTCAACGCCTATGACAATGAGCGCAAGCGCAATGAGATTCTCGTCAGCCAGCTCTCCAGTCTCTCCGTACACGATGCGCTTTCAGGCCTCTACAACCGGCGCGAGCTGTTCCGCCGCCTCGATCTCCTGTATCAGCCGCCCGTGGAACGCAAAAATGTCATTAAGCGCGACGGCTGTTACATCGTGATGTTCGACATCGACGACTTTAAGCTCCTTAACGATACCTACGGTCACCAGTTCGGCGACGAGGTGCTGAGCACTGTCGCGAGTAAACTGGGCGAGGCGGTGGTTCCGGACAACGGCGAGCTTGCCGCGCGTTACGGCGGCGAGGAATTTGTCTGCATCTTCTATAGCCGCAGCATCAACGACGCGTTCCGCCGCGCGGACGAGGCGCGCGCCGCGATCGAGCATCTCCGGTGGAAAAAGCAGCCCAGTCTGACCGTAACGATCAGCGGCGGCATCGTCTCGTGCGAACACTATGCGGAGCTTGACGTCGCCATGCACGACGTTGACAAGCTGCTCTACGCCGCCAAGCACTCTGGTAAGAACCGTATCGTCATGCAGGACAACGCCGCCGTCACAGACGCCTCCGCCTCCGATGGCGCCTCTGCCCACGCCGATACTGGGGCATCCGATCTTGTCAGCCGTTAAGGATTTTACACTTTTTTAACAAATTTGCGCAGGATTCTTTAATACTTTTAAAGTATATTATTATATGTAGGAATGGATCTTTTGTTGCGGTTGTTGTAACCCACCGGACGATAAAGGAGGTCATCCCATGCTGAAACGTTTCTTCCGCAGAAGGCGCCACACGGTACGCAGAGGCAGGTCGGACCTGTCCGCCGTAGCGCTGCTCAACAAGAAGATCAGAATGCAAAAGTATATGTAACACGCTAGTCCCCCCACAAAAAGGAGCTCCGCCCTCTCGGGCGGAGCTCCTTTTTCATACTACAGCCTTAGACCTTGAACATTTCGACCTGCGACTTGAGCAGATTGGACTGCGATGCCAGCTCCTGGCAGGACGCGGCCGTCTCCTCCGCCGTCGCGGAGTTCTGCGAAATGACGCCGGAGATGTCCGAAATGCCGAGGCTCACCTGCGTGACCGCCTCCGCCTGCGCCGCCGCCGCCGTGTTGATCTCGCCGATGATGGCATTCGTCTGCTGCGTTTGCTCGATGACCTCCGTCATCGTGTCCGCCGTCCGCTGCGCCAGCTCCACGCCCTCGTTCACCGCCTTGACCGTGTCGGAAATCAGCGCGTTGGTGTTGTTCGCCGCCTCCTGCGACTTCGTCGCGAGGTTGCGCACCTCGTCCGCGACGACCGCAAAGCCCTTGCCGGCCGCCCCCGCGCGAGCCGCCTCGACCGAGGCGTTGAGCGCGAGGATGTTCGTCTGGAACGCAATGTCCTCGATGGTCTTGATGATCGCGCTGATCTTCGCCGACTTGTCGCGGATCTCGTCCATCGCCGTGAGCATCGTCTTCATTTCCTCGTTCTGCTCCTCGACCTTTTGCAGGCACGCGGAGGAGAGGCCGTTCGCTTTGTCCGCGTTCTGTGCGGTCGCCGCGATCTGGCCGTTGATGTTCGCGAGCGTCGAGTTGAGCTCCTCGATCGCCGTCGCCTGACGCGTCGTACCCTCGGCAAGCAGCTGCGAGCCGTTCGCGATCTGGCCCGCGCCGCTCTTCACGCCGTCCGCCGAGAGATCCATGTTGCCGATGATCTTGGAAAGGCGCTTTTG
>JAWRIJ010000119.1:0-3255 GCA_040307975.1 Oscillospiraceae bacterium | reverse complement strand
CGCAGCGCGTTTGAGGAGGGGCTTTCACGGGAAAAGCGCGACTTTACGCGCTCGGAGCTGCTGACGCTCGCCCACGGCGCCTACGCCGCCTGCGGCAAATGCTCGCCTTCGCTGCGCGAAGCGTGGCTGTGGTGCGCGGAGCACATGGAGGAATTCGACGCCATCCGTCCCGCGAATAACGTGACGCGCTGGGATCTCTCCGCCGCGGAGCTGCTGCAAAAATGCCTGATGGAGACGGTGCTGTGGAACCCGGGCGAAAACGTGCGCGCGCTTGTGCGGGAGCTCGGGGAGCAGTATCCCAAATGGTTCCTCGGCGCGGCGGTGCTCTCCGAGCTGATCGCACGGCCCGCGGAGGCGTTCGACCGCTACGGGAAGTACATCGTGAAAAACGGGCTGCTGCACCGCGAAAGCGCCGCCGAGCGCGCGCAGCGCATCCAGATCATGTGCGCGCTCGCCGCTGTACGGAACACCAAGGAGGAGGGACGGCACATTCCATTCTCCAGCAAGGACGCCATCACTGGCGCGCCCGCGCCGAAGCTTTACCGCCTGCGCGAGCTCGACCCGCGCTGGGCGGAGACGCTCGCCGATCCCAGGGTCAATCGAGACGGCGCGGTGTTCGACCTGGAGAGCGTGTGGACGGTGGACAAGCACGTATTCGATCCCGGACAGCTTTGCGAACAATGTGAGGAATAAAGAAGCGCCCGGCGCAAGTGATACGCTCCCCCTGCAAGAGACGGCGAAGAACAAAGCTGTCGCTTACAGGGGGAGCGTTGCTGTGCCGCGCTCACTTTTCCATCATGTGTACGTTCAGGTGATCGTAGGTCATCTCGACGTGATGCGCCTCGAAGGTCTCGCGCGCCGCTTCGAGCACGCCCCAGTAGACCGTCCAGTAGTCGCTCGCTTTGACCCAGATGCGCGCAAGATAGCTGATGCTGCTTGCGCCGTAGCCGGAAAGATGGATCTCCGGCGCGGAGGTGATCTGCGGAAAGCGTTGCGCCGCCTCGCGCAGCGCGGCGTAAACCTCCTGCGTGGGCGCGTCGTAGGACGCGGTGAACGTGAGGTCGATGCGGCGGCGGCCGAGGCGGTTGAAGTTTGTGATCGTTGCGGCGGCGACCGTGCTGTTTGGAATGGTGATCTGCTTGTTGTCGGGCGTGACGAGCTTGGTCGACGACAGGCGGATGAGGTCCACCGTACCCTCGGTCGCGCCGATGGAGACGTAGTCGCCGATGCCGTAGGGCTGCGTGGTGAGGATCATGATGCCGCCGGCGATGTTTGCGAGTGTGTTTTGCAGCGCGAGCGACACGGCGAGACCGGCAACCGAGAGCAGCGCAATGAAGCTTGTCACCTTCACGCCGAGCGAGTCGAGCACCACCAGCGCCAACACGACGACCAGCGCGGTTTTAACGACGGGGCGGACGTGCCTCTTGAGCGGCGAGAGCTTCTCCGAACGCTCAAACGCGCGGTCGAAGAGCGTCAGCAGGATGCGGATGAGCGCCGCGCCGGCAACGAGGGTCAGAGCCGCCCGGGCGGCGACGGCGAGCGTCAGTGTGCCGATGCTAATGCCGGAATCGGAGAGCAGCGCGTTCAGATCCATAAAACCACCTCTTGGCGTGTTATTTTCGACAGAATTATAACAGGATATGTTTTTTCCCGCAAGAGGCGCGCCGCTGCGCAGTTTACTTTTTTGCAAGAATACTTGCAAAAAAACTGATAGCCGAAACGGTTTTGCAACCGCGTATTCACGGATACGACAAAAAACCGCGCGAAAATTTGTTCAGTTTTTTGGGCGGAAGCACCGCATTTCTCATTGATAAAAGAAACGTGTTCCTCTATAATGTAAAATGAATTTAAATCGGGTCTCCGCGCGGCGTTTTTTGACGGAAAGCTTGCAAAGCGGAGGGACCGATGAAAAAACAGGGAGGTTTTTGTTTTGAGCAAGGTAATGTCATTGCACGATGCCGTGGCCAAGTATGTCGAAAGCGGCGACGTACTTGCCACCGGCGGCTTCACCACCAACCGCAAGCCCTACGCGGCGGTCTCCGAGATCCTGCGCCAGGGGCAGAAGGACTTCATCGTCTACGCCGGCCCCGGCGGCGGCGAGGTCGATATGCTCATCGGCGAGGGCCGCGTGGCGGCGTACATCAACTGCTATACCGCCAACTCCGGCTATACCAACGTATCCCGCCGTTTCCGCGCCGCCATCGAGCAGGGCAAGCTCACCTACGAGGACTATTCGCAGGACGTGCTGATGCTCATGCTGCACGCGTCTTCCCTCGGCCTTCCGTTTCTGCCGGTCCGCCTGATGCAGGGCAGCGGCCTGATGAAGTACTGGGGCATCAGCGAGGAAAAGCGCAAGGCCATGCCCAAGATGGAAAACCTCAAGTGTGTGGAGATCGAGAACCCGCTCGTCCCCGGCCAGAAGGTCGTCGCCGTTCCGGTCCCGAAGATCGACACCGCGCTCATTCACGTCCAGCAGGCCAGCCCCGACGGCACCTGCATCATCTGCGGCGATGAGTTCCATGACATCGACATCGCGGTCGCCGCGCGCAAGACCATCGTCACCTGCGAGGAGATCGTCTCCAACGAGTACATCCGCCGCGACCCCACCAAGACCCGCATCTTCGGCGAGTGCGTGCAGGCGGTCGTGAAGGCGCCCTACGGCGCGTGGCCCGCCCAGTGCTACGACTATTACGATGACGACGACGCCGCGCTCAAGGAGTACGACAAGGCGTCGAAGTATCAGGACGCCGCCGACGCCGTGGAGCAGCTCAAGAAGGCCGCCGCCAAGGCGCAGAAGGCGCTCGACGCCAAGCCCGGCGACGAGAAACTCGCCGAGGCGCTGGAGAAGGCGCAGAAGGCCGCCGCCGACGCCGAGAGCGGCACGAAGATCCCCGAGACCTTCGAGGATTATCTGAACAAGTGGGTCTACGGCTGCAAGGATCAGACCGAGCTGCTCGACAAGATCGGCGGCAGCCGCCTGATGCGTCTGAAAAACGAGCCGCACCTCGGCTATTCCACGACGCACTAAGCAGGGAGGGGGAAATTATTATGTCTGATTATACGAAGTACACCAAGCAGGAGATGCAGGCGTACGCCATCGCCAAGAACATCAAGGAAAACCAGATCGTCATCGTTGGCACCGGCCTGCCGCTCATCGGCGCCTCTCTCGCCAAGCGCGCGGTCTGCCCGAGCTGCCACCCCATCGTTGAGTCCGGCCTGATGGACTGCGACCCCGTCGAGGTCCCCCGTTCCGTC
>JAWRIJ010000118.1:0-6035 GCA_040307975.1 Oscillospiraceae bacterium | reverse complement strand
CGCGAAGCGGTCCGCGCCGCGGAAAACAGACGCGCGGCGACGGAAGCGGCGGTAGGCGCGCTGATTGGATTCCTGACGCCGCGATATGTGCGCGTGATCGTCTTTTTGATCGGCTGGATAGCTTTCCTGGCGGTGCTGACGATTCTCAAGAACGCACTCGGCATTGCGTTTAAGCTTCCGGTCGTCAAACAAGTTGACAAAATTGGCGGCGCGGCGCTCGGCTTCGCTGAGACGGCGGTCGGAATATGGCTCGTGCTTTGGGTCGTGCGCTATTTAGGCTTCAGCGTGTTTCGGGAACTGGCAAAGGACACGATGGTTCTCCGATTCTTTGCATGAGGAAAAGAGCCGCGGGCCGATGTGCTGCTCCTGCATAGGAAGGGGAGCTTGTTAACCTGTTCGTGGAGGGGACGGCGGTTGGCCTGCCGGTTTATTTCAACACGGCAGTTTTCCGCGCCGCTCTGCAATCGTGAAATATGGCACAAATGCAAACTGCTTCAAATACAGCATGTTGACTGTATTTGAAGCAGTTTGCGTTGCGTTTGCTCTATCGCCTCAAGCGAGCTGCCTGCCCGGCGGATGCCGACGGCTTTATCAGCTCTTGAGCGTAAACTTCTCGACGAGTTCGTTCAAAAGCTGCGCCTGCGCGGAAAGCTCTTCGCTTGACGCTGCCGTTTCCTCGCTTGTCGCGCTGTTATTTTGTCTTTTCACCGCGCAAAGGCCGCTTTCAAATTGCTGGATGCCCTGATCCGCTATAGCAGGTGCGATTCGAAAACCAATATGCTTGGGATAATCGCTTTTGAACGGCTCGCTTGCCCGCGAGCGCGGGAGCCGTCGAAACCGTTATGCTTCGCTCACGGCCTGATTCATACCGCTTTTCACCTCGTCCGTGATACGCTGCATGGCTTCCACGGCTTCGGTGGACTCCTGAACGGCCTTGACCATGTCCGAGGTCTGGCTCGACACCTCCTCGACCACGTGGAGCAGCTGCTCCATGTCGTCGATCAGCGCGCGCACGGTGGTATGGATACCCATGTTGCTTGCGTTGTTCTCGTTCGCTGTGCGCTTCGACTTGTCCGCCAGCGTTTTGATCTCACCCGCGACCACGGCGAAGCTCTTGCCTGCCGCACCCGCGCGCGCCGCCTCAATGGCAGCGTTGACCGCGAGCAGGTTGGTCTGCTGCGAGATGTCGATGACCTGCGCGTTGTTCGCTTCCAGCGCGTCGAGGTTGTGCTGGATGTCGTCGAGCACCGTCTTGAACCGCTGCGCCATCTCGTCCACGCGGCGCATCGCTTCGCCGATACCGTTGGCGCTTACGGCGTTGACGGCGCTCTTCTCGCGCACCAGCTCCAGCGGCTCGCTGAGGCGCGCAAAGTTCTCGCCGATCTCTTTGAGAAAGTTGTTGCGCTGCTGCTCGCTCTGCCGCGTCAGCTCGTTGATCTCGTCCCGCTCGCGCAGGGAGAAATCCTTGACATAATGGACGCAGTTGCCCTTGTGATTGAAGCCGTTGTAAATGGCATGCGCCATCTCGCGGCAGCTCTTGTAGCCGCAGCAGCCGCAGTTGATCTCGCGCTTGTCCGGCGTATCCTTGAGCATGGAGCGAAAGATCGTGTCCTCCTCCGCGGAAGTGGGCGTCTTGAAGGAGCAAAGCGAGCTTTTGTCGGTATAGTGGCGGATGAAGTCGCTGAGCTTGAGCGAGGAGAACTGACGGTTGAGGTTTTTAAGGCGCTGCGCGGGGGTGAGCTTCCTGCCCCAAGGGGAGCGGAGATGGCTGTCCTTGCTCTCCGCTTTGATGCGCTGGATAGCGGCAAAAACGTCTTCGTTGTCGTAATTGGCGACTTCAATGCCCGTGCCGTACAGGCAGCCGCCGATGCAGTTGAGCGCGTCGACGAACAGATACGGCGTCCGTCCCTCGCGAAGACGGTCCTTGTTGTGCTCCAAATAGTGGTACATATGCTTCTCGCCCTCCATTTGGCGGACGAGGGCGTCCTCGCCGAGCAACCAGTATACGTTCTCCTTCAGCCCGCCCGGCATCGGGTAGATGCTGCCGAGGCCGAACTCATGCTCCTCCTCGTAGGGCCTCGGCGTGATGGGGTGCTGTCTGAGATACGCGGCGAGGTGGCTGAACGTGACGTTATACGAGACGTATCCGCCGCAGTTGGAGTCGGAAATCTCGTTCTTCTTGGCGATGCATGGACTGATGAAAGCGAGCTTGTCCGTGACGCCCGCGTACTTTTTGAGATAGACGGCGGCGCACATCATAGGGCTGTGAACCGGCATAAGCTTGTCGATCAGCTCCGGCAGATACTTTTCGATGTAACCCACCACGGCGGGGCATGGTTGGGAAATGCCGCCGTAGAAACGGTTTTCGGTGATGTATTTGATATAGCCCCAAGTGCAGATGTCCGCGCCAAAGGACACATCGAGGATGCGGTTGACGCCCGCGCCCTTGAGTTGGCCGAGGATGGTCTGGTAGTTCTGCGAGAAGTTTGCCTTGAACGCGGGCGCAATCAGGATAGAGACTTTCTCCCCGCGAGCGAGCGCGGCAAAAAGCGCTTCCGTATCGTCATGGTACGCGCGAGCCCCGTGCGAGCAAACGTCGAAGCACGCGCCGCACGCAACGCAGCGGTCGGGATCGACCTGAATGGTGTTGACGCCGCCGCGCTCCACAGCGATGTTCGCACCTTCGCAGGAGCACGCGCTGATACAGCGGTTGCAGCCGACGCAGTTGTCGTTTGTGAATACCAGTTCCATAACAAATTGCCTCCCAGCCACAGTAGTATTAGATACTTTCGTTAATGGTTTTGCCGCACGTTGCACTTGACATGGCCGCTTAGTCTATTGTCACTATACTATTATGTCAAATTATAGATTCTTTTGTCAATATTTGCAAGCGTAAGTTATGAGATTTGCGAAAACTTCCAAGAAGGAAACGGCAAAACGGAACTGGAGCGGCTCCGCGGCTTGGGCTTTAAGAAGCGGCAGAGTGCGAAAAAGCTGTTGCAATCAGAATAAAGCTATACTAATATGTATAAAAAGGGAGCACCATAACGCTTTTGGCGGACGCAAGAGTGAAAAGGGGAATGTCCCGGATGAAAACGATAAAAAGCAAACGGAATGACACGCCGGGCGGACTGACGCAATACCTCTCGGTGATAGAGGCATGGGCGCTGTCTATCGGCTGCGCGGTGGGCTGGGGCGCGTTCGTTATGCCCAGCACGACTTTCCTGCCGCTGGCGGGGCCGCTGGGCACGGCGCTCGGTATGGTCATCGGCGCGGCGGTCATGCTGCTCATTGGCGTCAACTACCACTTCCTCATGAACAAGTATCCGGACGCGGGCGGTACGCTGACCTATTCCATCCGCGCCTTCGGGTTCGACCACGGGCTTCTCAGCGCGTGGTTCCTGATGCTTGTTTACATCGCCATCATGTGGGCGAACGCCACGGCAATCGTGCTGATCGCGCGCAACCTGTTCGGCGGGGCGCTCCAGTTCGGCTTCCACTATCAGGTCGCGGGTTATCACGTCTATATGGGCGAGGTGCTGCTGACGCTGGCGGTCATCCTGACTTTCGGGTTTGTCTGCATGCGCAGCAAGCGGCTCGCGGCGGTGGTCCAGACCATCATGGCGATCATCCTCGTCTGCGGCGTGATCGTGTGCGCGGCGTTTGTTCTGGGAAAAAGCGGGGGCATTTCTCGCCTGACGCCCGTTTACGCCCCCGGCGGGAAGAGCGCCGCCCGGCAGATCATGAGCATCGTGGTGCTCGCGCCCTGGGCGTTCGTGGGGTTCGAGTCCATCTCCAACTCGACGCAGGACTTCAAATTCTCACCGAAGAAGTCCGTTTGGATCATGCTTGCCGCGCTGGCCGCCGGAACGACGTGCTATGTGCTGCTCGCGCTGATTGCCGCCTCGCGCGTTCCCGCCGGCTACCAAAACTGGGTCGGGTATCTTTCCAAACTGGACAACATGAGCGGTTACGCGAGCATTCCGACCTTTTTCGCGGTCAACGAGGCGATGGGGAAAAGGGGCCTTGCCGTTCTCGGTGTGGCGATCCTCGGCGGCATCATTACGGGTCTTGTCGGCAACTACATCGCCGCGAGCCGCCTGATGTACGCCATGACGGAAGACAATATCCTGCCGGAGTGGTTCGGGCGGCTGGACAAAAACGGCAACCCCGCGAACGCGTTTAAGTTCCTGATGGCAATCTCCGCGGCGATACCTTTCGTCGGGCGCGCCGCTATTGGCTGGATCGTAGACGTGAACACCATCGGCGCGCTCATTGCCTACGCCTATACCTCCGCCGCCGCCTATAAGCTGGCAAAGGCGGACAAAAATATCGGCGTACAGGTCACGGGACTCATCGGCGCGGTGCTGTCGCTGCTGTTTTTCCTCTACTTTATGGTGCCGAACATCTGGACGGTCGGCGGCTTGTCCGCGGCGTCCTATCTGATCCTAATCGTGTGGAGCGTGATCGGCTTCCTGTTTTTCCGCATCGTGTTCAGCCGGGACACGAACGAGCGCTTCGGCAAGACGACCGCCGTATGGATCGCGCTGCTGTTTCTGATCTTTTTCACCTCCATGCTTTGGCTCCGCGAGGAAACGAATGACACAACGGAGCGTGTTTTGAGCGAGCTGAGCTATTATAATGAGGAGGAACTCGCCGAACACGGCGTCGTGCTGGACGCGACAGACGCCGCGGACACGGCGCATTATCTCCAGCAGAAGATGGACGAGGTCTCCCGCGACATGATCCGCAACAGCTGGCTGCAGATGGGCGTCATTGTGATCGCGCTTCTTATCATGCTCAGCATTTACCGGTCCATGACGGAACGCGAAAAGCGGCAGGCGGCGAGGCGGATACAGGCGGAGGAGAGCAACCGCGCCAAAAGCACGTTCCTCTCCAACATGAGCCATGACATCCGCACGCCGATGAACGCCATCATCGGTTATACGCATTTGGCGGAGAAGGTGGACGGCGTGCCTTGGGAGGCGGAGAACTATCTGAAGAAGATTGAGGCGTCGAGCCAGCACCTGCTCGCAATGATCAACGACGTGCTCGATATGAGCCGCATCGAAAACGGCAAGCTGGAGCTGACCATCGCAAGATCCGACCTGATCAAAACGATGGACGATGTGCGCGACCTGTTTTTCGCACAGATGGCGGCAAAGAGGATCCGTTACGAGGTGAACACGGGCGAAGTGGCGAACCGGATGGTGCTGTGCGACGCGCACCACCTCGACCGCGTGCTGCTCAATCTTGTGAGCAACGCTTATAAATTCACGCCGGAGGGCGGCGCGGTAACGGTGACGCTGCGACAGATCGGCGCGACGGAGAGCGTCGGCTCGTATGAGCTGCGCGTCAAGGATACCGGCATGGGCATGAGCCCGGAATTTGCCGCCACGGTCTTTGAGGCGTACTCCAGAGAGAAGACGGCGTGGCACATTCAGGGCACCGGTCTCGGCATGGCGATCACCAAGAGCATCGTCGATATGATGAACGGCACCATTGAGGTGGAAACGGAGCAGGACAAGGGCACGGAATTCATCATCCGCGTCGATTTCCCGCTCGCGGAGGGACCCGCGGAGGAAGCGGCCGAACAGGAGACGGCGCCTGCCGGCGCCGATTTTACCGGCATGAAGCTGCTGCTTGTGGATGACAACGAGATCAACCGCGAGATCGCGACCCTTATCCTGGAAGAAGCGGGATTTGCGATCGAAACCGCGGAGAACGGGAGAGAAGCCCTTGAGAAGGTGACGGCGTCGATGCCGGGGGACTATCGGGCGGTGCTGATGGATGTGCAGATGCCGGTGATGAACGGCTATCAGGCGACAAAAGCGATCCGCGCGCTGGAGAACGGAAGGCTCGCGGCCATCCCCGTCATCGCCATGACGGCGAATGCCTTTGCCGAGGATATCCAAGCCGCAAAGGACGCGGGAATGGACGGACACATCGCAAAGCCGATCGACATCGGGAAGATGATGAAGGAGCTTGCAAGAGTGCTTTGCGAGGACGGAGGCGCCACATAAGAAAAAGGGGGG
>JAWRIJ010000117.1:0-3299 GCA_040307975.1 Oscillospiraceae bacterium | reverse complement strand
CGAGCTATGATCCGCGTTTTTAAGGGGGTTGAGGTGGAGACGACACTTCAGCCGGGGCATACGTTGACGGTCGCCAGCATCGTCTTTCTCATTTTGGCGTTCTGTTTAAGCTCGCTTGTGCCGGGCACAGTCGCCGCCGCTTGTTTGTTGTCGGCGTTTTGCTGGCGTCGTTGCAAAAGCACGCCTGTCGGTGCCAATTTTTGGGTCATGCCATCTATGCCGTTTATCGACGGAAAACCATACATCTTTTTGTATCAGCGCGCACAGCGCGACGCCGAGGCGATGGACTGCCATAAGTTGCGTGCGTCACTGATCCACGACAAGAATGAGATAAACGAGAAACTGCCTGCCGGCATCTACAAGACGATCACGCATGAGCCGGTGCTGCGTGTGCTGGAGCATTGTGACCGCGTACACATCATTGGTCAACCGAGGCCGTTTTACATGGACACGCTGCATCACATACTCAAAGCGCAAACCAAAGGCCGCTGCGGGCGCTGCAAGAACCGCTGCGCGTCCTGGCGGGCAAAGCCGAGGATGTTTTACTCCGTCTGCTTTTCGGTCGATTGAGGCCAAATACTTATCTTTCAAGGGGATTGAAGAAATGAACAAATCGGAAATGGTAACGGAAATGTATCAGAAACTTCACGAGACTATGACGCAAAAGCAATGCGCGGCCGCGCTCGATGCGTTGCTGGCGATCACGGAGGCGGCATTGGTAAGGGGAGAGGCGGTAAGCCTTTATCACTTTGGCACGTTTGAGGTGCGCTCGTATGGTGCGAGGGACGCGCTCAGTCCGCGCACTCAGGAGCCTATCAAGATCCCCGAATGCCGGAGAGTCGCCTTCAGAGCTTCGAAAAGCCTAAAACGGGCAATTAACTGACGCCACATACAAAAATAGAAGGGCAGGCCGCAGAACCAGCGGCTTGCCCTTCACCATTAAAGGAGTTTTGCGAAAATGAGAATGAGATCTTTCTATAAATGCCCAAATGCCCTTCCCACAGACGACCGACTTTCCTACACCGCCCGCGCGGTTGGCTGCACTCTCTTCGCTTTCAGCAACGCCCTTGGCTTCTGCAAGAAGTCCTATGCGGAGCTTGCAAAGCTGGCCAACTGCTCGCCCTCCTCGGCAAAAGAGGCCGTCATGCAGCTGGCGGAGTACGGGTATATCAGCTACGCTACGCAAAAGCGCTATGTCGAGGCGATCAAAGGCGTCGGGTACGGGAAAAACGCCTACTCCGTCAACCTGAATCTTCTCCGAGACGGTTATACCCTTGTGAGCCGTGATTCTTTCAGGTATCAGCTCAAATCTGCCGCGTTTATCATCTACCTCGCCATTCTGATCGCCGCGGGAAACGGCAAGCGCGCCTTCCCCAGCATCAGCAAGCTACAAAAGATGAGCGGCGCAGCACGTTCCACCGTGTGCGCCGCCCTGAGACTGCTCAAGCGGTTGACCTCCCTTCTTGTGCAGCTCTGTGTGCGTCGAAACCGTACCTTCGCAGCCAACTCTTACCACATCGTCGGTCAAACACCCGCTGCCGCATCACGCCCTTTGATGGTCAACGAGGTCTCTGCTGCCAGTACCTGTCCCTCAGCACGCTCTCATTTTAGCATCAAATGCTTCATTGAGCAAGGTATAAAGCACATTTTTTCGTGTGTTTCGGTAGTCCGGTTATTACTAAACAAAGCTAAAACTTAGATAACGTAAGGATATACAAGAGGGAAAAGAGACGAATACTGCCTTGGGATAGAATATATACCCGCGCGCGTGCATACTCGCCCGGGCAAGGCCCCGGCCGGAGACGCAGACCTCGCAGCCCGCTGTTTATGCGTGTCCGCTCTCTGCGGACGTTTTGCTTTTTTCTTCCTCTTGTTTTTTTCTTTCGCCCGGAGTTGCACCGTATCTTGCTTCCATCTCCTCGTCAGGGATGTACTCCATCAGATCTCCCGGCTGGACGTCCAGGTACGCGCACATCCGGCACAGTACCTTATGGCTCAGTCCTCCGGTGTGGTTGAGGAGCTGGTTATAGGTTTCGTGGCCGATGAGGTTGGTACGCTGGATCTGATACGTCGTGATTCCGCGCTCCTTCAGCAAATTGAGTAGCTTGTCATAAACGATGGCCATGTCTCACGTCCTCCTATGTGTTTGCTTGATTATATCACGCAATCTTCTGTGAGGCATTTATCATATCGTCCAAAATTATCCCCTAATATTAGGTTATATTGCCTATTGAATATAGCCTATATTCAGGTTATATTATAGACAAGAAAAAATATGGGAACTGAGTTCCCATATTTTCGGAGGTGTGCTATGAAAGCATCAAAGTTATGGCTGAAGATCTCCAGCGACAAGTATGAGCTGCCGCTCGCGGTGGCCGACAGCGCCGTGGAGCTTGCCAGGATGTGCGGCGTGACCGCGGGCACGATCTACTCGCAAATGAGTCGTGTCCGCACCGGCGAACGAGTGTTCTGCCCGTATATCTGCATTACGCTTTGATTGGAGGTGCTGTCATGCCGATTTTTGAGACTGTGCTTGCCGCGCTTGGCGTTGCTTCCATTGAGGAGCTGCTTGTTGATTTCCTTGTGGCAGCGGCGATCCTTGCCCTTCCTTTTCTCTTGGGCGTGATCTATGGTGATGTGGCCGCTCACATGGAAAGAGAGCAGGAGGCGTCCGATGAGTGCGCCGCTGATCGGGAGCTGCGGCAACAGCACAGGGACTATGTGCGCGATATGCTGCGGCAAATCGAGAAGCTGGAGTAAAATGTGGGAACTGAGTTCCCACATTTTTTCGAGCGGATTGTAGATTGCATACGATTTGCGCTTGTGGTATCATAATATAAGGTTAAATCAAGGCAGATTAAGAATGGAGGTAGTTTTATGAGTCCGTATGAACTCTCACAGCGGCAGGAGATCCTCATGGAGAAGGGCGCGGGGATTCTCGGAGACCTTATCAGATATTGCAAAGATCATCAAATTGAGGATGAAGCGCACCCCGTCAATGTAATGTACAAGCTGACGTGGAAAGCCAAGCAAAGCATTATCCACGCAAAGACAGAAGCAGAGCTTGACCAAATTGTAGGACAATTTAATATGGCATCAGACTTTGCAAACGATATTGAGGTAAAAAAAGTTTCTTGAAAATGGATAATTTATCTCTATTTTCCTTGGATGACGTTAAGTTCACTGTAAGAAAAGAAACTGATAGTGCGGAAAACTTTATTCCGTCCTCTCAACCGCGAGCGACATTGCTTGCCGGCCAGCCTGGCGCGGGAAAGACTGTGCTTTCATCCATGCTTTCT
>JAWRIJ010000116.1:0-17581 GCA_040307975.1 Oscillospiraceae bacterium | reverse complement strand
TGGATACGTTCAATCTCGCGCGTATGGACGCGGAGGACGAACGCAACCGCCGCAACCCGTTCGCCGACGAGGCGGAATTTGAAGACGCGGGGTTTGCCATCGGCGACGGCGAGGACGAAGACGGCGGCGCGCTGGTCGGAGCTTTTGGCGGCGACGACGGCGACGACGATGAAGACTGAGAAAGGGGAGGAATCATATCATGAGCTATGTACCGTTTGACGCGATCAAGATCGGGATCGCTTCCCCTGAAATGATTCGTGAGTGGTCCTACGGCGAGGTCAAGAAGCCGGAGACCATCAATTACCGCACGCTCAAGCCCGAGCGCGACGGCCTGTTCTGCGAGCGCATTTTCGGGCCGACGAAGGACTGGGAGTGCCACTGCGGCAAGTACAAGAAGATCCGCTTCAAGGGTAAAGTCTGCGACCGCTGCGGCGTCGAGGTCACCCGCGCCAAGGTGCGCCGCGAGCGTATGGGCCACATTGAGCTGGCGACGCCCGTGAGCCATATTTGGTACTTCAAGGGCATCCCGTCCCGCATGGGCCTGCTGCTCGATATCAGCCCGCGCATTTTGGAGAAGGTCCTCTACTTCGCGGCGTATATCGTCACCGACCCCGGCGAGACCCCGCTGATGAAGAATCAGATCCTCAGCGAAAAGGAGTACCGCGATTATCGCGAGAAGTATGAGGACGATTTTGACGCCGGCATGGGCGCCGAGGCGGTCAAGAAGCTGCTGCAGCAGATCGACCTTGAAGCGCTCTCCGCGGAGCTGCACGAGGAGCTTAAGGGCGCGAACGGGCAGAAGAAAGCGCGCATCGTCAAGCGCCTTGAGGTCGTGGACGCGTTCCGCATCAGCGGCAATAAGCCCGAGTGGATGATCATTGACATCCTGCCGGTCATCCCGCCGGAGATCAGGCCGATGGTTCAGCTTGACGGCGGACGCTTTGCCACGTCCGACCTCAACGACCTCTACCGCCGCGTCATCAACCGCAACAACCGCCTTAAGAGGCTTATCCAGCTCAACGCGCCCGACATCATCGTGCGCAACGAGAAGCGCATGCTGCAGGAGGCGGTCGACGCCCTGATCGACAACGGCCGCCGCGGCCGCGCCGTTACCGGCGCGAACAACCGCGCGCTCAAGAGCCTTTCCGATATGCTCAAGGGCAAGCAGGGCCGCTTCCGTCAGAACCTGCTGGGCAAGCGCGTGGACTATTCCGGCCGAAGCGTTATCGTCGTGGGGCCTGAGCTGAAGATCTATCAGTGCGGCGTGCCCAAGGAGATGGCGCTTGAGCTGTTCCGCCCGTTCATCATGAAAAAGCTCGTGGAGGACGGCAACGCGAACAACATCAAGTCCGCCAAGAAGATGGTCGACAAGGGCCGTCCTGAGGTTTGGGACGCGCTCGACGTGGTCATCAAGGATCATCCCGTCATGCTCAACCGCGCGCCCACGCTCCACCGCCTCGGCATTCAGGCGTTCGAGCCCGTGCTCGTCGAGGGCCGCGCGCTCAAGCTGCACCCGCTCAACTGCACGGCGTTCAACGCCGACTTCGACGGCGACCAAATGGCGATTCACGTTCCGCTCTCCGCCGAGGCGCAGGCGGAGGCGCGTATCCTGATGCTCTCCGCGAACAATCTGCTGCGTCCGCAGGACGGCGGCCCGGTCACGGTGCCGACGCAGGACATGGTGCTGGGTTCCTACTACCTGACGCTTGAACGCTTTGAAAACGGCGTTTCCCAGATGGACAACGACGAGTATTGGCCGCAGAACATCCCCTTCGAGCTTGCCGGCAAGAGCTACGATGAGCTCAGCGACGAGGAGAAGGCGTCGATCCATCTCAACGTTTATCGCGACGAGGACGAGGCGATGCTCGCCTACGACGATCACCTCATCGGCATCCACCAGCCCATTCTGGTGCGCAAGACAAAGGAACTGCCCGACGGCACGGCGGGCGCCAAGATCGTGCGCGCCACCATCGGCCGCATCATCTTCAACCGCAACGTTCCGCAGGATCTCGGCTTTGTCAGGCGCGTGGACGAGGACGGCAAGCCCACCGAGCAGTATTTCGACTATGAGATCACCGCAACCTGCGGCAAGAAGCTGCTCGGCAAGATCGTCGACCGTGCCATCAAGCGCCACAACTTTACCATCGCGGCGGAGGTGCTCGACAATATCAAGGCGACGGGCTATAAGTACTCCACCCGCGCCGCTATCACGATCTCGGTCGCGGATATGACCATCCCCGCCGAGAAGTACACGCTCATCGAGGAGACCGAGAAGCGCGTCGTTGAGATCGAGGATCAGTACAAGATGGGCTTCATGACCAACGAGGAGCGTTACCGTCAGGTCGTGCGCGAGTGGGAGAAGACCACCGACGACGTCACCGACGCGCTGCAAAAGAACATGGATCGCTACAACCCTGTGTTCATGATGGCAGACTCCGGCGCGCGCGGCTCGATGAAGCAGATCCGCCAGCTGACCGGTATGCGCGGCCTGATGGCGAACACCGCCGGCCGCACGATCGAGATTCCCGTCAAGGCGAACTTCCGCGAGGGCCTTTCCGTACTCGAATACTTCACCTCGTCCCGCGGCGCCCGCAAGGGTCTTGCCGATACGGCGCTTCGTACCGCGGACTCCGGCTATCTGACCCGCCGCATGGTCGACGTCTGCCAGGACGTCATCATCCGCAGCGACGACTGCGGCGCGACAACGGGCATCATAGCCGCGGAGATCAGTGAGAACGGCCAGATCATCGAGACCTTTGCCGAGCGCATCAACGGCCGCTATCCGGTCAACGATGTTTTGAAGCCCGGCACCGACGAGGTGCTCATCTCCAAGGATCACATGATGACCTCGGATGACGCGGCGTTGCTGGAGAAGTTCGACATCCATTCCGTGGAGATCCGCACGGTGCTCACCTGCAAGGCGCACAGCGGCGTCTGCGCGAAGTGCTACGGTATGAACCTTGCAACGTCCAAGCCCGTCGGCCCCGGCGAGGCGGTCGGCATCATCGCGGCGCAGTCCATCGGCGAGCCCGGCACGCAGCTGACCATGCGTACGTTCCACACCGGCGGCGTCGCCGGAGGCGACATCACGCAGGGCCTTCCGCGTGTCGAGGAGTTGTTTGAGGCGCGCCGTCCGAAGAAAATGGCGACGCTCTCCGAGATCTCCGGCAAGGTGCGCTTTGAGGAATCCGCCAAGGGCAGCCTTGTCAACATCATCGTTACCGCGGACGACGGCGATACTCGCAATTACGCCATCCCGCACACGGGACTTCGCGTACAGGACGGCGACACCATCGAAAAGGGCTTCCAGCTTCAGGACGGCGCGCTCTCCCCGCACGATATCCTGCGCATCCGCGGCACGTCCGCCGTGCATGACTATCTCATTCAGGAGGTCTTGAAGGTCTACCGTCAGCAGGGCGTCGATATCAACGATAAGCACATCGAGGTCATCGTGCGCCAGATGATGCGCAAGGTGCGCATCGAGGACGCGGGCGACACCGATCTGCTCTCCGGTGCGATGGTCGACCTTCTCGAACTGGAGGACGCGAACGAAAAGGTGCGCGCGCGCATTGCGGCGGGCGAAACGAACGCCGAGACCGGCGAACCGCTGCGCGAGGCAGAGGCGACGCAGCTGCTCATGGGTATCACGAAGGCGTCGCTGGCGACCGATTCGTGGATGTCCGCGGCGTCCTTCCAGGAGACCACCAAGGTGCTGACTGAGGCCGCCATCAAGGGCAAGGTCGACCACCTTGTGGGCCTCAAGGAGAACGTCATCATCGGCAAGCTGATCCCTGCGGGCGCGGGTCTCACGGCTTATCGCGACTTCGCGACCGAGATCGTCCCCGAGCCGGAAAAGCCCGAGGAACCCGATATGTACGAGGCGCTGAGGGGCTATACCAACGCGATCTAAATACCCTCGCCGCAGTCAAAACCACCGAAAAACCCGCTCAAGAGAGCGGGTTTTTCTCCATTTTTGGCTTGACTCTGTGGCTTTTTCGTGTTATAATTCCGCTTTGCGTGGTGCGCCCACGCGAAAAACAACGAAAGGAGAACAGGAATGCCTACTTTTAATCAGCTGGTGCGCAAGGGTAGAGAGCAGGGCTCCTACAAGTCCACCGCTCCCGCGCTGCAGTACGGCCTGAACACCCTCAAGAACAAGCAGACCGACCTCAGCTCCCCGCAGAAGCGCGGCGTCTGCACCGCGGTTCGTACCGCGACGCCCAAGAAGCCGAACTCCGCCCTTCGTAAGATCGCCCGTGTGCGTCTTACCAACGGCTACGAGGTCACCGCTTACATTCCCGGCGTTGGTCACTCCCTGCAGGAACACTCTGTGGTGATGATCCGCGGCGGCCGTGTGAAGGACCTCCCCGGCGTGCGTTACCACATCATCCGCGGCACCCTCGATGCCCAGGGCGTCGACGGCCGCAGACAGGGCCGCTCCAAGTACGGCGCGAAGCGTCCGAAGCAGAAGTAAGACCCTGCAAAAAGTAGTTTGCCAAACGGTTCTCTATTTATATTATTTTCAATAGGTAGACAAACCCTCTTTGGCAGGCAAAACACTTTGGGCGTCCAAAGTGAGTACCGATGACATCATTTTATAATGAAGGAGGGAAGCATAGTGCCCAGAAGAGGTAATGTTCCCAAAAGAGAAGTTCTGCCCGATCCTATGTATAACAGCGTGCTCGTGACCAAGCTCGTCAACTCCATCATGCTCGACGGCAAGAAGGGCGTTGCGCAGAAGGTCGTTTACGGCGCGTTCGATACGATCAAGGAGAAGACGGGCAACGAGCCGCTTGACGTGTTCACGCAGGCGCTCGAAAACATCATGCCGAGCCTCGAGGTCAAGGCCCGCCGTGTCGGCGGCGCGACCTATCAGGTCCCGATGGAGGTGCGTCCGGCGCGCCGCCAGACCCTCGGCCTTCGCTGGCTGACCACCTATGCGCGCGCCCGCGGCGAGCGCACCATGGCGGAGCGTCTCGCCGGCGAGATCATGGACGCCGCCAACAACACCGGCAGCGCCGTGAAGAAGCGCGAAGACACCCACAAGATGGCTGAATCCAACAAGGCGTTCGCGCACTTCCGTTGGTAAGGCAGGTATCGTAACATGCCGAGAAAAGTTACTCTCGAAAAGACCCGCAACATCGGCATCATGGCGCACATTGATGCCGGTAAGACCACCACGACCGAGCGTATCCTCTACTACACCGGCGTCAACTACAAGATCGGTGAGACGCATGAGGGTACCGCGACCATGGACTGGATGGAGCAGGAGCAGGAGCGCGGCATCACCATTACGTCCGCCGCGACGACGTGCTTTTGGCGCGATCACCGCATCAACATCATCGACACCCCGGGCCACGTCGACTTCACCGTTGAGGTCGAACGCAGCCTGCGCGTGCTCGACGGCAGCGTGACCGTGCTCTGCGCCAAGGGCGGCGTCGAGCCGCAGTCCGAGACGGTTTGGCGTCAGGCGGATCACTATCACGTTCCGCGTATGATCTACGTCAACAAGATGGATATCATGGGCGCGGACTTCTACAATGTTCTTCGCATGATCGCAGAGCGCCTCAAGTGCAACGCAGTTCCCATTCAGCTCCCCATCGGCAAGGAAGGCGACTTCCGCGGCATCATTGACCTTGTGGAGATGAACGCCGACGTCTACTATGACGAAATGGGCAAGGATATGCGCGTGGAGGATATCCCCGCGGATATGCTGGACGAGGCGAAGGAGTACCACGAGAAGCTGCTTGACGCGGTTTCGATGTTCGACGACGAGATCATGGAAATGTACCTCGAAGGCAAGGACATCCCGACCGAGAAGATCCGCAAGGCGATCCGCGCGGCAACCGTCGCGGTGGAAATGATCCCCGTCACCTGCGGCACCTCGTACCGCAATAAGGGCGTGCAGAAGCTGCTCGACGCCATCGTCGACTATATGCCCGCTCCGACGGACGTTCCCGCCATCCGCGGCGTCAACCCCAAGACGGACGAGGAAGAGGAGCGCGTCAGCTCCGACGACGCTCCGTTCGCGGCGCTTGCCTTCAAGATCATGACCGACCCTTACGTCGGCCGCCTCAGCTTCTTCCGCGTTTACTCCGGCACGCTGAATACGGGTTCGTCCGTGCTCAACGCCACGAAGAACCAGCGTGAGCGCATGGGCCGCATCCTGCAGATGCACGCCAATCACCGTGAGGATATCGAGACCGTTTACTCCGGCGACATTGCCGCCGCCGTGGGTCTCAAGAACACCACCACGGGCGATACGCTCTGCGACGAGAAGCACCCGATCGTCCTTGAGAGCATGGAGTTCCCCGAGCCGGTCATCCGCGTCGCCATCGAGCCCAAGACCAAAGCCGGCCAGGAGAAGATGACGGTTGCGCTGATGAAGCTCGCCGAGGAGGATCCCACGTTCAAGACCTACACGGACGAAGAGACGGGACAGACGATCATCGCCGGTATGGGCGAGCTCCACTTGGAGATCATTGTCGACCGTCTGCTTCGCGAGTTCAAGGTCGAGGCGAACGTCGGCGCGCCGCAGGTCGCCTACAAGGAGACCATCAAGAAGGCCGTCGAGCAGGATACCAAGTACGCCCGCCAGTCGGGCGGCAAGGGCCAGTACGGCCACGTCAAGATCAAGGTCGAGCCCAACGAGTCCGGCAAGGGCTACGAGTTCGTCAACGCCATCGTGGGCGGCGCCGTGCCGAAGGAGTATATCCCCGCGGTCGACGCCGGTATCCAGGGCGCGATGCTCTCGGGCGTGCTCGCCGGTTATCCGGTGGTCGACGTTAAGGTCACGCTCTACGACGGCTCGTATCACGAGGTCGACTCCTCCGAAATGGCGTTCAAGATCGCGGGCTCCATGGCGTTCAAAGAGGCCTGCCAGAAGGCGGGCGCGACGCTCCTTGAGCCGATCATGAAGGTTTCCGTCATCGTTCCCGACGAGTATATGGGCGACGTGATCGGCGATCTCAACGCCCGCCGCGGGCAGATCCAAGGCATGGAGGCCCGTTCCGGCGCGCAGCAGATCGACGCGTTCGTGCCGCTTGCCGAGATGTTCGGCTATGCGACCGACCTTCGTTCCCGTACGCAAGGCCGCGGCCAGTATACCATGGAGCCGTCGCACTATATCGAGATCCCCAAGAGCATTCAGGAGAAGATCGTCGATCAGCGCCACGGCGGCCGCAGCGTGTAAGCGAAAATAACTATTGCAAAAACGCGCAACTTACTGTAAAATATCGGTGCTATGCGAAACTTGCACCGATCAACCATGACAATCTGTTAGGAGGATAATTCTAATGGCTAAGCAGAAATTCGAGCGCACCAAGCCCCATGTAAACATTGGCACCATCGGTCACGTCGACCACGGCAAGACCACCCTGACCGCCGCCATCACCAAGTGGCTGGGTCTGCAGGGCAAGGCCGAGTACACCGACTACAGCTCCATCGACAAGGCTCCCGAGGAGCGTGAGCGCGGCATCACCATCAACACCGCTCACGTCGAGTATGAGACTGACGCGCGCCACTATGCGCACGTCGACTGCCCGGGCCACGCCGACTATATCAAGAACATGATCACCGGCGCCGCGCAGATGGACGGCGCGATCCTCGTCATCGCCGCTTCCGACGGCCCCATGGCCCAGACCCACGAGCACGTTCTGCTCGCCCGTCAGGTCGGCGTGCCCGCCATCGTTGTTTTCCTGAACAAGTGCGACCAGGTCGACGACGCCGAGCTTCTTGAGCTCGTCGAGATGGAAGTCCGCGAGCTGCTGAGCAAGTACGAGTTCCCCGGTGATGATATCCCCATCATCCGCGGTTCCGCGCTCAACGCCCTCGTTTCCGAGTCCACCGATCCCAACGCCCCCGAGTTCGCCTGCATCAAGGAGCTCATGGACGCGGTCGACAACTATATCCCGACCCCGCCGCGCGATGACAGCCTGCCCTTCCTGATGCCCGTCGAGGACGTCTTCACGATCTCCGGCCGCGGCACCGTTGCCACGGGCAGAGTTGAGCGTGGTAAGCTGAACCTCAACGACAAGGTCGAGATCATCGGCCTGACCGACGAGCGTCGCGAGACCGTCGTTACCGGTATCGAGATGTTCCACAAGCTGCTCGACTACGCCGAGGCCGGCGACAACGTCGGTACGCTGCTGCGCGGCGTCGCCAAGAACGAGATCGAGCGCGGCCAGGTCCTCTGCAAGCCCGGCTCCATCCACCCCCTTACCAAGTTCGTTGGCCAGGTCTACGTTCTGACCAAGGATGAAGGCGGCCGTCACACCCCGTTCTTCAACAACTATCGTCCGCAGTTCTATTTCCGCACCACGGACGTCACCGGCGTCATCACCCTGCCTGAGGGCACTGAGATGTGCATGCCCGGCGATAACGTCGACATGAACGTTGAGCTGATTACCCCGATCGCTATCGAAAAGGGTCTCCGCTTCGCTATCCGCGAGGGCGGCCGTACCGTCGGCTCCGGCGTCGTCATCGAGACCAAGGACTAATTTCATTTCAAAGAAAAAGGCAGGTCGAAGACCTGTCTTTTTCTTTGCCGCCAGCGGGCGGCAAATTTATTCCTCTTGCGGGAATTCCAGCGACGCAATGAAGCCGTCGGCGCCCGTGCAGACGACGTCGCCCGCGACGATGAAGCCTTCGGAGAGATAGATATCCGCCTGGCAGCCGCTCGGGCGGTTGGGATAGTTCCGTATCGCGTAGGTGTGCCGTTCCAACGTTTCGCCCAGAAAGGGGATGAGGTCGAAGCCCTGCGTGAGCTGGAGCTCATTGTAGGAACGGTACGGCTCCACCAGCTCCTCCGGCAGCGTCAGACGCAGGGATTCGATGGGCTGCGCGTCCACCACCCAGCCGAGGGATTCCAAATACTTCACACGCGCCTCGTTCGTCTCCGCACGCAGTTCATCCGCGCTGGTCGCGTCGGTTTTCCGCATACGCAGGAGAAGCGGCACGGCGACGATGAGCAATACGATGAGAGCGGCGGAGAGCAGGTGGCGGCGTTTGGGGGCTTTGGCGGTGACGATGAACATGGGCAAAGCACTTCCTTTCGGAGATACCATATTCCCTTGTCCGCGTTTTTATGCTATGCTTATATTGTTAACGATCGGGAAAGGGTGATTGATATGCCCGAGGAACGGCTTGATAAACTGCTTGCTTCCACGGGGCGCTGGTCGCGCAGCGAGGTCAAGCGGCTCGTGCGCGAGGGGCGCGTGTTTGTGGACGGGCGCATTGCCGCGTTGGCGGAGGAGAAATACGATCCGCGAAGCGTCGCATTTTCCGTGGACGGGGAGGCGGTGCGCCTGCAAAAATTTGTCTACGTCATGCTGAACAAGCCCGCAGGCGTCCTGTCTGCGACCGAGGACGGGAAAGGAAGAACCGTACTCGATCTGTTGCCGGAAGCGTATCAAAAACGCGGCCTTTTTCCGGTTGGACGGCTCGACAAGGACACCGAGGGCTTGCTGCTCCTGACCAACGACGGGGCGCTCGCACATGCGCTGCTTTCACCGAAAAAGCATGTGGACAAGGTGTATTACGCGCGCGTGGATGGGATGCTGACAGAGGACGACTGTGCGGCGTTTGCCGCGGGCATGACGCTCGGCGACGGGCTTTCCTGCCTTCCGGCGGGGCTTGAGATCCTCTTCGCGGGGACGGAAAGCGAGGCGCTGGTGACGCTGCGCGAGGGCAAGTTCCATCAGATCAAGCGGATGCTTGCCGCACGCGGAAAGCCCGTGCTTTACTTAAAGCGCCTCTCGATGGGCGCGCTTATGCTGGACGAGTCTCTTGCCTCCGGCGCGTGGCGCGAGTTGACAGAGGAGGAAGAGAAACGCCTCAAATAGGCAAATTGCCCAAGAGAAAGAAAAATGACGGCACAGGGCACCCCTCTTGCGTTTACGGATTGGCCAAAAAAATCAAAAAAATTTGTGGAAAAAAGAAAGAATATCTTGCAAATCTCTGATCCGTCAAGTATAATGAGTGCAATTGGTTGACGCTTTGCACAAAACACTTGACATGGGATCAAGGGAGGAAGACTATGTCCGGGAGAATGTTTTTGAATGTCGTTTCACAGTTCAAAGAGACGACGGATATCCAAATCGGCGTGATCGATTCCGAGGGCACGGTCATTGCATGCACGGATTTGCAGGAAATCGGCAAGAAATGGCCGCAGGCCGTCCAGCCGATCAACGATGAGCTGGAAGCTTGTGTCGCGGTGGACGGCAGAACCTTTAAGGCGCTGTCCAGCTGGGGCGGACAGTTTGACTTTGCCGCCTACGCCGAGGGCGACGGAGAGCTCAGCCGCACCGTGTGCGCGATGGCATGCGTCGCGTTCAACGGGGCGAAGAGCTACTATGAGGAGAAGCACGACAAGACCTCATTCGTGAAGAACATCATCTCCGACAACATCCTGCTCAGCGACATCTATATCCGCGCCAAGGAACTGCACGTGGACGCCGAGCAGGCGCGCGGCGTGTTTGTCATCCGCTGCCGCGAGGGGCACACGGAAAACGTGACGGTCGAGAGCGTGCAAAATCTGCTTGCCGATCGCCAGACGGGCGCCGTGGTTTCAATGGGCGAGAACGATATCGTCCTTATTCAGCATGTGGACGCGGACGCCGAGACGCACGACCTTGAGAAGATCGCCGCGCAGATCGAGGAATCGCTGCGCGTCGGCGGCGAGAGTACGGTCGTTATCGGCATCGGCACCGTCGCGGGCCATCTGCGCGACCTTGCCAAGTCCTATAAGGAGGCGCAGATCGCCATTGAGGTCGGCAAGGTGTTCGATACCGAGAAGTTCATCATCAACTATGAAAACCTCGGCATCGGCCGACTGATCTACCAGCTTCCCACGACGCTGTGCGAGATGTTTTTGCAGGAGGTCTTCAAGAAGAACCCCATCGACGCGCTCGACAAGGAGACGCTCTTTACCATCAACAAGTTCTTTGAGAACAACCTCATCCTTTCCGAGACGGCGCGTAAGCTGTTTGTCCACCGCAATACGCTCGTGTACCGCTTGGAGAAGATCAAGAAGCTTACGGGGCTTGATCTTCGCGAGTTTGACGACGCGATCACCTTCAAGGTCGCGCTTATGGTCAAGAAATATCTTGCCTCGCGCGGCATCGAGGCGTAACGGGGCACATAAAAAATCACGCGGGCGACCGCGTGATTTCTTTTTGCTCAAAGCGCTTTTTCTTGCGTTTACATAATTTGTTCTTGCTATTTTCTGTAACCTCCGCTATAATGCAAAAGGATATTTTGACGGAGTATGGAGAATTTTGGGGAAAGAAGGCGGCGCGCTTTGATACGGCTCAAGGACGTGGAAAAGGAATACGACAACGGGACGTACGCGCTGCGCGGCATCACGCTGACGATCGAAGACGGGGAGTTTGTCTTCCTTGTGGGGCCCTCCGGTTCGGGCAAATCGACCATCATCAAGCTGCTCACGGGTGAGATATTGCCCACCAGCGGGCGCGTGATCGTCAACGGCTTCAGCCTGACAAAGATATCCGATCGGCAGATTCCGCTGCTGCGCCGTTCCATCGGCATCATTTTTCAGGATTTCCGTCTCATTGAAAAGAAAACGGTCTACGAGAACCTGAGCTTCGCGATGCGCGCCGTCGGCGCTTCGCCGCGCACCATCCGCACGCGTATTCCGTACGTGCTCAAGCTGGTGGGGTTGGAGGAGAAGGCGGATCAGTACCCGCATGAGCTCTCCGGCGGTGAGCAGCAGCGTGTGGCGATTGCACGCGCGCTCGTCAACAACCCCGTGACGATCATCGCCGACGAGCCGACAGGCAACCTTGACCCCGCGCGCTCGCTGGAGATCATGCGGCTTTTGAACCGCATCAACGAACTGGGGACGACGGTGGTTATCGTTACGCACGAGCGCGATCTCGTCAACCGTTTCCACAAGCGCGTCGTCCTGCTCGAAGAGGGCGTGATCACGGGCGACGGCATCGGCTACGACGCGAGGTGAGCGCATGAGACACGAGTTCGGTTATTTCATCCGCGAGGGCGTCGGTAACCTGTTCAGCCATGGGTTCATGTCTTTCGCCGCCATCGGCATTACGGTGGCGTGCCTTGTAATCATGGGGACGTTCTCGCTGGTGGCGTACAACGCGGAAATCTTGCTGGAAACGCTGGAGAGCGAGTATGAGATACTGGCGTTTGTCGACGAGAGCTACAACGACGCGCAGACCAAGGCGGTCGGGGAAAAGCTCCGCGAGCTGCCCAATGTCAAGGACGTCGAGTTCATCACGCGCGAGGAAGCGATGGAGGCGTTCGAGGAACGCAGCCTCGACGAGTATATGCGCCGCAATATCCTGCCGGAAATGTTTCGCGATCGTTATGCGGTCTACGTGGAGGATCTGAACGAGGTGCGCAAGACCGCGAAGGCGGTCGAGACCGTGCAGGGGATCGGCATTGGCAACGTCCGTGTGGACGAAGACATCGCGGGCGGGTTCATTCTTGTGCGCAACGTCGCGGGCGCGGTCAGCCTTGCGCTGATCGCGATACTGCTGATCGTTTCAATTTTCATCATCTCCAACACCATCCGCCTTACAACTTTCGACCGGCGCGAGGAGATCGGCATTATGAAGATGGTCGGCGCAACCAACGCATTCATCCGCTGGCCCTTTGTTTATGAGGGATTTTTGCTGGGCGCGCTGAGCGCGCTGATCGCTTTTATGCTCCAATGGCTGGTCTACGCTTCGGTTGCGAAGAGCATTGCGGCGGCGGATACGCTGCAATTTTTGAAGACTGTGCCGTTTTCGGAGATTTGGAAGCCCGTGGCGCTGAGCTTCGGCGGAGCGGGTATCCTCGTCGGCGTCGGCGGCAGCCTGACGGCGATCCGCAGATTTTTGCAGGTTTGACCAAAACGGGAAGGGAGGCGGCAGCCGAATGAAAAAGCAGATACTGCGCGCGGCGGTTGCCGCTTTGTGCCTGATCGCCCTGCTTTGCGCCGATTTGTCGCCATTTTCGCTCGTGCCCTCCGCCTCCGCGGTTACGCAGGCGGAGATCGACGCGAAGAAAAAAGAAAAGAAAAACCTTGAGGCGCAGAAGTCGGAGCTTCAGTCGCAGCTCAAGACGCTGCAGCGCAACAAGAGCGACGCGCTTGCGCAGAAGTCCAATCTCGATACGCAGATTGCCGTCATTCGCTCGGAGATCGCCAATACGGAGGAGCAGATCGCCCAGTATGAGGAGCTGATCGAGCAGACCGAGGCGGAGATCGTCGTCACGCAGCAAAAGCATGAGGAGCAGTACGACCTGTTCTGCGCCCGCGTGCGCGCCATGGAAGAGCGCGGCACCGTGTCCTACTGGTCGGTGCTGTTCCGCTCGTCAAGCTTTGCCGACCTGCTCTCCGCGATGGACTTCATCGGGGAGATCATGGAGAGCGACCAGCGCGTGATCGACGATCTGCAAGCGACGGAGGATCAGCTCGCGGCGGAGCAGGCGGAGCTGGAAGCGCAGCTCGCGGAGCAGGAGGCGGTCCGCACCGAGCTGTCCGCGCGCAACGCGGAGCTCAAGGAGCAGATCGGCGCGGCGCAGACGCTCATTGCAAACCTTGCCGCGGACGAGGCGGAGTATAAGAAGCTGATTGCCGAGAAGGAAGCGGCGGCGGCGAAGGAACAGGAGGAGATCGTTCGTCTTTCGCGCGAGCTTGCCGCGCAGATGAATCAGGGCGAGGGCACGAAGGGCGGCTATATTTGGCCGTGCAGCAGCCACTATGTGACCTCCCCGCTCGGTTCGCGATACACGGGCATCGCCGGCGCGTCGACCAATCACATGGGCGTCGATATCGGGCGCGTGGGCTATACGACGCAGGTGGTCGCCGCCAAGGCGGGCACGGTCATCATCTCGTCGTACAACAAGTACCGCGGCAACTACGTCGTCGTCAGCCACGGCAGCGGCAATACCACGACCTACCAGCATCTCTCGAAGCGCTCGGTGAATGTGGGCGATAAGGTCGCGCAGGGACAGGTCGTCGGCATTACGGGCGACACGGGGGTGTCGCGCGGCGCGCATCTGCACTTTGAAATCACCGAGAACGGACAGATCGTCGATCCCTTGAAATACCTGACAAATTACATCAAGGGCTTTTGAGCTTGCCAAGATAAAAAAAGACTTCCCTCCATAGAATGAAGGGAAGTCTTTTTTTGGAGGCGAGGACATGCTCGGTTGGGTCGAATACCGGACGGCGGACGCTCCCGCCGCCCCGGTACGCTTGATTGGAGGGGCACGTTTCCGCGTCGCGCGGGTCGAGCGCGGGGAAGGGGCGCCGGCGCGTCTTTCGGCGTATCTTGCCGCGCGGTCGCTTAGCCGCGACGGCGTGCACTGCGCGGTGTTCCCGCCGGATTACCCGCATTGTAAGGCTTTCGCACGCCGCGGCGTTCTGCCCCCGCCGCTCACGCCGCTTTATCACGCGACCGCCGCCGCCATCGTGCGGCGCTATATGGCGCAGATCGGATTTGATACGCGGCACGGCACGCTCGTCTTCGCCGCGCGAAGCGTTTCGCCGGAGTTGCGGCAGGCGGCCTTCGAGCTCTCGGCGTCGGCGCGGCATATTGCGCTGACGCCGATGAGCGGTGCGGAAGCGCTTGCGGGGGCGCTGCGCCGCGAGCGCGGCGTCGCGGCGCGCATCCTCGCTCCGGATGAGACGTCTGACGTCGGAGCGGCGGTCTGCTTTGAGCCCTGCGGGACGTTTGCGCCGGAGCTGCCGCTGTACGCGCCCAAGCTCACGGTCGAATACGGCGCGGCGCTGTCGACGGATGTGCTTGCGGCGCTTTGGACGGCAGGCGCGCTCGACGCTTCGGCGCTTGCCGTCCGCGCGGTCGGAGCACGAGACGACTGTGAAAATAGACAAAAATAAGCGGAAGAAGAAACGATTCTATTGCAATTTTGCTAAAATCATGTTATAAGACAAATATCCCGTATTCCAGCATCCTATACGCGGATCAAAGAAAAGGGAGGAGAGCAACATGAGCGTTGCAACGAACATGCCAAAAAAGACGCGAAGCTCCGGAAGGCGGAGAGTCGGCATCCAAATCAAGCTGCTGGGGATCCTCGTCCCAATCATCATTATCGCGATCGTAGGGATTCTCATGGTCGTGCAGAAGACCACGACAAGCATTTTAGAAAAGGAAAGCCGCGAGTTGATGGACGCAAGCGCGCAGAGCGTGGTGAACAGCATCGCGGCATGGAAAAACGATACCGTCGGCAGAATGCACGCTCAGCGCGAAGCGCTGGAGGTGCTGGGAATGTCTCCGGAGGAGGAACTGAACTACATTCGGAGCATCGTGGACAAAACGAGCGCATACCCGGCGGGACTGTACTTCGGCACACAGCAGAAAGAGATGATCCACGCGACCTTCTCCGACCCCAGCTATGATCCCACGATCCGCGGCTGGTACACAGAGGGGCTGAAGAATGCGGACTTCAAATTCGGCGAAGCGTATCTCGATCAGGACAGCGGCAATATCGTGGTCACCGCTTCCGCCGCGCTGCACGATAAAAACGGCGCGGTGCGCGGCGTTGTGGCGGGTGACGTGCAGCTTTCGGCGTTAGGGCAGATCGTGTCCGGCGTTCACTTAAAGCAGACCGGCGGCGCCTATTTGGTGGACGCCGCCACGGGGACGATCCTCGGCGCGGCGGACAGCGCCATCATCGGCACGACGCTTGACGATCAGCCGGCGGGCGGCATGTATGCGCAGTCGGCAAAATGGATCACCAATTATTCAGAGGGCGTGCAAACGGCGAGGATCGACGGCAAGGCGTATTACTTCTATCTCCAGCTTATCCCCGAGACGAGCTGGGTCACGGTTTGCTTCGTACCCGAAGCGGAAATTCTCAGCGACGTCGATTCGCTGACGCGCACGCTGGTCATCATTGCCGTCGTGGCGTTCCTTGTCCTCGGCTCGATGATCTTCCTGCTCATCCACAAGTCCATTGTCACTCCGGTGAAAAAGCTTGACGCCGCAGCGCGGCGCATTGCCGACGGCGATCTCAACACCAAGGTGGACTATCAGTCCAACGACGAGTTCGGCGCGCTTGCCGACAACTTCGGGAAGACGGCGGACCGGCTCCATTCCTACATCGACTATATCGACGAGATTGCCGCGGTACTGGACGAGGTCGCGCACGGCAACCTAAATTTCCAGCTCAACCTCGACTATGCGGGCGAGTTTGCCAAAATCAAGCGCGCGCTGGAGAACATCTCCGCCTCGCTCAATGACACGATCTCGCAGATCGACACGTCCTCACAGCAGGTCAGCGCGGGCGCGGGCAGCCTGTCGAGCAGCGCGCAGTCGCTCTCGCAGGGCGCGGCGGAGCAGGCGGCGTCGGTCGAGGAGCTCTCGGCGACGATCAACGAGCTTTCCGAGCAGGTACACAAGAACGCCGACGACGCCAAGCGTATCAACGAACAGGTGGAGGCGACGGCGGACAAGGTCGAGAGCAGCAACAAGCGGATGCAGGAGCTCATCCATTCGATGACGGACATCAGCAACAGCTCAATGGAGATCGACAAGGTCATCAAGATCATCGACGACATCGCGTTCCAAACGAACATCCTCGCGCTCAACGCGGCAGTAGAGGCGGCGCGCGCGGGCGCGGCGGGCAAGGGCTTCGCCGTCGTCGCGGACGAGGTCCGCAACCTTGCCACGAAGTCGCAGGAGGCGGCAAAGAGTACGGCTGATCTCATCAAGGCTTCGGTCGCCGCGGTGCAGAGGGGCAGCGGCATCGCGGATGAGACGGCAACGAGCCTGGTCGCGGCGGCGGAGGACATCAAAACCATCGCCGGCGAGGTCAACGAGATGTCGGCGGCGAGCGAGCATCAGGCGGAGTCCATCGCGCAGGTCAGCGAGGGTATCGGTCAAATCGCGGACGTCGTGCAGAACAATTCCGCCACCTCAGAGGAGACGGCGGCGTCGAGCGAGGAGCTCTCCGCGCAGGCGCAGCTTCTCAACGAACTGGTCGAGAGGTTCCAACTCAAGAGATAAGCGCAAAATGCGCAAACGGATGGCTCCGGCCGCAGAAAACCGCGACCGGAGCCGTTTTGGCGCTTCACGGGTATTGATAGGGAGAAAGCATGAGGCATATCGAAAAATCGCAACAAAAAAGGCGGCTTGATGAGCGCTTTTTTCTTGCGCTTTGTCAAATTTTCCGTTAAACTGTCAATAGTATGATCGTGGCAATCAACACAAAAGATCGGAACCGATACATTGAAGGAGGACACATCCCCATGGGCAAAAACGCAATTTCGATGAAAAAGGCCGCGCGCGGCAGGAAAGGGCGTGTCGGCGTACAGCTGAAGCTGATGGCGGCGTTGATCCCCGTGATCGTTCTCGCCATTGTTTTGATTTTAGTGGTCGTCCAGTCCGCCACCTCAAAGATCATCCTCAAGCAGAGCAACGCCCTGCTCGAATCCAATGCGCTGAGCGTGGTCAGCGCGATTGAGGACTGGCGCGACGATATTCTCGCCGGGCTTGAGATGGAGGCAAAGACCATCGAGTACAACGACCAGTGGACGCGCGATGAGCAGAAGGCATATCAGGGCGCGATGACCGACGCTGCCGGCCCTGTT
>JAWRIJ010000115.1:0-3175 GCA_040307975.1 Oscillospiraceae bacterium | reverse complement strand
CCCCCCCCCCCCCCCACGCCTCCAAAACGAAAAGCACGCTTTCGCGTGCTTTTCGTTTTGGAGGTGACACCCAGATTTGAACTGGGGAATGAGGGTTTTGCAGACCCTTGCCTTACCACTTGGCTATGTCACCGGATATGGGAAAAGGAGCAAGCTGCGTGCTCCTTTTCCTTTTGTGTGGAGCGGGCAACGAGGCTCGAACTCGCTACCTCCACCTTGGCAAGGTGGCGCTCTACCAGATGAGCTATGCCCGCAAATGGTGCCTCCGGTCGGAGTCGAACCAACGACACGCGGATTTTCAGTCCGCTGCTCTACCAACTGAGCTACAGAGGCATAAATGGCGACCAAGAAGGGGCTCGAACCCTCGACCTCCGGCGTGACAGGCCGGCGCTCTAACCAACTGAGCTACTTGGCCAAATACTGGTGGGAACAACTGGACTCGAACCAGTGACCCCCTGCTTGTAAGGCAGGTGCTCTAACCAGCTGAGCTATGCTCCCTCATGCGTTCGGTCTTGCGAACGGCGAGTGTTATTATACTAAAGGTGTCTCAAAGTGTCAACAGAAACTTTTCGATTTTTGAGATTTTTTTCTTCTCAGGCGTCGTTCACTTGCCCCGCGCCTTGAGCGATGCGATCATGGCGCGCAGCTCGTCGCCGGAAAATGCATGCACGCGGTCGCAGAACTGGCATGTCAGCTCCGCGCCGTTCTGCTCGCGCAGCATATCCTCCAGCTCCGCGCTGCCAAGCGAAAGAAGCGCCCGTTCCGTGCGCTCGCGCGAGCAGTAGCAGCGGTATTCGATGGGCGCGGTCTCCAAAATCTCCAGTTCGAAGTCCGACAGCACGGTGCGCAGCATATCCGCCGGGTCGGGGTCCTCCTTCAAAATGTTCGTCACGCTGGGAGCGGCGTAGATACCGCCCTCGACCTTTGCGATCACGTCCTCGCCCGCGCCGGGCAGGAGCTGGATGAGATACCCGCCCGCGGCGAGCACGCTCCGGTCGCGGTCAACGAGCACGCCCAGAGCGCAGGCGGACGGGATCTGCTCGGATTCCGCGAAATATGCCGCGAGATCCTCCGCGATCTCGCCGCCGAGCAGGTCGATCGTGCCGACATAGGGCTCCTTGAGCCCCAAATCCTTGATGACCGTCAGCGTGCCCGTGTGACCCACCGCGCCGCCGACGTCAAGCTTACCGTCCGCACGAAGCGGCAGATCGACGGCAGGATCTGCCACATAGCCGCGCACGTTGCCCGAAGCGTCCGACACCGCGAGCACGGTGCCGAGCGGTCCGTCGCCCTTGATCTGGAGCGTCAGGCTCTCGCCCTGTCCTTTGAGGGCGTTGCCCATCATCGACGCACCCGCGAGCGCGCGCCCCAGCGCCGCCGTGGCGACCGGCGTTAAATGGTGAATATTGCGCGCGCGCTCGGTAAGCGCACGGGAATAGACGGCGCATGCCTTGACGAAGCCGTCGCTCGACATGGCGCGGACAATTTGATCCTGCATAGTAAAACTCCTGAAAGCTTCGATATCGTTTTTGCTATTTTCTAATAGCGGAGAAGTAAACGCGTCCCTCGTCCTCGCGCGGAGCGCGCATCCGGCAGTCGCCATAGACGCGGATATCGGCAAAGCCTGCGTCCTTGAGCCACTCGGTCAACTGCTCGACGCCGTAGTACCGCTGGCGGTGGAACTCGGTCTCCCGCTCCCACGCGCCGTCGGAACGCCGCGTAAACAGTTCGACGCAGTAATCGAGCAGATCGCGGCGGAACGCGGTCTGCCATACGCAGTATACGCCGTCCGCCTCATCGCAGTACGTTCTCCCGTCCATCGCTTCCAGCTTCGCGCGCCCGTGGACGTCGAACACCAGCGCCCCGCCGGGCGAAACGAACAGCCGCAGCCGCTCAAATGTGCGCTTCACGTCGCGCGCGCTCGTGAGGTAGTTGAGGCTGTCGAGGCAGCAGATCGCGGCGTCTACCGTATCGTTGAGATCGAGCCGCGGCATATCCTGATGCAGAAAAAGCGGCGGGATACCGCGCAAGCCCTGCGCCTTCTCCCGCGCCTCCATGAGCATATCCTCCGAGCCGTCGACCGAGATCAGCTCGTAGCCGCGCTCGGTAAGAAGGCAGGTCATCGTGCCCGTGCCGCAGGCGAGGTCGAGCACGGTGCGCACCTCCCGCTTCGCGCGGCGCATCAATCGCTCGACAAAGCCGACGCGACGCGTGTAATCCGCGTCGCGCATCAATTCGTCGTAGCTCTGCGCCAAATGCTCATAGCTTGCCATCGTTCATCCGTTCAAAAACACAGTCGTAGCCGCCGTCAGAATCGTTGAGCGAACGCGCTACGCGCGAGATCGTCGCGCTCGACGCGCCGGTGCGCTCCAGTATCTCGTTGTAGACCATCCCCTGCGTCAGCAGCCGCGCCACCTCAAAACGCTGCTCCATCGCGCGCAGCTCCGTCTGCGTGCAGACGTCGCGGAAGAAGCTGTAGCACTCCTCCTCGCTCTTGAGCAGCATGATTGCTTTATAAAAATCGTCGTTCTTCGCTTTTTTGCCGATCCGGCTTCCCGGTGCCGCCATGGTTTCGCCTCCCACCTGATAATAGTTAGCAGTTTAGCACAATGAAGAATAAAAGTAAAGAGGAAAAATTCTATCGCTCACTCTGTGGCAGCCGAAACCTCGTTCGGCGCGGAGGAGACGCCGTCCACCGCGCCGTCCGACACGGACGCCTCCAAATGCTCCGTGCCCTCGCCGATCGCCTCGACCGCCTCCCGCTCCGTCTGCTCCTCCTCGTCTTCCAGCACGCTGTCCTCGTCCTTGTGCTCCTCCGCCATCGCCGCCATCATTTTTGCCGCCAGATACATTTCCTGCGAGAACTCCATCAGGAATTTCTCATCTTGAGACGGAACGCGGCCGCCCTTGGCGATGCGCCGCGCGATCTCCATCGCCTTCGCCATGGTTTCGCCCTCGCGTTTTGCCGCCTCCGTCTGCCGTTTGGCGGCGCGCGCGTTCGCCTCCGCCGTCTGCCGCGCGACGATACCCTCGTTGCGCGCCTTGATCTGCTCATAGGCGCTGCGCATCTGCGTCGCCATATCGCCGCTGACGGTATACCGGCTGCCGTTCACCTCGATGAAACCGTACTTCTCGGCATTCACCACATCCTGATAGTTCACCTCGAAGCGGTCGC
>JAWRIJ010000114.1:0-3665 GCA_040307975.1 Oscillospiraceae bacterium | reverse complement strand
CGTGTCAAAACACGTCGTTTTTTCTTTGGCGCAGTGGGAGGGATTCGAACCCTCGGACCGCTTTTGGCGATCACACGATTTCCAGTCGTGCTCGTTATGACCACTTCGATACCACTGCGTATCATTGTGCTCAACAGCATCGGCTATTATATGCGAAGATGCCGGGGAAGTCAAGCACGAATTTTTTGATTATGCTTGTCTGTTTCGCCATTCTATAGTATGATACTACATTATTCAGAAGATGGAGGTGACGGCGTGAAAATCAGAACCAAGACGTTGTCCTACGAAAAAGTTGTCGATCTGCCGCGCCCGGAGCGCCGAAAGCCCTGCGCGCCCGATCCGCTTTTGCGGACCGTCGCGCGCTTGGCAGGAGCGGGCGATCTCAAAAACGCGCGCTTTACCTATAGAACCGAGCGCATGGACGAGCTGGGCGAGGGGCCGTATCTCATCCTGATGAACCACTCGAGCTTCATCGACCTTGAGATCGTCGCGCGGGTGTTCCGCGACAAGCCGTACTGCATCGTCTGCACGTCAGACGGCTTTGTGGGCAAAGAATGGCTCATGCGCGCCCTCGGCTGCATCCCGACGAATAAATTCGTCACCGACGTGGGGCTCGTCGGCGATATGCGCCATGCGCTGAATAAGGAGCATTGCAGCGTGCTGCTCTATCCCGAGGCGAGCTACAGCTTCGACGGGCGGGCAACGCCCCTGCCGCGCCGGCTGGGGAGCATGATCAAGCGTCTCGACGTGCCGGTGGTCGGCATATTGACCGAGGGCGCGTTTACGCGCGACCCACTCTACAACTGCCTGCAAAAGCGGAACGTTACGGTGTCCGCCACAGTACGCGGGCTTTTTACGCGCGAGGAGGTGCGCGGCAAGACCGTCGCGGAGATGGACGCTGTCCTCGACGACATGTTCTCGTTCGACAACTTCGCGTGGCAGGCGGAGCACGGCGTCGAGACGCCGGAGCCGTTCCGCGCCGACGGGCTGCACCGCATCCTCTACAAATGCGCTCACTGCGGCGCGGAAGGCGAGACCGAGGGCAAGGGAACGCGCCTCGTCTGCCGTCATTGCGGCAAGGAATACGAAATGGATACGCTTGGGCGGCTCCGCGCGCTCAGCGGCGAGACGGAGTTTTCACATATTCCGGACTGGTACGCATGGGAGCGCGACCAGGTACGCGGCGAGCTGGAGCGCGGGACATACCGCCTTGACGCCGAGGTAGACGTCGGAATGCTCGTGGATTTCAAGGCGATCTACATGGTTGGCTCAGGGCGGCTCATCCATGATGAAAACGGCTTTACGCTCACGGGCTGCGACGGGAAGCTTCGCTTTGAGCGCCCCGCGAACCAAAGCTACAGCCTCTATGCCGACTACTACTGGTATGAGCTGGGCGACATGATCTGCATTGGCGACCTCGGCACGCAGTATTATTGCTTCCCCAAGGGGAACGTGCCCGTAGCTAAGGCGCGGCTCGCCACCGAGGAGCGCTACAAGATGCTGCGCGAGCAGCGCGCGGCGCGGGGAAAGAGCGAATTGTAAAAAATTTGCGAACCACTTGCAAAATGACGCCGGGCGGGATACAATACGGAGCGGAAAAACGACGGGCGGAGTTCCGAAACCAATTCTAAATGATAAAAGGAAGCGACAAGCATGGCAAAGATCGACATTATCTCCGGCTTTTTGGGCGCGGGCAAGACGACGCTGATCAAGAAGCTGCTCAAAGAGGCGTACAAAGGCGAGAAGATCGTTCTGATCGAAAACGAATTTGGCGAAATCAGCATCGACGGCGGCTTTTTGCAGGGCACCGGCGTGCAAATCAGCGAGATGTCGTCCGGCTGCATCTGCTGCTCACTCGTCGGCGACTTCGGCGAGGCGCTCCGTGACGTGCAGGCAAAGTATCAGCCTGACCGCATCCTGATCGAGCCGAGCGGCGTGGGCAAGCTCTCCGACGTCATCCGCGCGGTGGAGGATGTGACGAAGGACGACAAGGATATTGTCCTCAACAGCTTCATCACCGTCGCCGACGCGAGCAAGTGCAAGGTCTACATGAAGAACTTCGGCGAGTTCTTCAACAATCAGGTCGAGCACGCGGGCTGCATCATCCTCTCGCGCACGGGCAAAATGAGCGAGGAGAAGATCAACGCCGCCGTGGCGCTGCTGCGCGAGCACAATGCGAACGCGACCATCATCACGACGCCGTGGGAGCAGCTCGACGGCAAGCAGATCCTCGCGTCCATGGAGCGAACGAGCGCCGATTTCATCCATGAGCTGCAAGAGATTATGGAGCACGAGGAGCTGGATGACGACGAGTGCGACGATCCCGAGTGCGCGTGCCATCATCACCACGACCATGACGAGCACGAGCATCACCATGACCATGAGCATCATCACCACGATCATGATGACGACCATGATGACCATGAGCATGAGCATCATCACGAGCACGACCGCGATGAGCACGGCCACGAGCACCACCATCATCACCATCACCACGGCCACGACGCCGACGAGGTGTTCACGAGCTGGGGCGCCGAGACGCCGAAGTCCTTCCCTGCGAGCGAGATCGAACGCATCCTCACGGCGCTCGACTCCGGCGAGTACGGCAAGATCGTCCGCTGCAAGGGCATTGTGAGCGGCGGCGACGGCAAGTGGCTGCACTTCGACTACGTTCCCGAGGAGCATGAGGTGCGCGAGGGCGCGGCGGATGTGACGGGCAGGCTCTGCGTCATCGGCGGCGAGCTGAAGGAAGACAAGCTCAAGGAGCTTTTTGGAGTGTAAGCAAAAATGGACATCCCTGTTTATGTGGTCGCCGGCTTCTTGGACGGCGGCAAGACCAATTTTATCAACGGCATTTTGCAGGACGGCTTTGCAAAAAAAGACAAGACGCTGCTGCTGTGCTGCGAGGAGGGCGACGAGGAGTACGAGGCGGCGGACAACGTGCAGGTCGTGACGATCGACGACGAGGAGGACTTCACGAAGGACGCGCTGCGTAAGCTTGAAAAGCAGCACCATCCCCGTCAGGTACTCATCGAGTACAACGGCATGTGGCCGTTTGAGCGGCTGAACGAGCTGCCGGCGAACTGGGTGCTGTTCCAGATCATGACCTTTATCTACGCGCCGAGCTTCGACGTCATGGCGCGCAACATGGGCCAGCTCATGATGGAGAAGATCAAAAACGCCGACATGATCGTCTTTAACCGCTGCACGCCGGAGGGGGCGGACGCCCTGCGCAAACGCAATCTGCGCATGGTGAACCGCCGCGCCGACATGTATATCGAATACGAAAACGGCGAGAGCGAGGACTATGTCAACGGCGACGTGTGCCCCTTCGACGTGACGCAGGACCCCATCGAGATCCCCGACGAGGACTTCGGCGTGTGGTACGTCGACGCGATGGATCATCCCGAGCATTACGACGGCAAGCGCGTGCATCTCAAGGCGATCATGTGCCATTCCAAAAAGTATCCCGGCACGTTTGTCCCAGGGCGCTTCGCGATGGTCTGCTGCGCGAACGACACGCAGTTTCTCGGCGTGGTCGCGAAGGGCGACGCGCTGAGGCCCTATAAGAACCGTGACTGGATCGACCTCACGGCGACATGCAAAAAGGAGTACTTCGAGGCGTATCGGGGCGACGGGCCCGTGCTCTACGTTTCGGACGTGGG
>JAWRIJ010000113.1:0-3357 GCA_040307975.1 Oscillospiraceae bacterium | reverse complement strand
GCCGCAGCCGTGTTGATATGCAGTTGCGAAATGTCCGCTCGCTTTAGCGAACGATGCCCGCGAGCGCGACGGCAGCCTCGGAACGTGTCACGTTCTTCACCGCGCCGGCGGTATAGTCGCCTCCGGTGAGGGCGGCGAGCTTGGTCATCGCCGTGTCGAAAGCGTCCGCGGTAACGGCGGCGCCGCCGACGGCGCCGGCGGGAAGGATGCCCTGGCCGACGCACCAATCCATCGCGGGCGCGGCCCAGTGTCCGGCAGGCGCGGAGAGCTTCGCGCCCGCGCTGCGGGCGGCGAGCACCGCAAGCTCGTTATAGGTCAGAGCCGACTGCGGCAGGAACTCGCCGCGGTCGTTGCCGCGGAAGACGCCGTTTGCCGTCAGCGACTTGACCGCGTCGAGCGCGGAGTTGTCGATCGACTTCTCGTCGGCGTAGCCGCGCACGATATTCACCGTGTGGGACACCTTCACCGTTCCCTCCGTGAGGTTGGGATTCGTGTACGGCGCTTCGACCTCCACGGCAACGGCGTTGGCGCCGACGGCGAGGTCGGAAGCGGTCACGGAGATCGTGGCGGCGGCGTTGGCGGGGGCGACGTCCACCGCTCCGCTGTTCGTGGCGGCGTAATCAACGTAGACTGTGTCGTCCTTCACATCCGCGCTCTGGTGGAGAATCGCTTCGAGCACGGCGTTGGAGTTGATGATGTCATAGCGCTTGACGTTGACGCCCGCGGAGAAGTCCATATTGTCCTTGCCGGGGCCGTCCGAAAGGAAGGTGTTGCAGCCGATGCGATAAGTCGCATCGTCCTGAAGCTCCACGCCGTTGAGCTTCACCGAGACGACCTCGCCGTTCTCCTCATACTCGCCGCCGGCATAGGTCACGTCCATGCCGTACTGGCGCAGGGAATTGTAAGTGCCGTAGCTGGAAACGCCGGAAAGGAGGGTCTTGATGTCCTTGCCGGTCATGTCCATGGTGACCACATAGTTGTCGAACGGAGCCATCATCTGAATGAGGCGCAGGGAGATGGGGTCGCCCTTCTTCACCTCAATGGGGGCGATGTGGCGGATGCCGCCGCAGTTCTGGAAATACGCGGCGATGGGCTCGCCGGCGACGAAATTGACATAGTACCAGTTCTGGCGGAGGTACCACTTTTGATAGGCAAACTTGGAGGCGGGATCCGCTTCGCTGAAGTCCGTGTCGGAGATGCCGCGGGGATCGTCGAGCACCTTCATGGCGATGTCGTTGTAGCGGTCATAGACTGCCTTGAACGCGTCGTCCTCCGCCGTTTCTTCGCGGGTCTTGTCGGTCGAGCCGAGTACGCTCACGTCCTTTTCGCCGTCCTTGACGACGATCTGCGTCAGCGGATGCAGCGACGGCGTGACCGCAACGCTGTTGCCGTCGACGACAATGTGGAGCTGGGCGATGATCTGGCCGAAGTTCTTCGCCTTCACCAGCGGAACGCCGTCTACCATGGCGAGGTGCGCGGTCTCGCACTGGCTCGCGAAGGCGGCGTCGATGCCCTTGACGCCGGCGCTCTTGCAGGCGGCGTTGAGCTCGGTAATGTACTTCGTCAGCGCGCCTTCGCCCACGGCGACGTCCAGCTCGGGCTTCGCCTGCGCGGAAGCGATATGGGGCATGGCGACGATCACGTCGCATTTTTCCTGCCCGCGCAGGGTTTTCACGACCTCAAGGCTTTCCTCCGCGGCGGGGCGGAACTCCAGCCCCTTGACGTTGAGCGCGGAGATCGCGTCATAGTTGCCGGGGTCGATCACGCCGAAAAAGCCGACGCGCACGCCGTTGATCTCTTCCACCGCATACGGCGTAAAGAGCCGCTGTCCGGCCTTTGCGCCGTCGGTATAATACACGTTGGCGTTGAGGAAGGTAAAGCCGCCCTCGCTCTGCCATGTGCCGAAGCAGGTCTCGCGCGTGTCAACGTCGGACCAGTCAAAGTCGTGGTTGCCGATATTGACGTATTTGACGCCCATCGCCTTATACATTTCATTGACAGGGGTGCCGTGATTCAGCTTGGAGATCGCGGAACCGGTGTAGCTCGTGCCGCCGGTGACGACAATGGGGTTCGCGGAGGCGGCGGTCAGCGCCTTCATGGCGCCGACGATCTTTGCGCCGCCGGGATCGCCGGTCGGGCCGTCCACGGGATCGAGTTTACCGCCGAAATCGCCGATGCCGAAGACGTCGATCTCGGTTTTGGCGGCGGCGCGGGCGGTCAGTCCGCCGCCCGCCAGGGAGCAGAGCAGAAGTAGAGCCAGGAGTGAAGATAACAAGCGCTTTTTCACAATGCAATTCCCCTTCCGAAATGATGATTTGGCGAAAGATGCTTGTCCTTTGCCGAAACATAATTTACCTTTGCCGCACCGATTTGTCAACAGCGAATATCATAGCGAAAGCAGCCCATTCTTTACATTTGCCGACAGGCCTCGTGCTTACGCCTGCACCGTCGCGATATACTCCACGCCCAGGGGAACTTCGATTTCCGGATCGGCGAGGGAAACCGCAGGCTTCTTCCCCGTCTCCTCCAGTCCCGTCACAAAGTGGCACAGCGCAATGCCGACGTCGATCTTTTGCAGGTCGCCGGTTTTCTCGCTTACAAAGCTCCTGGCGTCCTTCTTCTCATAAAAGTGCCAGCAATCGCCCGAGCGGACGATGCGCCACGGCTGCTTATTGACCGCGGAGGGCGCCCAGCGCACCAGCTCCGCGAGCTCGGCCGTTTCCGCGTTCATGGAAAGCGGCTTTTCCCATTCTTCGTCAAAGAACAGTTTTTGGGCGTCCATTCGGGAATCCGCGCCGATTCCCCTGCGCATCATGTTTTCTTTAAGCGTGCGCGATTTCGCGGGATATCCCAGGGGCGTGACGCAGGGCATCATTTCGCCGTCCGCGAGTCCCGCCGCTTTTTCGAAAAGCTCGCGCCGCATGGTACCGCCGATCCATGTCGTACCGATCCCGAGCGACCACGCGTAGAGCACCAGCTGCTCGAACGAAAAGCCGAACGCCACATCCGCATACGGCTTCTTGGCGACCTTGCCCGCCGCGTAAAGACCGGCTCCGGAGATCACCGGACTGAACAGATGATGCTCCGCCGCGTCCAAAAAGACGAACTCCACGGGAATATCGAACGGATTCAAAGCGGATGCGGCACAGGTCTCCAGTTTCGCCCTGTCATCCGGGCTGACCGGCCTTCCGTCAAATGTGCGAACGCTCTTGCGCCCTTTTACCAGATCCAAAAATGCGCTCATCGGTTGTCCTCCTGATGCGATTTGGCTATTTCTATTTTTGCCAATTTGATTGTACCAAATCTATTTGGAGATGTCAATACCGATTTACAGCAAAGCGCCTGATTTCTTTTCGA
>JAWRIJ010000112.1:0-8130 GCA_040307975.1 Oscillospiraceae bacterium | reverse complement strand
GAATGCCTCACGCCGCGCGGCGCTGTCCTTACCCTCCGAGCGGTAGCGGCTGATCTCGCCGACCGGCCACCACTTGACGACCGTCTGCTTGATGGCGAACGAAAACTCCGAGCCCTCGCCGTAGATGCTCTCCACCCGCAGCGAGCTGCCCATGAGTCCGAGCAGTTGGTGCGTGATGGCAAGACCGAGGCCCGTGCCCTCGATGGTACGGGTCTTTGCCTCCTCCAGCCGCGCGAACGGGGACGTCAGCCGCTCCATGTTCTCCGGCTTGATGCCGATACCCGTGTCCGCGACGCTGATTTTGAGCAGGATGTTGTCCGCGTCCACCTCGTCGTAGCCGACCGTGAGCGTCACCGAGCCTTTTTTCGTATACTTCACGGCGTTGCTCAAAAGGTTCAGCGCGCACTGCCGGATGCGGATCTCGTCGCCGAATAGCAGATGCGGCGTCGTCTCGTCCACGAAGGCGTAAAATTCCAATCCCCGCTCCTCCGCGCGCGTACGGGTCATGTTCACCAAATCGTTGACGACGGAGCCCAGCTCGTACTGCGTGGGCAAAATCTCCATCTTACCTTCCTCGACCTTGGAAAAGTCAAGGATATCGTTGATGAGCGAGAGCAGGGTCTTGCCCGCGTTCTGAATGTCCGCGGCGTAGGCGACCGTGTCCGGTTCCCTGCTCTCGCGGAGTATCACCTCGTTGAGGCCGAGAATGGCGTTGATGGGCGTGCGGATCTCGTGCGACATCTTGGCAAGGAAGTTGCTCTTCGCCTTGTCCGCCGCCTTCGCGCGCTCCAGCGCGTCCATAAACTCCGTCGTATCGGAAAAGAGGATGTTCAGCCCCACAACCTCTTCGTCCCTGCTCATGCGGCGAATCGTGACGCGCCAACGCTGCCCCGTGCGCACGCCGCGCAGAGCGTATGGTTTCACCCTCTCGCCCGCGAGCACCGCACGGCAGTTTTCCAAAAACGCCTCCAGCTCCGCGTCCGGAAACACGCCGAGCAGCGCGTCCCCCAGCGGAATGCCGCGCCGGATGGCATTTTGGTCATAGGCGTCGGTGTACGTAAAATAGAGGTCGGAGGCAACGACCGTGCGCATTTTCTCGTCGGTCAGGATAAAGAGGTTCGGCGAGGTGCGCATCAGTTGCTCGATGTAAAACATCTGCCGTTCCGTCTCCCGCTGGATATACGCCTGCGTGTTCACCGCCTGCTCGTTGGCGACACGCAGCAGCGAGATGTCCAAAGTCAGGCGCTTGACCTCCCGCGCGAGCTTCTTGTTGTCCAAAAGGAGCTGCTTTTCGTCAAGTTTCGTATCATCCATGGCGTTCCCTCATCGCATCATCCGTCCGCCCATCTTCGTCCCTGCCCGTTCACAGCGCGAGGATCGTGAACGAGAAGTTGTGGAACATGTTGTAATGCTGTCCGTTCTTCTTTCCCTGAACAGGGCAACATTCCCCGTAGGCGTAAAGCCCCATCAGCGACAGCCCCTCCGGCAGGCGGTCGAGATAGGTCTCCGCCTCCACCGACGGGTTGTTCATCAGCGCCAGAAACCTCGCGCAGCACGAGGTGCACAAAAGCGTGGAGTAATCGTTCTCCTCCTGCGCCAGCTCGCGGAATATCTGCATGAACGCCTTTTCCACGGTGCGGCACACATCGTCCCTGTTGATAAGGCCGATGCCGATCGTCGCGCCTTCCGGCATCTCACCGAGGAACGTGCCCGAGCCCGCCTCCAAATCAAGCGTGGATAGCACGCGGGCGACCTCCACCCTGTCGCCGCTTCCCTTGCCGACCGTGACCACGAAGGGCGAGAGGATATAGGTGGACATTACGTTCTCCTGCTCCGCCACCATATGCTCTTTTTTCAGCGCGTCCACAAAGCTGATGTCGCCCAGACGATAGACCACGTTGCCCTTTGAGCTCGTGATCTCGTAGGAAAAGCTCGCCGTGCGCTCCACGGAGTTGACACGCACGAAACGGGGCGAAACGTTGCCTGCGATCAGCGCGAGCACCATCCCGTTTTTGACCACGCGCTCATTGCAAAACACGCGGTAGCCGTCAAAGGTAAGGTTGTCCGACGCTGTGCTGCCGTAAATCGGCAGGCCGTCCGTCGCGGCGTTGAGCGCGGCGAGCAGGTTGCCGCCGGACATCTCCTGCTCGGCCACGTCGATCCCGTAGTAGCTCAGGGCAAGCTTTGCCTCCGACGCGCACCGCGCCTCCAGTTCTTTGTAGAGGCGCGCGATCTCCTCTTTGTAGTGCTCCCTGTCCATCTCCTCTGTGACGCCGACGGAAAACTCGCAGTCGTCCGCCGTCAGAAGCAGCACGGAGACGCCGCTGCGGCAGTAGCCGTTCCGTCCCGAGAGCATCGCCATCGCCGTGCAGCCCATCACAGGGAAGTCCCAATGCCGCGACAGCCGCCCGTAAAGCGCGAGGTAGTCGGTATCCTCCTCGGCAAACAGGACCGCCATGCTGTTTTTTGCGAGGGAAAACTCCCGTGTCTGCGCAAGCAGCTCCTCTACCGCCGCGTCCAGATCGTCGATCTCGTCCGTATAGATCACCAAAGTCCTCATGGCGCGTCCTCCTCCACGCAGCTTGTCCTTCCCATATATATTCCGTATTGTATAATGAAAAGCCGCCTATCGTCAACCGCTTTGCCCCGATTTCCCACATTTTTGCACGCGCGCTCCGCGCATAACGGGCAAGCCCTCCCACATAGCCTTGGAAAAAGACTGTATGGGAGGGCTTTGCCTATGCCGGTTCGATTTCTGATCCTGCGCAGAAAACACCTCGCGCTGCTTGCCGCCGTCCTTGTGAGCGCGGCGATCCTCGCCGCCGCAAACGCTCCGGCGGCGGTCATGGCGTCCGCCGCGACGCGGCAGCTTCCGATCTACTGCGTCGAACGCGACCAAAAAGTGTGCGCGATCTCCTTTGACGCCGCCTGGGGCGCGGACAACACGGGGAAAATCCTTGACGCGCTCGACGAGTTCGGCGTTAAAACGACGTTTTTCGTCGTCAGCGCGTGGGCGGAGCAATACCCCGACACGGCGCGGATGATCGTCGAGCGCGGACACGAGCTGATGAACCACTCCAGCAAGCACGACCACTACAACGCGCTTACCGCGAGCCAGATCGTCGCCGACGTAAACAAATGCAACGACGCGATCGAAGCGCTCACGGGCGTGCGTCCAACGCTGATGCGCTGCCCCTTCGGCGAGTATGACGACCACGTCATCTCCGCCGTGCGCTCGGCGGGCATGGAACCCATCCAATGGGACGTGGACAGCCTCGACTGGAAGGGCATCTCCGCGTCCGAGATCACCAAGCGCGTCATAGGAAAGGTGGGCTGCGGCTCCATCGTGCTGTTTCACAACGCGGGCGAACACACGCCCGAGGCGCTGCCGGAGATTCTGCGCAGCCTCAAGCGGCAGGGCTACGAGATCGTTCCAATCTCGGAGCTGCTGCTCAAAGGCGCGTACACTCTCGACCATGAGGGGCGTCAGCACGCGGCGGAATAAAAATCTCGGTTGCATAATTGCCAAAAAGTGATATACTATCTATGTATTCAACTGAAGATAAACGCATCCAACATCGAAAGGAGAATATCAGCATGTGGGATAGGAAAGAACTCAAGGCAAAGGGCAAGCTTGCCTTCAAGGCGAACTACTGGCGCTGCGTGCTGGTCGCGCTGATCCTGTTCGCCATCATCGGCGGCGGCGCGCGCGGCGCAAAGGATGCGAAGGACAAGGCCGAACAGAGCAACACGATCACAATCGGCGAAACGACCTACGATCTCAATTCGCCCGATCAGGTCGCGGGAATGGCGGAGCAGATCAAGCCGGTGCTTCCCTTCATCGGCGCCATGCTGGGTGTTTTTATCCTCGTCGGATCGCTGGTGAAGCTCCTGCTCATCAACCCGCTTGAGGTCGGGTGCAGCTACTTTTTCCTGCGCAACAGCGACCAGCCCGCGGAGCTCGGCGAACTCAAGCGCAGCTTCCAGCCCGAGTGGCTGCACAACGTCCTGACGCTGTTCCTGCGCGACCTGTTCATCGCGCTGTGGGCGATCCTGCTCATCATACCCGGCATCATCAAGGCGTACGCCTACCTCCTCGTGCCGTACATTCAGGCGGAGCACCCCGAGATGAAGGGGACCGAGGCGCTCAAGCTGTCCCAAGCGATGATGCAGGGCCACAAGTGGAAGGCGTTCGTATTCGACCTTTCGTTCTTCGGCTGGTATCTGCTTACCGCCATCACGGCGGGCATTGCCGGCGTCTTCTACGTCAACCCCTACAAGGCGGCGGCGGACGCGGAGCTCTACCGCGCCATCAAGGCGGAATTCCACGGCGACACCGCGGTCGAGGCGTAAGGCTCCGATCCGGAAGCGGCGTATCGTAAACCGCTTACAAGCTGCAAAAGCACCTTGCGTTTTGAACGCAAGGTGCTTTTTCGTCGCCATGTTGCGCGTCGCTTCAGCCGAATCGCTTTCTTCTCGACAGGTTGAGCGTGCCGTCCTGCATGTCGCGGATGCTCTCAAGGCTCTTGCCCGTGCCCTTGGCGACACACAGGATCGGCTCTTCGGCAATGCGCGTCGGAATACCCGTGCGCGCCGCCATCAGGCGGTCGAAGCCGCGCACGAGGCTGCCGCCGCCCGTCATCACAATACCGTTGGTGGAGATATCCGCCACCAGCTCCGGCGGCGTATGCTCGAGTACTTGCAGCACCGCCTCCATGATGCGCTCCACCGGCTCCTCGAACGCGTCCATCATCTCCGTCGAGGTGACTGTCATATGTTCCGGAAGGCCTGTCTTCAGGCTCCGCCCGGTCACCTCCATCGCCATCTCCTCCTCCGGCGGGAAAACGCAGCCGATGGAGATCTTCATATCCTCCGCCGTCTGCTCGCCGATGAGCAGATCGTGCTCGTGACGCATGTACTTGATGACCGCCTCGTCAAATTTGTCGCCCGCGACCTTGATCGACTCCGACACCACCGCGCCGGAGAGCGAAATGACGGCGATGTCCGCCGTGCCGCCACCGATGTCGATAACAAGGTTTCCGTCCGGCTGGGAGATGTCGATCCCCGCGCCGATCGCCGCCGCAATGGGCTCCTCGATCAAATAGACCTTCGACGCGCCCGCCTGGATGCCCGCGTCGATGACCGCGCGCTCCTCGACCTCCGTGATGCCGGAGGGGACGCAGACGATAATGCGCGGCTTGAGGACTTGGAGACCGGAGACCTTCTTGATAAAGTCCCGCAGCATCCGCTCCGTCACATCATAGTCGGAAATGACGCCGTCCCGCAGCGGGCGGATGGTCAAAATGCTGTCCGGCGTCCTGCCGAGCATATCCTGCGCCTCCTGCCCGACCTTCAAAAGCCTGCCGGAGCTCCGTTCGATCGCGACGACCGACGGCTCCTGCAGGACGATTCCCTTTCCCTTGATATAGATCTCGACGGAAGCCGTGCCGAGGTCGATACCGATATCTTTCCGGAGTCCCATCCCTGATTGCACCTCTGATTCTATGGCGGCTGACACGCCGTCTTGTTCTGCCTCCAGTATAAAGGCGGCGCGGAGTAATGTCAACCTCGCAAAACGCAGCCGTCCTCACGGACGCGATGCCGGAGGGCCGGCGAAAGTAAAATCCTCGCCGCAAAAGCCTCGATTGCCTCCCACGCCGCTTTTCCCGTTCCATTTTCAAAAAACTCTTGACAAGTCGGAAAAGATGTATATAATAACGTTTGTTGCGCATCATGCGTTATGCAATGTGGAGTTATTAAACCGCCTCTACCGCATACCGCGGGCCGGACTGTAAGCCCCGCGGCTCCCGCGGAACGACGGACGGCCGCAAAAAGGCGGAGGCGATCCTTGGAAGCAACAAGACCGCGCGCAAGGATTCAAAAGGTCAAAGGGAAAGTCTCAACATGAAGGATTTGGTATTATACGTACACGGGAAAGGCGGCAGCGCCGCGGAGAGCGCGCATTATGGGCCGCTGTTTCCCGACTGCGAGGTCGTGGGGCTGGACTACAAAACCTTCACCCCGTGGGAAACGGGAAAGGAGATCCGCGACGCGGCGGAAACGCTCAGCCGCGGACACAAAAGCACGATCTTGATTGCCAACAGCATCGGCGCGTTTTTCAGCATGAACGCGGGGCTGGACGGTCTGATCGAGCGGGCATATTTCATTTCCCCCATCGTCGATATGGAGCGGTTGATCCGCGACATGATGACGTGGGCGAACGTGACGGAGACGGAGCTGCGCGAAAAGGGCGTTATCTCCACCGCGTTCGGTGAAGACCTTTCGTGGGATTATCTGTGCTATGTGCGCGAGCATCCCGTGCAGTGGAGCGTTCCGACCGAGATACTCTACGGTGGGAAGGACAACCTGACCTCCCGCGAAACGGTCTCCGCGTTCGCGGGAGCGCATCGCGCGGGGCTCACCGTGATGGAAGACGGCGAGCACTGGTTCCACACCGACGAACAGCTTCGCTTTTTGGACGAGTGGCTGAAAAGCCGCACGTTTCGCTGAGAAAAAGGCAAGACATCCGGCAAATTGCAGAAAGAGTGAATAAAAGAAAAAAGCAATTTCTCTTGTTCTTTTCACGGCGCTGCTGCTCGCGGCGGGCTTCTATGTCCGGCGCGGCCCGTCGCCGTTTTCATGCACATCATCGGGCGGCTGACGGCGCCGATCATGTGGTTCTTTATTTCCGAGGGCTTCCACTATACGCACGACGCCAAAAAATACATTACGAGGCTCGGCGTCTTCGCGCTCGTCCGGTTTTTCGTCATTCTTGTTTTTCCGCTCCTCAAGCAGTATAATGGGGAGAAGGGGGAGGCAACGCGGATGAAGCAGGCGCTGCAATTGCAGCGCGAGCAAAACAAACTGGAGCGCAAAACGGTCAGCCGCGAGCAGAAGCTTGCGGAGGCGAAGCGCCAATTCGCGCTGCGCCAGCAAAAGAAGAAGGAAAAGCACAAGGGAAGATGAGTCGGAGGAAGGAAGCATGAAAACCGTCGCAATCTACGGGCAGAACCACAAGGGTTCAACCTATCACATTGCGCATCAACTGGCGGAAAAGCTCGGCGGAGAGCTCACCGAATTCTTTCTTCCGCGGGATTTCGGCGAATTCTGCGTCGGCTGCACAAACTGCTTCATGAAAGGCGCGCGGTTCTGCCCGCATCACGATAAGCTCGCGCCGCTCACCGCCGCCATGGACGAAGCCGACGTCATCCTTCTCGCAAGCCCCGTCTACGTTTACCACGCAACGGGCGCGATGAAGGCGTTCCTCGACCACTACGGATACCGCTGGATCGTCCACCGCCCCGATGCGCGCATGTTCCGCAAGCAGGGCGTCTGCATCAGCACCGCGGCGGGCGGCGGCATGAAATCGACGAACAAAGACATGGCGGACAGTCTCTTCTTTTGGGGCGTCGGAAAGATCTATCGCTACGGCGTCCCCGTCGCCGCCACGAGCTGGGACAAGGTGAGCGAAAAGAAGAAGCGGGCGATCGACAAGGCCACAACGGCGCTCGCGGCGAAGATCACCGCGCGATGCGGCGCCGTCAAGCCGGGACTTAAGACCAGAGGCGTCTTTGCTCTGATGCGCCTCGTGCAGAGGAAAGGGAGCTTCAGCCCCGCGGACGCCGCCTACTGGAAGGAAAAGGGCTGGACGGAGAAAAACCGTCCATGGAAGGAAGCGCGCTGAGCGCGCAAAGAAAACGCGCGCGGCAAAGCCGCCATAAGGGCGCGGTGCAAAGCGACGTTTATTTTTCCCGAGTTGACCACGACTCCCGCCCCCGCTTTTTCCCCGTGTTTGATACGGCTTTGATCCACGCCGGGAAGGCCGTGCCATTGGCGTTGGAACAAAATAATCGAATCTTTGAAGTATCAGGAGGAAATTACCATGAAACTCACAAATCGCTTTGCCGCGATGCTGCTCGCGGCGATACTGGCTCTCGGCGCGCTCCCCGCCTACGCGGCGACGGACGCGCTGACGCGCGGCGATGCGGCGGCGCTGCTGGTCGACGCCGCGCAGGACTATAACCCCGGCGTGGAGCAGTCCGACATCCTCAAGGGCTACGGCGACGGCGACCTCGGGTTGAGCGACCCCGTCACCCGCGCGCAGGCGCTGGTGATGCTCCGCCGCGCCTT
>JAWRIJ010000111.1:0-10629 GCA_040307975.1 Oscillospiraceae bacterium | reverse complement strand
GCGGCGTCGGCGCGCTCGACCTCGTGGACAACGATACCGTATGCCTGAGCAATCTCAACCGCCAGATCATCGCGACGCGCGAGACGGTCGGGCGATGCAAGGTCGACGTCGCGGCGGAGCGGATCGCGTCCATCGACCCTGAGATCGCCGTGCGGACGCACCGGACGTTTTTCCTGCCGAAAACGGCGGGGGAGTTCGACTTTTCGCAGTACGACTACGTCGTGGATGCTATCGACACCGTTGCGGGGAAGCTCGCCATTGTGCTCGCGGCACGGCAGGCGGGTGTGCCGGTCATATCCGCGCTCGGGACGGGCAATAAGCTCGACCCCACAAAGCTTGCCGTGGGGGATATTTACGAGACTTCCGTCTGCCCGCTTGCGCGGGTGATGCGGCGCGAGCTGCGCCGCCGCGGCGTGGAGCGGCTGAAGGTGCTTTGGTCACGCGAGGAACCGATCAAGCCGCTTCCGTCTGAGGAGGAGCCGAACGCCTCGCGCCGCGCCGTACCAGGTTCGACTGCCTTTGTGCCGAGCGCGGGCGGGCTCATTATCGCGAGCGAAGTCGTGCGAGACCTGATCGCCGGAGGGCAATGAGCGGCTGAAATGTTTTGCATTTTACGAAAGCGCGTAGTATAATGACTAAATTGCATAGATCCTATTCTTTTCTGAGGAGCGATACCTATGAACGCAGTCGTGAGCGTCATCGGACGCGATAAGGTCGGCATTTGCGCCGCCGTGTGCGCCAAAATGGCGGATTACAACATCAACATCCTCGACATTACGCAGACCATCGTGCAGGGCAACTTTACGATGATCATGGCGGTCGACCTTGGGCAGACGAACGCCTCGTTCGGCGAGATCAAGGGAGGCCTTGCCGAGCTGGGCGACAGTATGGGCCTCGATATCCGTATGCAGCGTCAGGAGATCTTCGACGCCATGCACAAGCTTTGAGGATCGCGCCATGCTGACACAAAAGGAAATTCTTTCGACCATCGAGATGATCGACCAGCAGCACCTCGATATCCGCACCATCACGATGGGTGTTTCCCTGCTCTCGTGCAGCGACGCGAGCGCGGAGGCGGCGTGCGGGAAGATTTACGGCAAAATCTGCCGCTATGCTGAGAATTTGGTGCGCGTCGGCGAGGAGATCGAAAACGAATTCGGTATCCCCATCGTCAACAAACGCATCTCTGTGACGCCGATCGCGCTGGTCGCGGCGGCGAGTGAAACGGAGGACTACGTACCCTTTGCGCTTGCGCTCGACCGCGCGGCAAAGGCGTGCGGCGTCAACTTCATCGGCGGCTATTCCGCACTGGTGCACAAGGGAATGACGCAGGCGGACAGGAAGCTCATCCAATCCATTCCAGAGGCGCTTGACCGCACGGAGTTGGTTTGTTCGTCGGTCAACGTCGGTTCGACGCGCGCGGGCATCAATATGGACGCCGTGGCGCTGATGGGCAGGGTCGTCAAGGAGACGGCGGAGCGCACAAAGGACCGCGACGGTCTCGGCTGCGCGAAGCTGGTGGTGTTTTGCAATGCAGTAGAGGACAACCCCTTTATGGCGGGAGCGTTCCATGGCGTCGGCGAGGCGGAGAAGGTCATCAACGTCGGCGTTTCCGGCCCTGGCGTCGTTCATACCGCGCTGCAAAGCGTCAAGGGCGAGCCCTTCGATGTGGTGGCGGAGACGGTCAAAAAGACCGCGTTTCGCGTCACGCGCATGGGACAGCTTGTCGCGCGGGAAGCGTCGGAGCGCTTGGATACGCCGTTTGGCATCGTTGACCTCAGCCTTGCGCCGACGCCCGCCGTGGGCGACAGCGTGGCGCGTATTTTGGAGGAGATGGGGCTGGAGGTCTGCGGTACGCACGGAACGACCGCCGCGCTCGCGCTTTTGAACGACGCGGTCAAAAAGGGCGGCGTGATGGCGTCGAGCAGCGTTGGCGGGCTTTCCGGCGCGTTTATCCCCGTGAGCGAGGACGAGGGGATGATCGCCGCGGCGAAATGCGGCACGCTGACGCTCGACAAGCTGGAGGCGATGACCTGCGTGTGTTCGGTGGGCCTCGATATGATCGCCGTCCCCGGCGATACGAGCGCGGCGACTATTTCCGCCATCATCGCGGATGAGGCGGCGGTCGGTATGGTGAACAACAAGACGACCGCCGTGCGAATCCTGCCCGTGCCGGGCAAGGCGGTGGGCGATTCCATCGAGCTCGGCGGCTTGCTTGGCTCCGCGCCGGTGATGCCGGTGCACAGGGAGTCGAGCGAGGCGTTCATCGCGCGCGGCGGACGCATCCCCGCGCCGCTGCACAGCCTCAGGAACTGAATGAAACGCCGCCGCTCTTGCGCAATGCAGGAGCGGCGGTTTTTTTGGTTACAGATTCCTTCCAATAATTTGTTCCAGGATTGCCGTCAAGACATAGGGGAATCTCGATTCCTGTTTCCGCTTCGTCATCAAGCCTTGGTATTTCAGGTATAATCGCTCAAACTTGCTCTTGTCCGCCTCAGACTCGATCATTTGGAGATACATCAGCATGGAAATGCCTCCTTCGCCGGAGCTTCGCAAACAGTATAGCACAACGGTGCGATATGGCAAGGCTGGGTGTGCGAGCGCTGCGTACCGCGCGGATTTCCAAATAAAAAAATTTCCGCCGACAGGCGGAAATTTTTTTACTCTAGCTCGAACGCGCCGGTGTAGAGCTGATAGTACGTGCCCTTGGCGGCGATCAGCTCGTCGTGCGCTCCGCGCTCGATGATGCGTCCGTGGTCGAGCACCATGATGACGTCCGAGTTCATGACCGTTGAGAGCCGGTGCGCGATGACGAACACCGTGCGCCCTTCCATCAGCTTATCCATGCCGCGCTGGACGATGGCTTCCGTGCGCGTGTCGATGGAGCTGGTCGCCTCGTCGAGGATCATCACCGGCGGATCGGCGACCGCGGCGCGGGCGATGGCGATGAGCTGGCGCTGACCCTGTGAGAGGTTGGCGCCGTTGCCCGAAAGCTCCGTGTCGTAGCCCTGCGGCAGGCGGGTGATGAAGTCGTCCGCGCCCGCAAGCTTTGCCGCCGCGCGGCACTCGTCGTCCGTGGCGTCGAGCTTGCCGTAGCGGATGTTGTCCATCACCGTGCCGGTGAAGAGATTTGTCTCCTGCAACACGAGCCCCAGCGAGCGGCGCAGGTCCTTCTTCTTGATCTTGTTGACGTTGATGCCGTCGTAGCGGATCTTGCCGTCCTCGATGTCGTAGAAGCGGTTGATGAGGTTGGTGATAGTCGTCTTGCCCGCGCCGGTCGCGCCGACGAAGGCGACCTTCTGTCCGGGCTTGGCAAAGACGCTCACGTCGGTAAGCACCTGTTTGCCCTCGACGTAGGAGAAGTCCACGTCCACGAGCCGCACGTCGCCGCGCAGCTCGGTATAGGTGAGCGTCCCGTCGCCGTGCGGGTGCTTCCACGCCCAGCGGCCCGTGCGGCGATCCGCCTCGCTCACCGTGCCGTCCGGCGCGATCTCTGCGTTGACCAGCGTGACGTAGCCGCCGTCCGCCTCCGGCGCCTCGTCCATCAGCTCATAGACGCGCTGCGCGCCCGCCATGCCCATGACGACCACGTTGACCTGCTGCGTGAGCTGGTTCAAGTTGCCGGTGAACTGCTTGGTCATGTTGAGGAACGCGACGAGGATGGAGATATCCAGCGCCATGCCGGAGATGCTGGGGTTTGGCAGCCCCGCGAGCAGGTACGCGCCGCCGAGCACCGCGATGAGCACATAGAGGATGTTGCCGATGTTCATGATGACGGGGCCGAGGGTGTTGGCGTAGGCGTGGGCTTTGCGCGCGTTTTCGCACAGCTCCTCGTTGAGCCGGTCGAAGCTCTCCGCGGATTCCGCCTCGTGGTTGAAGACCTTGACGACCTTCTGACCCGCCATCATCTCCTGAATGAAGCCCTCGGCCGCGGCGACGGACTTCTGCTGCGCGACGAAGAACTTTGCGCTCCCGCCGCCGAGCTTGCCGGACACCAGCATCATCGCCGCGACGCCGAGCAGGATCATCAGCGTCAGCGGGATGCTGTACCACAGCATGATGGCGAACACCACGACCACGATGGAGCCGGAGCGCAGCAGCGCGGGGATGGACTGGTCCACCAGCTCGCGCAGCGTGTCCACGTCGTTGGTGTAGTGGCTCATGATATCGCCGTGCTTGTGCGTGTCAAAGTACCGAATGGGGAGGTCCTGCATCCGGTCGAAGAGCCGGCGGCGCAGCTTGTCGAGGAAGCCCTGCGTCAGGATCGCGCCGACCTGGGTTTGCAGCGTCAGCGCGGCGAGGGAGAGGAGGTAGAGCACGATCAGCGGCGTAAGCTGGCGCACGATGAGGCTTTTCGCCGCTTCCCAGTCGCCGCTCGCCGTCCAATCGCCGATGATGGCGATGATCTTCTGTGTGAACAGCGCGGGAATGGCGCTGACCGCCGAGGAAAAGAGGATGAGCGCGCACACGGCGGGGAACAGGCGGGGATAGAACTCGGTGACAAGGCCGACGGTGCGCTTCACGGAGGTGAAGCTGAACGCCGGACGCCCGCGCTTGTTCAGCTTGGTATCGGCGGCGTATTTCGGGTTCATTCTCGGCATTATCGCTCACCGCCTTTCGCGCTTGCCGTGCTCTTGGTCTGCTGTTCATAGGTCTCGCGATAGATGACGCTCGACGCCATCAGCGATTCGTGCGTGCCGGACTCGACGATCCGCCCGCCGTCCATCACAAGGATGAGGTCGGCGTCCTCCACGGACGCGACGCGCTGGGCGATGATGAGCTTGGTGGTCTCGGGGATGTAGTCGCGGAAGCCCTGCCGGATGAGGGCGTCGGTGCGGGTGTCCACCGCGCTGGTGGAGTCGTCCAAAATCAAAATCTTCGGCTTTTTGAGCAGCGCGCGGGCGATGCAAAGCCGCTGCTTCTGCCCGCCGGAGACGTTTGTGCCGCCCTGCTCGATCCAGGTGTCGTACCCGTCGGGGAAGGAGCGGATGAAGTCGTCCGCCTGCGCGAGCTTACACGCCTCGGCAAGCTCCTCGTCCGTGGCGTTCGGGTTGCCCCAGCGCAGGTTCTCCGCGATGGTGCCGGAGAACAGCTCGTTCTTTTGCAGCACCATCGCCACCGCGTCGCGCAGCGCCTCCAGCTCGTAGTCGCGCACGTCGCGCCCGCCGACTCTCACCGTGCCCTCGGTCGCGTCGTAGAGGCGGGGGATGAGCTGCACCAGCGTGGACTTGCCGACGCCCGTGCCGCCGAGGATGCCGACGGTCATGCCGGAGCGGATGTGCAGGTCGATATCGTCGAGCGCGCAGCGCTCCGCCGCGGCGGAGTACTTGAAGCGCACGCCCTCAAAGTCGATGGAGCCGTCCGCGACCTCGGTGACCGGCTCGGCGGGGTCGTGCAGCGCGGGGGACTCGTCCAGCACCTCCACGATGCGCTTGGCGCTCTCGGCGGACATGGTGAGCATGACGTAGATCATCGAGAGCATCATCAGCGACATGAGGATCTGCATCCCGTAGGTCAGCATCGCGGAGATCTGCCCCACCTCGATCAGCGAGCCGTGAGAGGAGATGACGAGCTTCGAGCCGAACAGCAGCACGAACACCATATTGCCGTAGATGCAAAGCTGCATGAGCGGCATGTTGAGCGCGACGATGCGCGTGGCGCGGGTGAAATCGGCGCGGATATCGCCGGACGCCGCGCCGAACTTCTCCTTTTCGTACTCCTCGCGCGCGAAGCCCTTGACGACGCGCATGGCGCGGACGTTCTCCTCAATGGACTCGTTGAGCTTGTCGTACTTCTTGAACACCGCGCGGAACGCGGGCATCGCCTTGCGCGCGATCATCACCAGCCCGAACACCAGCACGGGGATGATGACCACAAAGCTCGTCGCCAGCGCCCCGCCCATGACGTACGCCATGATGATGGAGAAAATGAGCATCAGCGGAGAGCGTACGGCGATGCGAATGAGCATCATGAACGCCATCTGCACGTTGTTGATATCGGTGGTCATGCGCGTGACGAGCGACGAGGAGGAGAACTTGTCGATGTTCTCGAACGAGAACTCCTGCACCTTGTGGAACACGTCGTGGCGGACATTCTTGGCGAAGCCGGTCGCGGCGCGGGCGGAGGTAAAGCCAGCCATGCCGCCGCAGGTGAGCGAGAGCAGCGCCATCACGATCAAAATCGCGCCGAGGCGCAGCACCTCGCGCATCTCCACGCCCGCCTTGATCTCGTTGACGAGGTTGGCGGTGGTGAAGGGGATCAGCGCTTCGATGACCGCCTCGCCGATGATGAACGCCAGCGTCAGCAGCGCGGGGGTCTTGTATTCGCGTACGCAGGCGGATAGGCGTTTGAGCATGTTCCGCCTCCTTTCTTGATTTCAAACTTAAAATAATAATATAGCAGGAGATACGCGGAAAATCATCACAATTTTGTGAACGATTCAGCCGCCTTTTCGACCATCCGCCGCTCCGTCGCGGAAGGTTGCGATGTCTCGAAGCCTGCTTTTCGTACGTTCCCGATCATTATAGCGCGCGATGAGCGCGGCGATCTCGCACCTTGCCGCCTCGACCTCGGCGTGGAACGCGGCGGCGGAGACACGCTGCGCGCCGTGACCGAGGATAATGACCTGCTCCAGATTGTCGCTTGTTGCGACGCGGACGCGGCGCTCCTTTCGCAGCTCGTAGGTCGCGCGCTCGATGTACGCGTCGGCGGTCTGCGCCTCCTTGGTGTAGACGACCTTCACGCCGTCCACCGTCTCCACCGAGCCGGGATTTCCCTTGACCTTGTACGCGTCAAACACGAGGATGACGACGCACTTCCGGTAACCCTGATAGTTGGCGAGCACCTCTGTGAGCGCGGCTCGCGCAGCGGCGATGTCCTGCGCGGCGAGTTTATTCAGCTCGTCCCACGCGAAGATGACGTTGTAGCCGTCGACGAGCAGGTATTCCGTGCCGCCGAGCTGCAGCTCGACGTTGTATTTGCCCTCGTCGAGCGGCTTGCGCGCGGGAGCCTTCGGCGGCTCGAACGCCTTGCGCTCGACCTTGCCGTAGGTGCGCTCGAAGATGCTTTGCAGCTCCGCGTCGTCTTCGTAAGCGCCCGCTTCGCGGCGGCGTTTTGGGGCGGGTGGTTCCTCGGCTGTTTTTGGCGCGCCGAGGCGGACGCCGCTGTCGCAGTGCATCCGTGCGCTTGCTTCGTTCCAAGGGATCGTGACGCTGCCGCCGTGTTCGCAAAAGACCGAGGATGACGGATTTTCCACATCGCGCTCCGGATCATAGCCGACTGCGGCGATCACCGCGGCGCTGTCGGCGCAGGGCTCATAGCCGCGCACGGTGCAGCTCAGCCGTCCCGCGCCCCGAGTGTAGACGGCGAGCGTTTCGGCATAGCCGCGCAGTCCCGCCACCGGCGCGTTTCCTGTGAGCAGAACGTGATCACCCTCTGTCTCCGGCGCTTCCGCCGTGCCGCCCATGCCCTGTATGTCGGTCATCGCGCGCCCCACGTTCTCCGGCGGGAGTTCCAGACGAAAGTCATAATACGGCTCAAGCAGTATGCTCTCCGAACGCATCAGACCCTGTCGCACAGCGCGGCAGGTTGCCTGGCGGAAATCGCCGCCCTCGGTGTGCTTGAGGTGGGCGCGCCCCGCGACGAGCGTGATCTTCACATCCGTCAGCGGCGAACCGGTCAGGACGCCGGGATGCTCGCGCTCAAAAATGTGCGTTTCGATCAGCCTCTGCCAGTTCAGCGCGAGGTCGTCCGTCGACATCGCAGACGCGAAGCGGACGCCGCTGCCGCGTTTGCCCGGCTCGATGAGCAGATGTACCTCCGCATAATGGCGCAGCGGCTCAAAATGTCCCATGCCGAGCGTCGGCGCGGCGACGGTTTCGCGATAGACGACGCTGCCTGCGCCAAACGAGACGTTCCAGCCGAAGCGATTCAAAATCAGGCGTTGCAAGATCTCCAACTGGATCGGCCCCATCAGACGGACGTGCAGCTCCCGTGCGTGCTCGCTCCAAACGAGTTGAAGCATCGGGTCTTCGTCCTCCAGCTCGCGCAGCTTGGGCAGCGCCGCGTGCGGCTCGACGCCCTCGGGCAGGATCAGCTGATAGGTCAGCACCGGCTCCAAAAGCGGCGGATCAGCGTCCGCAGCGTCGCCGAGCGCCTGCCCGGGGCGCGTGTGCGTCAGCCCCGTTACGGCGGCGACCATCCCCGAGGAAAGCTCGTTGACAGGGGAGAATTTCTCACCGGAGTAGAGCCGCAGCTGATCGGCTTTTTCTTCGTATTGCACGCCGTTTGCGACGTAGCGGAGAGGCGTTTTTGCGCGGAGCGTTCCGCCCGTGATGCGTAGCCATGCGAGCCGCGTACCCTGTGCGTCGCGGCTTATCTTGAACACACGCGCGCCGAACGCGCCGCTGTCCTCAGCGGCGGGAGCATAGTCGGCGAGCGCGGAGAGCAGCGGCTCCACGCCGTCGAGCCGGAGCGCCGAGCCGAAAAAAACGGGGAAGACTTTACGCGCGCGCACAAGCCCGGCAAGCGCCGCGTCATCAAGCCGTCCCGCTTCAAGGTATTGTTCCAGCGCTGCCTCGTCGCACATGGCGGCGTTTTCGTCGCGGTCGGAAGAGGCAAAATCGACGCAGCCGGGGAGCGCGGCGGAGAGCTGTGTCATCAGCTGCGCGCGATCCGCGCCGGGGAGGTCGACCTTGTTGACGAACACGAACGCGGGTACGCGGTAGCGTTCCAGCAGTCGAAGCAGCGTGCGCGTGTGGCTCTGTATGCCGTCCGTGCCGCTAACGACGAGTACCGCGCAGTCGAGCACAGGGAGCGTGCGTTCCATTTCGGCGGAGAAGTCCACATGCCCCGGCGTATCAAGAAGCGTAAAGTCAACTCCCTTTGCAGAGAAAAGCGCCGTTTTTCCGAAAATGGTGATGCCGCGCTCGCGTTCGAGCGCGTCGGTGTCGAGAAAGGCGTCGCCGTGGTCGACGCGGCCGAGCGTACGCCGCGTGCCCGCGGCATAGAGCAGCGCTTCGGAAAGCGTCGTTTTGCCCGCGTCCACATGGGCGAGGATACCCAGTATGACACGCTTGCCCATTGCCGTTCCTCCCTCGTAGAAAAGTAATCCTATTATAGGGTACGATTTCATGCATTTCAACCGAAACTTCATTCTTGCCCGAAAAAGGGATGTGTGCTAAAATAACTTTGCTATGCGGGTATGGCGGAATTGGCAGACGCGCCGGATTTAGGTTCCGGTGGGCAACCGTGCAGGTTCGAGTCCTGTTACCCGCACCAAATCGGAGCAAGCTGCGTCCGCTTCGATTTGTACTTTGAGCGGGATACCAAAATTATCTGCGCTGTACAATTCATATTTTTGGGGAGGACGACTGTATATGGAAAGCGAAGAAAGACTGGTCGGTACCGTGTCCCGGGGCATTCGCTGCCCCATCATCCGTCAGGGCGACGACATTGCCGCCATCGTGGCGGATAGTGTGCTCAAGGCGGCGGAGAGCGACGGCTTTGCGCTGCGCGACCGCGACGTCGTCGCCATCACCGAGTCTGTCGTGGCGCGCTCGCAGGGCAATTATGCCAGCGTGGACGCCATCGCGGCGGATGTGCGCGCTAAGCTTGGCGGCGGTACGGTCGGCGTCGTGTTCCCGATCCTCTCACGCAACCGCTTTGCGATTTTGCTGCGCGGCATTGCCAAGGGCTGCCGTAAGGTCGTCATCCAGCTCAGCTATCCCTCCGACGAGGTCGGCAACGCGCTCGTGACGCTCGATCAGGTGGACGAGGCGGGCGTCAATCCGTACAGCGACGTGCTGACGGCGGAGAAGTTTCGCGCGATCTTCGGCGCGACGAAGCATGAGTTTACCGGAGTGGACTATGTCGCCTATTATACGGAACTGGTCGAGGGCGCGGGCGCCGAGTGCGAGATCGTGTTCGCCAACCATGCGACCGATATCCTCAAGTATACCGACTGTGTGCTCGCCTGCGACATCCACACCCGCGCGCGCACCAAGCGCCTTTTGAAGGCGGCGGGCGCGAAAGCGGTCTATGGACTCGACGAGATACTTTCGGCGAGCGTGGATGGCAGCGGCTACAATGAAAAGTACGGCCTGCTCGGCTCCAATAAGTCCACCGAGGACACCGTCAAGCTCTTCCCGCGCGATTGCCAGGGCGTGGTCGAGGATGTGCGCAAGCGCATTGCGGACGCGACCGGCAAGCACGTCGAGGTCATGGTCTACGGCGACGGCGCGTTCAAGGATCCGCAGGGCAAGATATGGGAGCTTGCCGACCCTGTGACCTCTCCGGCGTTCACCGAGGGGCTCATCGGCACGCCCAACGAGCTCAAGCTCAAGTATCTTGCGGACGACAAGTATAAGGACCTCTCCGGCGATGCGCTGCGCGACGCCATCAGCGCCGACATCCGCGCCAAGCAGGGCTCGCTGGTCGGCAAGATGGCGACCGAGGGTACGACGCCGCGCCAGCTGACCGATCTTATCGCCTCGCTCTGCGATCTTACAAGCGGCAGCGGAGACAAGGGTACGCCCGTCGTGCTGGTACAGGGCTATTTCGACAACTATACGAACTAACTTAAAAAAACAGGCAGCGTCTGTTTTTAAGAAAGATTCGCCACGCTTTCCG